>JBNJCY010000259.1:0-3752 GCA_051744325.1 Actinomycetota bacterium
GCCGCCTCCTCGGGCGTGATGCGCCCGGTGTCCACGAGGTGCTGGACGTAGGTGTGGTCCGTGGTGGCCTGGGTGAGGATCCCACCGCGCAGCAGGTAGGCGCGGGAGTCCCCGATGTGGACCATGCCGAGCTTGTTGTTCGAGCGCAGCAGGGCGATGCACGTGGTGCCGAGGCCCGCCAGGGCCGGATCTTCCTGGGAGCGTTCCATCAGCTCGTCGTGCGCGTCCTCGACCGCCTCCCGCAGGAGGTCGAGGAGGTCATCGGCAAGGTGGACGTCGTCGTCGAGGGGGGCGAGGTGGGCCACCGCCACCGAGGAGGCGATGTCCCCGCCGGCGGGCCCACCCATGCCGTCCGCGAGGACGAGGAGGTGGGGGCCGGCGTACCCGGAGTCCTGGTTCGTGGAACGCACGAGCCCGACGTCGGAGCGTGCCGCGTAGTTGACCTGGACGCTCACCGGCGCAGCTCCAGCACGGTCTGGCCGATGCGGACCTCGGTACCCGGTCCGATGGGGGTCGGTTCGCTGATCGTGCGTCCCGCGACGGTGGTGCCGTTCGTGGACCCGAGGTCCTCGACGTACCACTGGTCACCCTGCAGGAAGAAGCGGGCGTGGCGCGAGGAGGAGTAGTCATCCTCCAGGACCAGGGTGCAGGACTGCGCCCGGCCGACCACGATCGCGGAGTTGCCCAGCGGCAGCGACGTGCCGGCCAGCTTGCCGGCCGTCACCATGAGCCGCGAGGGGGGCCGGGTGATCGACTGGCGCTGCGGGGCGCCACCGGCGGTGCGTGGCGGCGTCGTCGGCGACGGCGGCGCAACCGGGGCGGGGGCGGGCGAGGGTGCGCGGCGGTCGCGCCCCGTCTCCGTGCGGGCCCCGTGGCCTCGTTGGGTGACACGGGTGGCGGAGAACAGGTCCTGGCGGAGGACGGAGATCGCGGCGAACACGAACACCCACAGGAGCGCGAGGTAGCTCAGGCGGAGGAGGGTGACCGCGAGTTCGCTCATGGGGCTGGGGGTTTCCTTCCGGTCAGTCGTCGTCCGGGGCGTTCCAGAAGAGGATGCGGGTGCGGCCGATCGTGAGCGTGTTGCCGTCCACAAGGGTGGCGGCCTCCACCTTGTGGCCCTCGACGTAGAGACCGTTCGTGGAGCCAAGATCCTGGGCGATGATGCCGCGCGGGGTCACGCGGAGTTCGAGGTGGCGGCGGGAGACCCCGGAGTCGTCCACCACGATGTCAGCCTCGGAGCCGCGGCCGATCACCGTCACGGGGCCGGTGAGGAGGTAGCGCTGTCCGTCGATGTCGATGATGGGGTGACGCTCGGAGGGGGTGTCCGTGGTGGCGGGCGCAACGTTTCCCCTCTTCGTGGAGGACGCGACGGCGAAGCGGCCCGTGGTCAGGGCCTCGTCGGTCTCGAAGTCCACGGAGACCGGGCCGACGAAGTTGTAGCGCTGCGAGGTGGCGTGCTCGGTGGCGGCGGCCTCGATCTCAGCGGCGAGGGTCTCGGCGCCCCACTGGTCAATGTGCTCCTTGTCCGTGCTGGACAGGGCCACGGTGAACTGGTTGGGCACCACGGTGCGACCGCGGGAGACGGCCACGGCCCGGTCGTCCATGTCCTTGCGGATGGCTGAGGCGATCTCCACGGGCTTGACCTCGGACTTGAACGCCTTGGAGAAGGCGCTGTTGACCGCCTTCTCCACGGAGCGCTCGAACTTGTCGAGGAATCCCATTGGTCCTCCTGGTCTGGGCGTGGTCCACGGGTGGACCGGTGTCTGATCAATGGTATCCGCCTCGGCCTCCCGTTCCCACAACGGCGCCCGCTGGAGTGCGGGCCGGGCCGGCGGGCCTGCCAGCATGTGGGCGAGGTCACACAGTAGGCGGGCCCATGCGGGCGGGGTGGGCCCGAACGCTGCGTGGTAAAGTTGCGAAAGCCTGCTTCCCATTTCGTGAGTGGACAAACCGGGGTGGCAAGCGGCACTGCGCAAGTGGCGGAATAGGCAGACGCGCACGGTTCAGGTCCGTGTGCCCGAAAGGGCGTGGGGGTTCAACTCCCCCCTTGCGCACAACAGGGTGGTTCCCTCGACTACCTGTGGTGCTGGTCCGAAACTCCCGGCCGGGGTGACTTGGCTGGGAGTTTTTTCGGGTCTGAACACTGCCCCTTAGTGTCGACCTGAGTGTCGACCATTGCTCCATTGCGTGGATGGCGGCGCAGATCGCGCGATCACGACCTGGCTGATCGCACCGCGGCCTGGTGGATCGCACCGACGGCCTTCAGCGTGCCCTGCACACCCCCCGGATGCCCTTCTGTGCCCCTTCAACACCCTCCAGCGCACCCTGTGCACCCCCCGGATGCCCTTCTGTGCCCCTTCAACACCCTCCAGCGCCTCAGCACGCCCTCCCAGCGCCTCGCAACATCCGCTCAGCCCCCCTCTGCGCCGTCTCAACAGCCGTTAACCCATTGTTGGGGTAATTCGTTTTCCGTCGAGGGAAACGATCTTCCCCATCAATGGGTTAACAAGTGATGAAAGCCAGTTTGGTGTGAACAACTGGAACGGCGGGTCTCGGAACGGGTCGTGGGTGGTTCCGAGGCGTGAGGCGGGAGGGCCGGCCGCGTGGGGGAGGAATCGTGGAGTGGCGAGTCTCGGAACGGGTCGTGGGTGGTTCCGAGGCGTGAGGCGGGAGGGCCGGCCGCGTGGGGGAGGAATCGTGGAGTGGCGGGTCCGGTCACGGGTCGTGGGTGGCTCCGCGTGCCTCGCTTGTGCTGTGCGAGCGGTCCCCGCACCTGCCGCTCTCGCCTGGGAACGACAGCTTCCGTCAGGTGAGTATCAGGATCCCCACGACCACGAGCCCCAAGAACGCCGCCACCCATGGCGCCACCGTGAGCCACGTGCGTGTGAGTTCCACCCGGTCCACCTCGGACGGCGGGGGCACGTCAACCCGGTCGTGTTCCGACGGCGGTGGCAGGCCCGGTCCGGTCATCGCCACTCACCCTGCCCGGGAGCCCACGGGTTCTGTCCACCACCCGGGTGGGCCGGCCGCTCCGGATTGCGCGGCTGGCTCGCCGCCCTGACGCGCGCGGCCGCCATCTCCTCCTCGCGCTGCTTGTGCCGATGGTCTGCGACGAGCTTGACCTCCTCCATGCGCAGGTCGTGGTACTGCTGCGAGACGCCGATCCCGAACTGGGCACCGTGCGCCGCGATGGCGTCACGTGCACGCAGCAGCCGGACCAACGCGGCGTCCACGCTGCCCGCCGCGGCGGTCCTGATCGCGTTCTCGGCCTCGGAGTTGTAGGCGCGAACGGCGAGCTCCGCGGCCTCCGTGGCGTTCTGCCGGTTCTTCGGGTTCACGCCCTTCATCGAGATCCCCCCCTCTCCGCGGAGGGTTCCCACGATGGCCCGGCGAAGCTCGTCCAGCCGATCGGACAACGTCGCTGAGTCCTCCGCGGGGTGGAAGTAGTCGTAGAACCCGGCCTCCTGGACTTTCACGCGTTCGCCGAGGTCGATCAGCTGGGACTGCGCGGCCGCGACCTGGTCCTCCAGCCCGGCGAGTTCTGACTCGCGAGCCGCGACGGCATCGATCGCGCGCTTCTCCTCCGCGACCGCCTGCGCGAGCCGGGCCTCCTGAGCCTCCGCCCGACGGCGGGACTCCTCCTGCTCCCCCAGCAACCGCTGGACCTCGGCGCGGTGACGGTCGGCCTCGCGGGCCGCTTCCGCCTCACGCGTCTCGATCTCGGCGACCCGCCCATCGATGTCCGCAGTTAC
>JBNJCY010000260.1:0-3732 GCA_051744325.1 Actinomycetota bacterium
GGACTTCGGCCGGCGCGGGTGCGAGTTCGGCGAGGGTTGCGAGCACCGAGTCATTCGTGGGTTCGAGCAGCTCGTGCACGATGCGGCCGTCCGCGAGGAAGAGGATGCGGTCCGCGTACGCGGCGGCGAAGGCCTCGTGGGTCACCATCACCACGGACTGGCCGAGCTCGTCCACGGAGCTGCGCAGGAAGCCGAGCACCTCGGCGGCCGAGCGCGAGTCCAGGTTGCCAGTGGGCTCGTCCGCGAACACCACCGACGGGTTGCCCACGAGCGCCCGCGCACAGGCCACGCGCTGCTGTTGCCCGCCGGAGAGCTCCGAGGGCCGGTGATGCAGCCGGTCCCGCAGCCCGACGGCGTCCACCACCTGGTCGAAGCGCGAGCGGTCCACGTCCGCGCGCGCGATGTCGAGGGGGAGCGTGATGTTCTCCGCGGCGGTGAGCGTGGGGATGAGGTTGTAGGCCTGGAAGACGAAGCCGATGCGGCTGCGCCGCACCCTCGTCAGCTCCCGCTGGCTCATGTGGGAGATGTCGAGGCCGTCCACGACGATCTGCCCGGACGTGGGGGAGTCCAGCCCGGCCATGCAGTGCATGAGGGTGGACTTCCCGGACCCGGATGGTCCCATGATGGCGGTGAACTCGCCGCGGCCGAAGGTGACGTCGACATCGTCGAGCGCCACCACCCTCGTCTCGCCCGAGCCGTAGATCTTGCTCAGGTTGGTGGCGGCGGCGACGGCGTCGCCTGCGTCAGCCGGCGACGCCATGGTGTTGGCGGTGTGTTTGCCCATCAGTCCTCACTCCTGGATCGCTGACAACTCTACGACGAGACGTCGCGTCGCGAACCGTCGGTCCGGCTGGTTACTCTCACGGCTGAGTGGTGGTCTCGTCCCCCGCGCTCTCCTCCGCTGCGACGGATGCCGGCACGGCGGCTGGCGCAGCAGCGGGGACGGCATCAGCAGTCTGCGCACGACGGCGGCGCCGGACGGCCAGCACGATCCACAGCGGGATCCAGAGCGGCGCCGTCGCGATCACGGCGGTGAGGAAGCCGTAGACGATCCGCTGGAAGCCGGCCACACCGGAGGCGAAGGCCTGCTGCAGCTCGTACCAGGAGAACCATGGGATGTCGACGGACGAGGGCGACAGCGCCGACGGCGGCACCGACAGGGAGACGGAGACGGTGGCCATGGTGTCCCGGTCAGCCAGCGCGGTCCGCTGGTCGAGGAGCGAGCGAAGTTCGGCGGTGACGGCCACCACGCGGTCGCGGATCATGAGTTCCTCCTCCACGGTGGTGGCGCGGGCCAGCATCGCGGTGAGGCTGTCGCGCTCGGCCTCGAGGATCGGGATGCGCGCGTCGAGGTCGGTGTACTGCATGGTGACGTCCTCGGAGGACACGCTTTCCGCGGTGACGTTGCCGAAGCCCCGGATGGCGTCGAGGAAGGACTCCAGCTCGGAGTCGACGACCCGGACGGTGAGGTGACCGCCGGTCAACGTGGTGGGAGCGGCGACGTCTCCCTCCTCGACGGGGTACCAGCCGCCCGAACCGGAGAAGAGGTCGGAGGACTGGATGAAGCCACCCGCGGTGCGGGCCGCGGTGCGGATCTCCTCGACGGCACCGGTCACGTCATCGACCTGGAGGCTGAGGGAGGCGTAGCGGACGAGCTGGTCCTCCACCGGGACGGGGGCCATGCCGCTGGCGTCCATGCCGGCGTCGTAGCTCTCCCGGTCCGCGGCGGACTCCTCAGTGGGGACGTCCCAGCCCGAATCGTCACCGCCGCCACCCATGGCGTAGGGGGCAGCACCCCCGAGGACATAGATGCCGACCAGTACCGAGACAGTTGCGACGAGCAGCGTGGCGAGCACGGCCACCGCGACCTTCCACCGGATGATGCTGTTCCTGCCCATTGCGTCCTCCTCGTGAGTCGTTCACTCGGTATGTGTGCCGGAAGGGGCGGATCTCGGCTGCCGCTTGGTCACAGTTGTGTCAAGGATGCCCCGGTGCCGACGTGATCGGAGCCTGATCGGCCGAGCGAACCGTGTCCCGGACAGAGGCGCCGGGACTCGCGTGCAAGATTGGGGGCAGCCGCGACACAAGCAGGGAGCAGCGGTCCCGAGGAGCGAGGGAGCACACGTGGCAGGACACGACGAGGCCTGGTTCGACCAGTTGTTCCGTGCCCACGCCACGGCGGTGCACCGGTACTTCTTGCGCCGCGCGCCGTTGGAGGCCGAGGACCTGGCCGCCGAGGTGCTCGCACTGGCGTGGCGGCGTCGCGACGACGTGCCCGACGGCGCCGAGTTGCCCTGGCTGTACCGCAGCGCGGGCTACCTGCTCGCCAACCACCGGCGCAAGAAGGCCGCCCTGCTGGTCGAGGAACTCCCTGAGACCCCTGACGACGCCGATCCCGCCGACGCGGCCGTCACGGACGACACCGTTCGCCGGGCACTGGCCGGGATCTCCGAACGCGACCGGGAGGTCCTGCTCCTCCACGCATGGGAGGGCCTGACCGGGGAGGCGCTGGCGGACGCGCTCGGGATCTCCCGGAGCGGGGCCGACGCCGCCCTCTCCCGCGCCCGCTCCCGCCTCGCCCTCGCGTGGGCCGTCGAGTGAAAGAACGCGCGCGCCGGGCACACATACAGGTCAGCGAACCGATGTCCCGGTGAGGAGGAGAAGTCCATGAGCGACCACGACGACGTCACCCTCGACCGCCTGCGTGCGGCCGACCCCGCCCGGGAGTCCCGGGTGGACCTGACGCGGCTGCGCGCCGTCGTCGACGCCCGCATCGCAGCCGAGGAGGGCGGGGCGGGGATCGCGCCCGTCACGGACCTGGGCCACGCCCCCAGCCGCCGTGCCAGATGGTTGCGCGCCGCCGGGGCGGCGGCGAGCGCCGTCGTCGTCGGAGCGGTGGGCTTCGGCCTCGGGAGCGGCGCGCTGCTCGCGGGGTCCGGTGGCGATGACGCCTCGTACGACGAGGCGGCGACCTCCGGAATGGCCGAGGACGCCGGGGATGCGGCAGCCCCGGAGTCGATCGCGGGGGCGGACTCCGCGACGGCGCTCGACGAGCGGATGATCTGGCCGGTCTCCGAGCGGCAGATCTTCCGCGCCGTCGGGCTGCCGGACGAGTCTGGCACGGCCACGACGTGGGCCTTCGACGCCACCGCCGCATTCTCCGCCGAGCGGGTGGCCGAGATCGCCGCCGTGCTGGGCGTGGCGGGCGAGCCGGAGCTCTCCGACGGGTCCTGGGTGGTGGGTTCCCTCGACGGGAGCGAGCCCCACGTGACGGTGTACCCGGACGGCCAGGCGGGCCTCAACTTCTACGATCCTGATGCCGACCCCTGGAACTGCGAGGACGTGCGGGACGGCACTGCCGCGCAGTGCCCGGATCTGGGTGACGCCCCGGGCGACGACGAGGCCCGGCAGCTCACCCGCGACCTGCTGGCGGAACTCGGCCTCGACCCGGAGTCGTTCGAGTACGAGATCAGCAAGGACGAGGGGTCGGGGTGGATCTCAGTGGCCGCCAATCAGGTCCTCGACGGCAGCCGCACCGGCGTGGCGTGGTGGGCGAGCTTCACCGGGGCCGGGCTGCAGTCGCTGTCCGGGTCCCTGGCCACGCTCGTGGAGCTGGGCGACTACCCGGTGGTAGGGGCCGCTGAGGCCGTCAGCCGGATCACCGACCCGCGGTTCGGGGCCATCGGAGGATTCTCCATCCTGCCGGCCGCACGCGGCGGGGCGGTGCTGGAA
>JBNJCY010000261.1:0-3715 GCA_051744325.1 Actinomycetota bacterium
TCGGCTTCCCTGATCCTAGTCGCCCGTTGATGGGTCGGTGCAAGGGGTCGGTCATCAAGACCGACCCCTTGCCCACCGCTGTCCTGTCTGCCGCGGTCGCGTCAGGCCCGACGGTCAGCCCTTCGTACCGTCATGGATCTGGATGTTGCCACCCGTCAGGTTCTCCCAGAAGAAGTTCTCAGTGCCGCAGTCCAGGTCCAAGCTGAGTACCTGGTCGTTCTGCGGCTCGCCATCGTCCTGGAATCCAGCCACCACGGTGCAGCCCTCCAGCCACGGATCGTTTCCGACCTTCACGCGTGCTTCCGCCGTCATCAGGGCGGTGTCGGCGTCCACCTCCGGGGGAGCGGGGGTCAGGCCGGTGTCGAAGAACTGCAGGGCGGTGATCTCCGTGGTCTGAATCTTCACACCCTGGTCGTGGAAGTTGAAGTTCCAATGCCCCACGAGCGTCCCGTCAGCCATGTAGCCGGCATTGCCGCCGAAGGTCAGCAGGTTCGCCCGGGCCTTCCCCTTCTCACCGTTGGTGACGACACCACCGCCGGTCACGAAGTTCTCGGGCACGAGGATCGTCTTGGACTCGTAGATGATGTCGCCTTCGGCGTCCACCATGGGCTCACCGTCGATGAGTGCCCAGTCCTCGCAGGTGTAGGTGCCGCCCGGGGCGTCTGATGCCACCGAGATGGTCTCGGTGAAGACGGCGTCGGCGCCGTTCTCGACCACCCGGGAGGCGGGGTCGAACGTTGTGTCGATCACGCCACCGGTGTCGGCGACGCAGTTGCTGGCCATGGTGACCTCGACCTCGATCTCCTCCAGCGCCTGCAGGATGGCTGTGGCGATGTTCGAACTGTCCGCCGCTGTCGTCACGGTGGTTCCACCCGTGGCCGCTGCCAGCGCATCGAGTTCGCCTCCCGCACCCGGTGCCTTCAGACCGATCACCTTGATGTCGGCGGCCACGAGGGCCGCCTGGGTGTCGGCTGCGGAGGCGCCGGGGTAGGGGAACGGTCCAGCGTCGCCGGCATTGTGGAACGGCGCGTCGGTCGTGAGCATCACGACCTTCGTGGCGTCCTCCCGGTAGTCACACCCGCCGCCGGATGCGATGTCGCCGGAATCGTTGGGGGCCGCCACGACTTCATTCCCGGCGCCCGTGGCCACCTGGTACAGCGCCTCGTACTGGCTCTCGGGACCGTCCCCGCCGTTGAGGGTGACCATCCCGTTGACCGCAGTGAGCCACATGGCCTTGGTACCGGTCAGCTGCTGGTCGAGCCGGTAGCCGTAGTCCGACCCGCTGCCCCACGGCGAGAACGGGAAGTCGACGAAGGAGGCCAACCCGAACTGCAGGTCGGTCACGCCACCCGCCACGATGGCGTCCCAAATGCCTGGGGCCAACAATTTGATGTTCGGCAGATCGTCGGAGTAGCTCCCGGAGAGGTCCACGACGAGGCAGACGTCGAGCACGGGGGGCAGGTTGGGGGTGTGCACCGTCTTCTCGACCTCATAGGACTGGCCCGGCAGGATCACCTGCTCGACCGAATCCGGGGTCAGCCGCGGATGTTCCCCGTCCGCCTGGGCGGCCGGTGAGACCAGCATCAACGATCCCACCGCAACCCCGGCGATGAGGTTTCTCGAACTCCTGCGCATTGATCGCCCTTTCGCATCTCTGAGGGCGGCATCGGCCGATCCGATGCCAGCTTCGGCATGACGTTAGGACCTTGGTCCCGATCATGTCTGTGATGGTTGGTACACAGGCACGAATTCCCGTCAGGCGACGTGCGGCATGACCTCCTCGGCAATGAGGTCGAGGTGTTCGAGGTCCGCCATGTCGAGGCACTGGAGGTAGACGCGTGTGACGCCCTGGTCGGCGAAGCCTCGCAGGGACTCGATCACCTCATCCGGGGTGCCGGCGATGCCGCGCTCGCGCGTCCGCTCGGGAGTGGACCCGATGGCGGCGGCACGGCGGGCGAACTCGGAATCATCCGCCCCGACGACCGTGGTCAGCGCGAGCGACTGGATGATTGAATCCGGGTCCCTTCCGATCTCCTCGCACGCGCGGCGGACGCGGTCCCGCAGGTCCGGGACCTGCGACTTCTCGGGGAAGGCCTGGTTGAACTCGTGAGCGAAGCGGGCCGCGAGGTTGGGGGTCTTGCGGGCTCCTCCTCCCCCGATGATGATCGGTAGCGGGTCCTGGACCGGCTTGGGAAGGGCAGGGGAGTCGATGAGCTGGTAGTGGGCGCCGTCGTGGGAGAACCGCTCACCCACCGGGGTCCCCCACATACCTGTGATGATCTCGAGCTGCTCCTCGAAGAGGCCGAAACGCTTCTCCGGGAAAGGCACGCCGTATGCGGTGTGCTCCGCCGCCATCCAGCCGGTGCCGAGGCCCAGCTCGACGCGTCCGCCCGACATTGCGTCCACCTGCGCCACCTGGACGGCGAGCATGCCGGGCAGACGGAAGGTCGCGGAGGTGACGAGGGTGCCGAGCCGGATGGTCGAGGTCTCCCGGGCGAGGCCCGCGAGCGTGATCCACGAGTCGGTCGGGCCGGGCATCGGGTCCCCGCTGCCGGAATGGAGGAAGTGGTCGGAGCGGAAGAACGCGTCGAAGCCGAGTTCCTCCGCGCGGCGGGCGAGGGCGAGTTGGGTGTCGTACGAGGCGCCCAGCTGGGGCTCGATGAAGATGCGCAGGTCCATGCCCCCACCCTCCCAGACGATGGCAGGCGCCTCCACCCGGCCCACGAGCACCTTTGGCCGTGGACCGGGTGGGATGGGAGCTACTCGCCCTCGCCGATCGGCTCGCTCGACGTCCCGAGGAACGCCCGGCCCTGCGCCATGTAGACGTACACTCCGGACTCGTTCCTCAGCAGGTCGATCACCGGGCCGAACATGTCCGACGGCAGGTGCATCCGGATGATCCCGTCCTGCTCGTAGTCCGTCTCGAAGGACATGCCCCGGTCGTTGAAGCGGATCCACGCGCGGGACTTACCCGCCGAGTCGCTGAGCTGGATCTGCGCGCGGTTCGTCTGGTAGCCGGTCGGCCCGCCATAGACGAGGACGTGGTAATTGGCAACCTGGTATGCCATGGTCAAACCCCCCTGGTGGTTGATGGTGAATGAACGGTACCCGCATTGAGTCGGGTTGCCCAGACCCCCGGGCCATCAAAATCAGCCGACCTTGCTCCTCACCCGCGCAGACCTGGTCCGATCTCCAAGTGCGTACGCAGAACGTTCCTGCGGGTCGTGGACGTTTGTGCGGGTGGTCTGCCACCCGCAGGAACGTTCTGCGCCCGCTGTTGGGGACAGCGCAGGGCGAGAGCCGATCCTGCGTGCACTGTTGGGGGACTGGGCACGCCCCAGGCCGTGACAAGCTTGGGCCCGGGCCCACACACTGCAAGACGGGTTCGGAGCGGCGTACCTTCCGGGAACGGGGCTCGCCGAGCCCGGCCCTCCCGTTCGAACAGGGAATCCGAGGAGGGCCCCAGCCGCTCAGTCGACGATCCTCACATCAATGCCGCGATCCCGAAGCCGCACCAGCTCGTCGGACCTTGCCTGGGCACCCGTGATCAGCACGTCGATCTCCTCGGCGATAGCCAGCCGTGCGGGTCCCACGGCACCAACCTGTTGGCTGTCGGCGACCGCGACGGCCTGGCTCCCGGCCCGCAGCATGCGCCGAGCCATCTCGACGGTCAGGACGCTCGATCCCGTCACCCCACGATCGGCCGTGATGCCGG
>JBNJCY010000262.1:0-3704 GCA_051744325.1 Actinomycetota bacterium
GCGGGCTGGAAGGTTCCGCCAGTGTCACGGTCACCGTAGGATCCGAAGCCTCTGACCCGGCGGGGATCGAGCTCACTGTTGAGGCGTACAAGGATAAGGGTGAGCAGGTCGCGGTGCTGGACTGGACTGTAGCGATCGAGAGCGTTGACGTGTACCGCGATGGCAGCCGGGTAGTCGATTCGGTGAGCGAGAACCCGTACACGCATCGATCCGAGGTCATGGGCGGAGGCACCGCCACCTACAAGGTCTGCGAGGCGGGTACCGCCACCTGCTCGAACGAGGTCACTGCCACCTGGTGACGCTGCCGACCCGGGGCTTGTGAGCAGTTGGTTGCGCATGCGCAACCAACTGCTCACAACCCGGGGGGTGAGCGCGCTGCGGCGGGTACGAGTAGGCGCGGCGGACCGGATTGTGAGCGTTTGGCGAGTTCACCTCGGCCGGTAGGCGTGGGCACGGTGGTCGACCCGGTGGACGAGAACCCGCGGGTCCTCGGTGTCGCGGATCTCGTAGAGAACCCGGTAGTCGCCACGGCGAGCGCTGTGCAGGCCGGCGAGTTCGCGCCCGAGTTCCTTGCCGACCCTGCGGGGGTTCTCGGCGAGCGGGCCGAAGATGAACGTCAGGATGGCGTCGACGTAGCGCGGGGAGATACGCTCCAGGTCGCGGACGGCTGAAGAGGTCAGCCGGACCCTGTAGGGCATGCCTGCTCAGCCCCGGGTCGGACGGGACAGTCGAGCGCGGACCTCCGCCTCCGAGAAGGAGTCGCCGCCCTCATCCTCGTCTCGACCCCGAGAGATATCCTCGCGCACGCCGTCCTGGGAGAGCCAGAACAGCGTCTCCTGGATGGCCTGCCACTCATCCGCCGACACCATCACCGCAGCCGGAGCACCGTTCTTCGTGATGGTCACGTGCTCGTGAGTCGTGACGGCCTGTTCGACGAGTTCATTGAGCCGCGCCTTGGCCGCGCTGATCGACATGATCTCCATAAGACCACTCTAGTACCGAATAACGGTCTGTCAAGAGGCTGGATAAAGGTTCGAGCCTGTGCTCAGCCTGCCGCGACCCAAAGTCCGAGACCAGCTGCCAGCACGCTCGCGATCAGCATGCCTCCGGCATGGGCGACGGCGGCCAGTCGCCGCTCGGTCCGGACCAGCCGGAACGCCTCGACGCTCGCGGTCGAGAAGGTGGTGTACCCACCCAGGAACCCCGTCCCGGCGATCGCCACGAGGTCCCCCGCGGTGTGCCCGGAGGCCCACCCCACCAGCAGGCCCAGCAGGAAGGACCCCGTCACGTTGATCAGCAACGTCCCGAGCGGGAAGCGCGTGGGGTTGCGCCGCGTGATGGCCGCATCAAGCGCGAACCGCGCCGTCGCGCCAAGCCCGCCTGCGAGGGCCACGAGCAGCCCGATCATCGCGCAGCCCCAGACGTGAGGGCCCCACGCGTCACGGCGCGCGCGGCCTCGAAGCCGAGCCACGCCGTCGTCAGCCCCGCCACGACGCTCCCGACGGCGTAGCCGAGCCCCAGCCACGGGACGCCGTCGCCGGCCAGCAGGGCAGTCTCAACTGCGAACGTCGAGTAGGTGGTGAACCCGCCGAGCACTCCGGTGCCCGCGCCGAGGCGGGCGAGACGCCGCCAGCCGCGGTCCGGCCCGGTGCGCGCCAACGCCTCCAGCAGGAACCCGAGCAGGAACGCCCCGCCGATGTTGATCCAGAACGTCGCCCACGGCCACGTCCCGGCGGGCGCGGCGTACGCCGTCTCCAGCCACGCGCGCACGGACGTCCCCACGGCACCGCTCAGCACGATCAGGCCGAGGAAGCGGGGGTCGCGGTGGGGTGGGTGCGATGGCCGGGCAGGCCGGGGCGCACGGGGCGTGCGGACGCCTTTGGGCCTCAATCCCACGGGGCCTTCGCCTTCCAGTCCACGACGTCGAGCGGCACCACCACCACGGGCCGGTGCTGGTGGTGGGTGAGCCGCAGGGCAACGGACTCGGAGAAGAACTCCTTCACCTGTGTCCCGGGCCCGGGGGCGCGGGTGGCGACGACGATCGCGGCGGCGTCGACGGCCCGCGCCAGGTGCGTGAGCGCCCGCTGCGGCGAGCCGGCCAGGTAGCGGAAGTGCCAGGGGACGCCCTGGTCGGCCAGCACGGTGGCGAGGAAGCGCTTGATCCCGTCCTGGGTGTCGAGCCAGGTGTCGTCGACGACGTCGGGGTTCAGTTCGCTGTGGCGGACCGTGCCGTCGGGGTACTCCTCCTCGGCGTAGCGCGAGGTGTCGACGTAACCGAAATAGAGATCGGTCCGGGTGGCGCGGGCGAGGGACGCGGCCGTGAGTGCGACGAGTTCCGGCTGCCCCGGCGTGATGCCCACGACGATCGGGTGGCCGGCGAACTCGGTGAGCCGGGACGGGCTCGGCTGGGGCGGGACGTGCGGCATCGCAGGCCTCCCTCGGTGTGGGCGGGTACGGGCCCCAGCGTAGTGCTACCAGGTGGTGGTGCTGATCTCCGCGACCGCGGCGTTCGTGAGGCGGATCAGGTCCGACGGCGCCAGCTCCAGTTTCAGCGACCGCTTGCCCGCCGAGACGAACACCGTCCCGTGCGCGAGGGCGGAGGAGTCCACGACCGTGCGGAGTCTCGTGCGTTGCCCCAGCGGCGAGATCCCCCCGACGACGTAGCCGCTGGCCCGCTCGGCCGCGGGCGCATCCGCGAGCGCCGCCTTCTTCGCGCCGACCACCTTGGCCAGCGCCTTCAGGTCCAGATGCCGGTCCACGGGGACCACGCCCACCACGAGTTCGCCGCCGGCATCCACGATCAGGGTCTTGAGCACCCGCGCCGGTTCCACCCCCAACGCTCGCGCGGAGGCCAGCCCGAGGTCCCGGGCGGCCGGGTCCGAGGCGTGCTCGCGGACAGAGTGGGCGGCGCCGTCGGCGAGGACGGCACGGAGGGCGGGCGTGCCGGACTGGTCCGGGGTGGGGGCCCGGCGAGGGTGCTTGGCCACGACGTCGATTGTGCCGCACCGTAGGATGGAGATGGCCACGCACGCTGCCCGGCCGTAGCCAGCCGGGCCCCGCTGGGAGGTGGAGATGATCCCCGTCCGTATCGTCGGCCTTGCGCTGGACGTCAAGTCGCAGCCGGTGGTGATCCTCAAGCCGCTGGGGGAGGAACCCGGCGAGGGGAGGATGCTGCCGATCTGGATCGGTGGCCTGGAGGCCACGGCCATCCTCATGGCCGTCGAGGGCACGCCCCCGCCGCGGCCGCTCACCCTGGACCTCATGAAGGCCATGCTCGAGACGCTGGATGCAGAGGTCGAGAGGGTGGTGATCACCCGCCTCGAGGAGGGGACGTTCTTCGCGGAGATCACCGTGCACACCCCCGGCGGGCTCCGGGTGCTCGACGCCCGGCCCTCCGACTCCATCGGGCTCGCACTACGCACCGGAACGCAGCTCTGGGTGGCCGAGGCCGTGTTCGAGGAGGCGGGGATCCCGGACCAGACCGCCGAGGCCACGGACGAGGAGGCCGAGGTCGCGGCGTTCAGCGAGTTCCTCGAGAACGTCGACCCGGAGGACTTCCAGGGCTGAGGGTGAGCAGGGCGGGCGCTGTTTGGTGCGCCCGCGCGGGGGGCGGAGGACTTCCAGGGCTGAGGGTGAGCAGGGCGGGCGCTGACGGGTGTCGACCGCGGTTCCGTCGATTGTCCGGCGCAGGAGCTGCCGGGCGC
>JBNJCY010000263.1:0-3670 GCA_051744325.1 Actinomycetota bacterium
CTGCCGCCACGCCCGAGGCGCGGGGGCCGTTCGGGCCGCCGGGGTGCGCCTCACAGCGACGGCGCAGCGGCGGCTTCCGCGTCGTCGTCCGCGCCCGGCGTGGTCCTGATCCTGATGGTGCACCCGTGCCCGCTGTAGGGATGCAGCTCGACACCCGTGATGCCCAGGGCGGGCCGGTTGCGCGCCACTGCGGCTGTCAGCATCTCGAGTGCTCCCTGATGAAGGGCACAGACTGCGGGCGGTAGCTCGACCCCGGGCTCGAGGAACGGGCAATGCCCGAGCTCGATGGTCCCGGCGGCACAGACCTCGGGAGCGCACCCCATGCGCGCGAAGAGTGCCTCGATCTCCGCGAGCGGAGTGAGCGTGTGCGAATCGAACTTCCCCTCCGCGATGAGGTCCTCCGCCCACCGTCGTCCGAGTGCCCGGGCGGCTCCGCCGCCGTCGTCGGCGAGCGAACCGACCAGCGAGCGGATGATGCTGGCCAGATGCTCACCCGGCAGGTGGGGAGCGGCCGCAGTCGTCCGGTAGACCTTGCTGGGTCGCCCCCGGCCGCGTGACGGACGGGTGGACGCGCGCAGCAGGCCGCGCTTCTCCAGCGCCTCGAGGTGTCCGCGGACCGTGTTCTCGTGGGACGCCACGAGGACGGCGAGTTGGCGCACGGTCAGGCCGGTCGGATGGTCCGCCACGATGTCGAACAGCCGGCGCTGGTGCGTGGTGAGGCTCGCGATGGCCTCGAGCGACCTCGTCGAGGGGCTGGGCCCCTGCGTGTCCCCACTAGTCACAGACATCACTCCTGGTGTCGAGCCGGAACCCACCATAGCGGGGAAAGCGTTCATCAGGCCCCACGCGACCTCGCGTCGTGTGCCTGCTTGGGCCCCGTGCTCACGGGATCCCACCCACGTTCCTCGTGCGCGGCGTTCACGCTCGCCTCCCTCGACCGGTACACGACGTAGGGACGCGTGGTGTAGCCGAGTGGGGCAGAGATGACGTGGACGAGGCGCGTGAACGGCCAGATCATCAGAAGCAGGAATCCGGACAGCACGTGCAGCTTGAAGGACAACGGGACGTCCCCCATGAGCGCGACGTCCGGCTGGAGCGTGAAGATGGACCGGAGCCACGGCGAGATGGTCTCGCGGTAGTTGTAGCCGTGTGCATCCCCGAACACCTGGTTGCGGACGGTGGCAAATGTCCCGAGCGCGATCGGCACTGCCAGCAGCACGTACATGACCTTGTCGTTGCGAGTCGTGGCGAGGAACACCGAGCGATTGCGGCGGCGCCGATAGATCAGCGCGGAGATCCCTGCGATCGTCAGCACAGCGGCGAAGGTCCCGAGCACGGTCGCACCGAGGTGGTAGGCCTCCGGCGAGATCCCAACGGCAGCCGTCCACGTGTTCGGGATCAGGAGCCCGACGAAGTGCCCGCCCGCCACCATGAGGATGCCGACGTGGAACATCGGCGAGGCCGCCCGCAGGATCACGTGCTCGTGGAGTTCCGAGGAACGGGTGGTCCAGCCGAACTTGTCGGTCCGGTACCGCCAGATCAGGCCCACCACGAGGATCGTCAGGGAGGTGTAGGGGAAGGCTCCCCAGAGGAAGATTTCGAACGCACTCATGATCGCGCCTCCTTGGCGGCTCCGAACTGCGGGAACGGCAGCGTGTGGGCGATCCCCACCATCTCGGCCGGGGGTCCTTGGGTGACGAGCGAGACGTAGCGCTCCCTGGTCTCGTCATCAATGTCGGGCAATGTCAGGCAGAGCGCCTCGAGGACCGACTCGTACGGGCTCCCGATCTGGCCCAGCGCCCTGCGAACGACCTCGAGGCCCTCGCGGTGCGAGGCCAGGAGCTCGCCGGCGAGGTCCCCCTCCGAGCGGGCGGAGAGCTCGAGCACGACCGGGAGGAAGTCAGGGAGCTCCTTCCTGGTCAGTTCCCACCCCGTGGCGGCAAGGGCGTCCCGGAAGGCCAGGATCGCGGCTCCGCGCTTCCTGGTGTCACCCGCGTCGTAGTAGGAGAGGTAGAGCGTGCACCGCCGACGGCGGTCGAACGTCTCGACGTAGTGCTCCGCGAGGCGGCGCACCCCCATCCCCTCGGCGGCGTCCACGAAGCGACGCAGTGGTTCGGCGACCGGCTCGGGGAGGAGCGGGAGTGCTGCTCTTACCGCGGGCAACCGGCCAAGGTCCTCCTCATCCGGGTAGTCGAGGAGCACGGAGGCAGCCATGTGAGCCACTCGCCGTTGGGCGTCGTCGAGCGCCGCCGGCGAGGGGGAAGCCACGAGCGCGCTCATACCTTCTCCCCGCTCCGGGGTGGGTACAAGCCCTCCTGGGCCTTCCCACCGTTCCAGTCGAGGAGGCTGACGCGACCGACGCCGGTCGGCACGTTCGGGCTCTCCACGTCGGCTGCCACGCCATGGAATGCTCCGACCGCCGCCTGCACACCGGGGCCGCCGGGGACATCCAGGGCGCACCCGAACTCGTCGAACTGCCGCTCTGACTCCGGGTGGGCGGTCGGGATCACGTACCGCGACTCGTACTTCGCGATCGCCAGCAGGCGGTACATCTGGCGCAGCCTCGCGCCGGTCATCCCCACGGCGGCCGCGATCTCCTCCTTGGGCTCGTCGCCGAGGTTGATGTCCCGCATGTAGGACCGCATCGCCGCGAGCCGCCGGAGCGAGCGCTCCACCGGCCGGGTATCGCCCGCCGTGAACAGGCCCGCGAGGTACTCCAGCGGGATCCTCATGGTGGACAGTGCGGTGTAGAGGTTCTTGTGGTTCTCGCCGTCGGCGCCCGACGCCGTGACGGCGTCCACCACCGGCGAAAGCGGCGGGATGTACCAGACCATCGGGAGCGTGCGGTATTCGGGGTGCAGCGGGAGTGCAACCTCATAGGTCTCGATCAGGTCCCAGATCGGCGACTCCTGCGCCGCCTCGATCCACGACGACGGGACGCCGCTGCGCCGCGCCTCGCGGATCACCTCGGGGTTGCGGGGATCCAGGAGGATGGACCGCTGCGCCATGTAGAGGTCCTTCTCGTCCTCCACAGCGGCGACCTCACCGACCCGGTCTGCGTCGTAGAGCAGTATGCCGAGGTACCGGAGACGTCCGACGCAGGTCTCGGAACAGACGGTCGGCTGGCCCACCTCGATGCGGGGATAGCACAGGGTGCACTTCTCGGCCTTGCCCGTGACGTGGTTGAAGTACACCTTCTTGTACGGGCACCCGGAGATGCACATGCGCCACCCACGGCACTTGTCCTGGTCCACGAGCACGATGCCGTCCTCGACCCGCTTGTACATCGCACCGGACGGGCAGGAGGACACGCAGCTCGGGTTGAGGCAGTGCTCGCAGATCCGGGGGAGGAAGAACATGAAGGCCTGCTCGATCTCGGTCTTCACCTTCTCCCCCATCTGCTTCAGGATGGGGTCCTGGTGCATCGTCTCGAGCGAGCCTCCGAGGGAGTCGTCCCATGCCGCGGACCAGGGGATCGTGTCCATCTGCTTGCCGCTGATCTGGGAGACGGGGCGCGCGGTGGGCAGGTACTTCGAGTCCTTCGGGGCTGCGAGCAGGTTGTCGTACTCGTAGGTCCACGGCTCGTAGTAGTCCGTCATGAGGGGCATGCGCGGGTTGGAGAAGATGGTGACCAGCTTCTTCAGCCGCCCGCCGGCGCGGAGCTGCAGCC
>JBNJCY010000264.1:0-3669 GCA_051744325.1 Actinomycetota bacterium
TCCATTGTCATCACTCCATGTGCCCGACGGTTGAGTGGCATCTCGTGCAGGAGACGGTCTGGTCGGCGGGGACCGCCGCGTGGAGCATGTCCGTCATGTTGCCGTGGCAGTACAGACAGGCATCCTCGGTGATCTGCAGGTTGTGCTCGCGGATCCTGATGTTGTCCGGGTAGTCCCCGGTGGTGAACTTCACGGCGTGCCAGAAGCCGTTGTCCGCCTTGTTGATGTACTTCGCGACGATGTTGTCGTGCGGCGCATGGCAGTCGTTGCAGGTTGCCACCGCATGGTGGCTCGACCTGGTCCACGCCTCGTAGTGGTCGTCCATCGCATGGCACTGCGCGCAGGTGGCCGGGTCGCTGCCGAAGTAGGCGAACCCGTTGGCGTAGCCGAAGGTGAACAGACCGACTCCCAGGAGCACGCCGACGAGGAGGGCCATGACGGCCCAGAGCGCGTTCCTCGCGCCGACCACCTGACCAGCCTCCCTCACCCGGACACAGAGCATCTGGGGGTTGCCCCGCCTCGGAAAATCGTGTCAGGACGTCAAGGGCGTCCGGGCCCCGTTCGCTCCCACCGTTGGGGGAATCTCCTCCGGGTACTGCCAACCGGCCTGATCACGGGGCCAAGGTCCCACCTTGTGGCCTCGCCGCGAGAGGGGGCATCATGGGTCTCCCCACCCGTTGAGGAGGAATCGTGGCCCGACCCGTCCACTTCGAGATCCAGGCCGACGACGTCGAGCGCGCCAAGGCCTTCTACGCCGCCGTCTTCGGCTGGACGTTCGAGGACTACGGCGCCTTCACCGGTTCGCCCTACTGGGGCGTCACCACCGGTCCCGACGACGAACCCGGGATCAACGGTGGCCTCCTTGAGCGTCCGGTCGCCGCGCCGTCGCCCGATCAGGGGACCAACGCCTTCGTGTGCACGATCGGGGTCACCGACTACGACGCGACCGAGCGTGCGATCCTCGACGCCGGCGGCATCGTGGCGTTGCCAAAGACCGCCCTTACCGGGATGGCGTGGCAGGGCTACTACCTCGACACCGAGGGCAACACGTTCGGTGTCCACCAGCCCGATCCCGAGGCGGCCTGACTTCTCCCCTACTCCTGTGGCGCTCACCCCTATTCCTGTGGCGCGCACAACATGGGTGCGGGGATGATGGGGGGGACGAGAGGACGGCCATGACCGAGAAGAAGCAGAGCCCGGACACCGACGCCATCAAGGCGAAGATGCGTGAGGCCCTGGACCGCAAGGCCCACAAGGAGCGCGCCTCCCACGACGACAGCACCGAGGTTGGGGTCCAGAAGCTGCACGGGGTGGAGGGCCCGGTAGGGCCCAAGCAGTTCCGCCGCAAGGCCGGCGGCTGACCTTGGACACCGTCCCCGTCCCCGTCGACGGCGGGGAGGTCCCCGTGCGCCGTTGGCTCCCCGAGGGTGGCTCCGGTCCCGGGATCGTGGTCGTCCAGGAGATCTTCGGGCTCAGCCCCTACATCCTGGACCGCTGCGCGGACCTCGCGGCAGCCGGCCACGTCGTGTACGCCCCCGACCTGTACTGGCGCCTGCCGTCGCCACCCGAGTTCGACGAGACGTCACCCGAGTGGGTCGCCCAAGGGGTGGCGGCGTCGTCGGGCCTCGTCCGCGCGACGACGGCGGCGGACACCTCCGCCACCCTCGACGCCCTGCGCGCCGCGCCCGAGGTGACGGGGCCGGTCGCGTTCGTCGGGTTCTGCTTCGGCGGTGGGGTGGCCTTCGAGGTCTCGGCGACCAACCCGCCGGACGCGCTCGTGGCGTACTACGGCTCGTCGCTGCCCCACCTGCTGCACCTCGCCCCGCGCGTCTCGTGCCCCAGCCTCCACCACTTCGGCACCGCCGACGCGTGGATCCCGATGGATGTCGTCGCCGAGATCCGCGACGCCGTCACCGCCGGCCGCTCCGACGTCGAGTTCGAACTGTACGACGGCGCCAACCACGCGTTCGACAACCCGCACCCGTTGTTCCACCACGCCGAGGCGTCGGCGCGGGCGTGGGAACGAACACTGTCCTTCCTCGCGCGCCACCTGGGGCCGCGCTAGGACAGGTGGCTCCCGATCCACGCCTGCAGCTTGGCCTTCGGGAGGGCGCCCACCTGGCGCGAGACCTCCCGGCCGCCACGCATCATGAGCATCGTGGGGATGCCCTGGACGTTGAACCGCCGGGAGATCCCGGGGGCGTTGTCCACATTGACCTTCACGACCTTGAGCCTGCCCGCGTTCTCCCGCGCCGCCTGCTCGAGCAGCGGGCCGATGGTCCGGCACGGTCCGCACCAGGGGGCCCACAGGTCGACGAGCACCGGGACGCGGGCGTTGACGGCGGAACCGAAGTTCTCCTCGTTGGCCGGGACCACCCACGGCAGCGGAGCCCGGCAGGACGCACACCGGGGCGTGCCGCTCGCCGCGGTGGGCACGCGGTTGCGAGTCCCGCAGGAGGGACAGGTGGTGACAGGTTTGGCGCTCATCGTGTACCCATTATCCGGGGCGGGGACGGTGCCTGCCTGCGCTGGGCGATAGAGTGTGGGCCACCACACTGGGGAGGCACGGGAGGACTTGAGTGGCCCACGTCAACGAGAGCAGGCCGCGCAGCGGCTGGTACCCGGATCCTGAGGATTCGGCATTCCTGCGCAAATGGGATGGCAGTGCCTGGACGGACAAGCGACTGCCCGCGTCACGGGCTCGGCAGCGCTCCCACCAGGCGGCACAGCCGAGCCCCACCCGCGCGTTCATCGACCAGTTGGAGGCGGCGTCGCCCACGCCGAGGGCCACGGCCGGCGATTCCGGTGCGGCCAAGCGGAGGCTCGAGCAGGAGACGGCAGCGGAGTTGGCGCGCCGGGAGCGAATGCTGAAGGAGGAGACCGCGGCCGAGCTGGCACGTCGGGAGCGAATGCTCGAGGAGGAGACCGCCGCCGAACTGGCACGCCGCGAGCGGATGCTCGAGGGTCTCCGGGTCCGTGAGGTCGAGGAGCGGCGCGCCGCTCTCGCCGAGGTGGAGACCGAGGCCGAGCGCCAGGCCCAGCAACGCCGCGCGAAGCTCGACCGCGAGGTCGAGGCCCGGCTCGGGGAGCTGGAGCGGGAGATCCAGTCCCGCCGCGCCGAACTCGAGGAGGAGGTGCGCGTCCAGCGGACCGCGGTGGAACGGGAGCTGGCCGAGCGCCGGGCTGAGGCGGACGCCGACGCTGACCGGCTGCGTGCCGCGCTCGAGCGTGAGGAAGTGGAACGCCTGGCCGCCCTGGAGCGGGAGGAGGCGAGCCGCCGCGCGAGCATGGAGCGCGAGCAGACCGAGCTGCGCTCCGCTCTCGCGCAGGCAGAGACGGAATCGCATCGGAAGGTCCAGCAGGAGCGCTCCGCACTCGTGGCGGAGCTCACCCGGCTTCGGACCCGGGCCGAGGACGAGGTCCGCGCCCTGCGTGCCGCTGCCGATCAGGAGATCCAGGCCAGGCGCACGCAGCATGAGCAGGAGGTCGCAGAGCTCCACAGCAGGGCCCAGCAAGAGACCACGGCGCTCCGCAGCCAGGCCGAACAGGAGACCGCAGCACTCCGCGCCAGGGCTGACGAAGAGGTTCGTACGCGGCGCACGGAGCTGGACACGGAGATCGAGACGCGGCGGGCGGAGCTGGACACGGAAGTCGAGACGCGGCGGGCGG
>JBNJCY010000265.1:0-3653 GCA_051744325.1 Actinomycetota bacterium
GCGTACTCCACAGTGAGACCAGGACCGAACCGCCGTTCGTCTCGGTGCCGGTGCGAGCCGACTATCTGGAGATGACCACCGGCGGTAACGTCCGGAGCACAGACTACGACCCGATCCTGAGCGAGGACACGCTGGACCGATTGAGGCCGCAGCTCGAGTCGTGGCCTTATGGCATCCTGCGTTACTCGGACGGAGGGTCCTACGGCGAGATGGTGCTCCATGCGGACCACACCCGTCAGTACGTGATCATCCTGCCCAGGAACGTCAGCCCGGCAGGAGACGCCCGATGATCCCCGCGGGTATCTCGATATCCGTCGTCGCGCTGATCACCGGCTGGGCCGCGCTCTGGCCTCTCCGGCGGGACCTCGGTACGGTCGGCTACCACCTCATGTCGGTGCCGGTCGGACTCGCTGGATGGTCCACCGTCACCGGACTCACGACCGTCCTCGACGTCCAGTACACGCCGGTGTCTGTGTCAGCGGGCCTACTGCTGCATGCGGCCATCATCGCGGGAGTGGGCAGTCGGTTCTCCGACGAGGGCTCGGCCGGCCGCTCGGGACGCCGATCCGCACGCAGGCCCGACCGGGATGCGCCACCCCTGTGGAGCTACGGCGCGCACCTCGTCCTGCTGGTCGTGCTCGCCGCCACGATCGCCGCGGCCGGCTACTCGGTCTACGGCGAGGACAGTTGGGCGTCGTACGAACTGCACGGCATGAGGATCCACGACACCGGTCAGGTCTTCGAGTCGAGCATGGCGGTGCGGAACGTGCTCGTGCCGTCGATACACGCCGGCAATCGGTTCTTCGGCGGCGAGTGGACGTACGTGCCGCAACCCGTCGCCGCGATCTATCTCCTCGGGATGCTCGCCACCGCCTGCTACACGTACGCCTTCCGCCGGCTGCACATCGCGCTCAGGATCCTGCTGTCGGGAAGCGTGGTCGCCATTCTCGCGACGACCACGGCCTTCCTCTTCCACTCGGTCTTCGTGCACAGCCATATGTTCTCGGCGCTGTACCTGTTCGGGATGCTTCTCGCCATCTACCACGTCCTCTTCCAGGACGAGCGAGGACCGACCGGCTGGCTGGTCGCCGCCGGAGTCATGGCCAGCGGTCTCACCCTGGCCAGGCCTGACGGCTTCGCCTACGTGGTGATCGGCTGGGGCGCCCTGCTGCTGGGAGCCGCGATCCGCCAGACGTGGGTCCGGCCCGCACTCGCATTCTTCTCGGCTCATCTCGCGCTGCTGGCAGCGGCGTATCTCCCCGCGTTCTACGAGCTGGGGTCCTGGGGCGTGGGGACCAAGCTCTCCGGATCCCTCGTCATGGTGTTCCTCCTTCTCGCGACCGCGATGCCGGCGCTGTTCTACCTGGTGTCCCGGTCGCGACCAGTGACCCGCTTCCTGGCGTCGACGGACGCCGTGGTCGCCGTGTTCGCCGGGTTGAACCTGATCGTGCTGGCCGGTGTCGCCGTCTGGCAGCTGGAACAGTTCGCGGAGGCCATCTCCATGGCGGGGCAGAACCTGCTGTGGCGTGGCGGGTACAACAGCCTGTGGCCATTCCTGGCTGGGGTCGTCGCGCTGACCATCGCCTCGAGATACGCCCGGCGCAGGCGGGGATCCGTCTTGATCCTCTACTCCGTGCTGCAGTTCTTCGCGATCGCGCTCGTCGTACACGGGGCGACGCATCCTGGGCGGCTGGGTTGGGGAGACTCGTTCAGCCGCGTCGCCTTCCACATCGTCCCAGTCATCTTCTGGCTGCTCGCCGAGTCGGCCGGCTCGCTGATCGACGTAGCGCGTGGCGACCGCCAGGTGCCGGAGTCGCTGGTCGAACGAGCCCCCGAAGTATCTAGCGATCCGATCGTTCCTGGGTGAGCGGTTCGATCGGATGGTCCAGCCCGCGGCTGACCATCAGTCGACGGTACAACTGCGAGTAATGACCGACGGCCCTGTGGAGGCTGTACTCCGCCGCGACGCGCTCCGCCGCGACCTCGCCGGTCCGTATCGCATCGTCCTTGTCCTCGATCACCGCACTCATGGCTTCGGCCAGCGCATGCGGCTGCGCGGGTGTCACCAGCCTGCCGTAACGCCCTTCGCCCAGGAGACGCGGAAGTGCCGTCACCGCGCTCGCGATGACCGGCTTGGCTGCAGCCATCGCCTCGATCACGCCCATGGCGAGACCCTCCTGAAGACTGGGATGCACGAGCACGTCGATCTCCTTCAGGAACGTCGGGACGTCGGCGACACTGCCCCGCAACTCGACCGCATCGGAGATCCCGAGGTCCTCCGCGAGCTGCTCCAGATTCGCGCGTTCCGGACCCTCACCGGCGATCAGTACGCGAACGTCCGGATGGCTCTCCCTCACGAGAGCGAGCGCCTTGATCAGGTACCGGTGGCCCTTCACCGCAAGCAGGTTGCCGACCGCGCCGAACACCGGCGGCTCCCGCCAGGGGGTGCGGCTCGACGCGAACCGCTCCACGTCGATCCCGTTGTGGATCTGGAACAGCCGATCCGGGGGTACGCCCAGGTCGTCGAGGCAGAAATCCTCGACCGCATACGAACAGGCCACGGTCGCGTGGATCATCCGAGAGGTGAGTCGACGGTAGAAGCTGATCAGCCACGGTCGCTCGTAGACGTCGTGCTGTGTCGACACGATGACGGGCACCCTCGCTGCCATCGCCGCCAGCCTGCCCACCACGTCGCTCCCGATCATGTGCGTGTGCACGACGGTCGGACGTACGATTGCGAAGTGCCGGTAGAGACGGTACAAGACCGCAGGCACCGAGAGGTCGAAACCGCCCCCGGTGATGTAGTGCGGGATCCCGGCGGCCTCTACCTCCGAGTGCAGCTCACCGTCGCGCACGGTCGCCATGCGCGAGTCCCACAGGCGATCGTCGAGGTGGGTCGCCAAGTCGACCGCCACCCGCTCGGCACCGGCCCGCTCGAAGCCGTTCACCACCTGGATGACGATGGGACGCTCGCTCATCCGGCGTCGCCCCTGCCGAAGATCACGTCGTCGTCCGCGCGACCCGGCGCCGACAGCGCCTCGTCCACCTTCAGGAGCTTGACCTGGCGCGAGGCGATCACCGGGGTGAACGTATCGCGCTGCTCGAGCATCGATTCCCATGTCGACCAATCTTCTTCCGTGTTCCCGAGGATGAACACATAATCCACGTCGTAGCGGTCGAGGATATGCCGTCGCCAGGTCTCGCCCGAGTCCGGGCGGAAGAGCCGGTCCATCGCCTCTCGGCGCCGCGCGCCTTCTCTGCCTTCGATCAGCTGCGGGCTGTGGAGCGCGTGGACCGTGACCACATGGACGGGCGCCAGGCCCGCCAGGTCGTAACTGTCGAGCGGAGACGCCGCCACGACCGGCCAGTCATCCTCCTTCTCGAACACCCTTTGCACTTGTCCGAACGTGACCTGACCCATCTGGGTGCGCACGTCGTAGCGCTGAGCGTGCGTGATGGAGACGTTGATGAGACCTCCACGCACCACCGGAGCGGGGTGGTCGGTGAACAGTGTCTGAAGGTGCGGGAAGCCCACGAGCAGCGCCGTGATGAGGGTCAGTCTGCCGAGGAGCACACCCGACTGGGATCGCTCCTGACCGTAGTGCCTTGCGAGGGCGATCGCTATGCCGACGTAGGGCGCGAACCAGAGCGTC
>JBNJCY010000266.1:0-3647 GCA_051744325.1 Actinomycetota bacterium
GGACGTCGTCGAGCCGGGCGAAGTCCGCCACGTGGTGCTCCACCCCCAGTTCGCCCGGCTCGACGACGTCCGCGCCCTCGCGTCCGGCCTCGCTGCACTCGATCGGATCGACGTCCTCGTGAACAACGCGGGTGGGATCTTCGGGCACCGTTCCCTGACCGTGGACGGTTTCGAGAAAACCATGCAGGTCAACCACCTGGCGCCGTTCCTCCTCACCGCCCTGCTGCTGGACACGCTGCTTGCGAGCGGGGCCGTGGTGGTGAACACCTCCTCGGTGGCGGCGAAGAGGTTCGGCAGCCTCGACCTCGGACACCTCGGGAACGAGGCGGGATACAGCCCCGAGAAGGCGTACGGGGATTCCAAGCTGGCCAACATCCTGCATGCCCGGGAACTGCACAACCGCTTCGCGCCGCAGGGGCTGGCGGCGGCGTCGTTCCACCCGGGTGGGGTGGCCACCAACTTCGCGGCGGAGTCCACCAGCCGGATGCGCTGGTTCTACCACACGCCCCTCCGCCGGGTGCTGCTGAGCTCCGAGAAGGGCGCGGACACCCTCATCTGGCTCGCCGAGGGCGAGGCCGGCAGGGACTGGCGCTCGGGGGAGTACTACGAGAAGAAGCGGGTGGCGAAGTCCAATCCGCAGGCCTACGACGACTCGCTCGCCCATTCGCTGTGGGAGCTGAGCGCCGAGATGGTGGGAGTCCAGGCCTGATTCCAACGAATGCTCCCGGAAGGCGCAGGATGGAGCCATGGACGAACTGGTGATCTCCCGGCGCAGGCCGCGGTGGATGGGTTGGCTGGGCGGGGATCCGCGTCCAGTTCTCACCCTGCGTCCCGACGGGTTGCTGCTCGAGGCCCACGATCTGATTCCATGGCAGGATCTGGACGCCGTCGGCGAGTTCGCCACCGAGTACGGCCGGGGCGCCGGTCTCCGGCTGCGCGACCCCCTGGACTGGTACCGGGACCACCATGGCCCGTGGAGGACCGTCTACTCGGTGATCACGATCGGCCGGAGCCCGGCCCAGCTGGCGGACATCTTCGGCGTCCGGGACCCGGACCAGGTGGTCCCGGGGGAGGCATCCGCCAAGGTGGAGTGGGCTCGGCGGAAGACCGGGGGATGGGACCTCACCATCCCCGATCGTGCGATCGCGGGCGGTGCAGCCTCCGCACTCGCGGCCATCGAGGACTTCCGGCGGCGTCACGCCTGATCCATCACCGGGGTGGGACAGCGCATGATGGACCCATGGATGAGACTGTCATCGCCCGCCGTTCCCCCTTCGCCTGGCTGCGCCGCACCCCGACGGCGGTGCTCGTCCTGCGGCCCGACGGCCTGTGGGTGGAGGGCCGGGACCACGTCACGTGGGCGGACCTCGAGGCGGTGGGCCGCTTCAGCACCGGGTACGGGTCAGGCCTCGGGCTGCGGCTCGCGGACCCACTCGCCTGGTTCGACGAGCACCCCGGCCCGTGGCGGGACGCGGCCGCGGTGGCACGGTTGGGCCGGATGCCGCGCCAGAACCCGGACATCCTCGGCGTGCGCGAGGCGGGCAGCGAGCCTCCCCTCGACACGGCCGCGCGAGTCGAGTGGGCCCGGGACCAGACCGGCGGCTGGGACCTCACGATCCCGGAGCGAGCGATCACGGGTGGTGCCGACGCTGCCCTCGCGGCCATCGAGGACCACCGCCGCCGTATCGCATGACGGTGGTTTGCGGCCTGGGCGGTCAGGCGTCGGCCCGCGCCACCAGGCTCGCCGCCTCCTGCCGCGCCGGGGTCTCCGCAGCCTCCGCGAGGTGGCGCAGGTGCTCGGGGATCGGCCGGCCCCACTTGGCCATCGCCGTCGCCCACAGCCGCCCTGCCCGGTACGAGGAGCGCACCAGTGGGCCTGCCATCACGCCCTTGAACCCCACGGACTCCGCCAACTCGGACCAGTGCACGAACTCCTCGGGGCGCACCCACCGATCAATGGGGTGGTGCAGCTTGGAGGGGCGGAGGTACTGGGTGATGGTGAGGATGTCGCACCCGGCGCCGTGGAGGTCGGTGATCGCGGAGGCGATCTCGTCGTCCCGCTCTCCCATGCCGAGGATGAGGTTGGACTTGGTGACCAGCCCCGCCTCCCGGGCCATGGACAGCACCCGCAGCGACTTGTCGTAGGTGAACGCCGGGCGGATGCGCTTGAAGATCCGCGGCACGGTCTCGAGGTTGTGTGCGAACACCTCCGGCTGGGCGTCGAAGACCAGTCCCACCAGCTCGGGCCGGGCCCCGAAGTCCGGCGGGAGGATCTCCACGCCGGTGTTGGGGTTGAGGGCGTGGATCTGCCGGATGGTCTCGGCGTAGAGGGAGGCGGCGCCGTCGGCCTGGTCGTCGCGGGCCACGCCCGTGACGGTGGAGTACCGCAGACCCATGTGGCGGACCGACTCGGCGACCCGGCGGGGTTCGTCGGGGTCCAGCGCGCGCGGCTTCCCGGTGGCGATGTCGCAGAAGTCGCACCGCCTGGTGCAGATGTCCCCCCCGATGAGGAAGGTGGCCTCCCGGTCCTCCCAGCACTCGAAGATGTTGGGACACCCAGCCTCCTGGCACACGGTGTGCAGGCCTTGGCCCTTCACCATCGAGTGGAGCTCGGTGTAGGCGGGACCTGTCTTCGCGGTGGTGCGGATCCAGGACGGCTTGGTCTCGATGGGAACCTCGGAGTTGCGCGCCTCGACGCGCAGCATCCGGCGGCCCTCGGCCTCGATCGTCATGCTGTGGCCTCCTCGAGTCGGGGGAGTGTGCTGGCGCGGGGGACTGTGCTGGCGCTTTTGACTGTACTGGCGCGGGGGACGGCGACGGCGTCGAGGAGCTCCGCCAGGTGGCGCTCCATGTGGGGCACGGCCTGCCGCACGGTCACGCGGCGCCCCAGTTCCCGGGTCAGCGAGGTCACCCCCGCCCCCACGATCCCGCAGGGGATGATGACATCGGCCCACGTCAGGTCGGCGTCGCAGTTGAAGGCGAAGCCGTGCATCGTGACCTGCTTCGCGACCCGGATGCCGATGGCCCCGATCTTGCGGTTGGGGCCACGCTCGTCCGCCAGCACCCACGCGCCGCTCTGTCCGAGCACGCGGGCGGCGGGCACGCCGAAATCGGCGCAGGTCCGGATCATGGCCTCCTCGAGGCGCCGCACATGCGCGACGACATCGATGGGCGGGGCGAGCCGCACGATCGGGTAGCCCACCAGCTGGCCGGGGCCGTGCCACGTGATCTTGCCGCCGCGGTCCACCTCGACCACGGGCGTCCCGTCCCAAGGGCGCTCGTGGGGGGCGGTGTGCTTCCCGGCCGTGTACACGGCGGCGTGCTCGAGCAGCAGGGTGGTGTCCGGCCCTCCCGCGACGACGGCGGCGTGCACCTCGCGCTGCAGCCCCCACGCCCGGTGGTAGTCCACGAGGTCCGGGGCGAAGCCCACGTGCACGAAATGCATGTGTGAACTCTACGTCAGGCCCTTGGTCCCGGTCAGGTGCTCTGGCCGGGGCGGGGGATTGGTGGGGTGGGGTGCTCCGTGGCGTGGGGGAGGCTCCGTGGGGCGGGGGATTGGTGGGGTGGGGTGCTCCGTGGCGTGGGGGAGGCTCCGTGGGGTGGGGGATTGGTGGGGTGGGGTGCTCCGTGGCGTGGGGGAGGCTCCG
>JBNJCY010000267.1:0-3638 GCA_051744325.1 Actinomycetota bacterium
TACTCGATGAGCCGCAGCACCTGCACGGCCTTGCTGCCGCCGCCCACCATGTCGAGGTTGACCTGCAGCGTGATGCCGTCGGCTTCGAGCGCCGCCTCGATGTCCTCGCACAGCAGCATCAGGTCCTCGGTCGTGAACGACCCCACGATCGCCTCCCGGAGTGCCCGCTTGTTCACCGGCTTCCCTTCCCCTCCCGACGACGCCGCCCCGCCCCTCCCAAGCCCGGGTGCGGGGGGCGGCGGGGGCGGAGGCGTGGCAACGCGGGAGGTGGTGGCCGGGGTGGTACTGCCATCCCCACGCGGGAAGAGGACCCCGTCCTCGGGGCGGAGGTAGAGCACGGGCACGCCCCAGTCGCGTGACGCGTCCCCACACCGGGCGACCACCGCCAACCGGCCGTCGACCACGGCGCCATCCACGCTCTGCCCGGCCGCGAGCGAGCGGTAGAACGCCCGGCTGAACGCCACAGCCGCCGCGTCCCGCACGGGGAACTGCATCCCCACCACCGCGGGGATCCCCACGCGCGTCAGGGCCGTGACCACGCCGGACCAGGAGTTCACGGCGTCGCGCTGGCCCACGTCGCAGGCGGTCAGCACCGCCAGGCGCACCCCCCGGCCGGCGAGCATCATCGCCAGCTGCGCCGCCGGGACCAAGCGGGCGCCGCCGTCGTCGTCCACCAGGACAACGGCACTCTCGCCCTCCTGGCTGCCGTACCGCGCGCCCGGCGTGCCGGTGAAGACGCCGTGCCCCGCGAAGTGGAACACCTGCGCGGGCGTGGCGAGCGCGCCGAGGAGGGCATCGGCGGTGGCGTCGGGCACGAACTCGGCTCGCACGCCGGGGAGGTCGGACACGGCGGCGGAGATGTTCCGCCGCTCGGCGTCGAGGTCGAGGGGAGCAAAGCGGCGGTCCGTGGGGCTGGCCAGCAGCGCCACCAGCCGAATCACGCCGACCCCCGTGCCGAGCGAGGTGTGCGTCCCCTCCCGCGGCTCGTACCGCACGAGCGAGATCCGTCGGTTCAGCACCAGGAAGCCCTCGGGGCCGGGGCGCTCCCCCGCGAGATCCGGGGGCGTGATGTGGGCGTACTCCCACGGCAGCTCGGCCAGCCCGTACGTGTCGCACCACACCCGGAGACGCAGGCCCTCGTCGTCGTCGAGCCGGGCGAGGGCAGCGGACCAGAGGTGGCGCACGCCCGGGGGCAGAAGGGCATCCCCGAGCTTCCCCCGAGCGCGATCATCCCCGCGCGGTCCAGCTCCCGGCGCCGCAGCGTGTCGACGGCGCCGCGCACCTGCAGCGGTAACTCCACCCGATCGGCGTGGGAGATCCGCTGCTCCCCCACGTCCGAGTCGGCCACGCGGACGCGGAAGACGTCATGGGTGGCGGTCTGGACGTGGTCGAACAGCTCGACGTCGAGGTTCCGGTAGCTCCTCATGATCCCTCTTGGAGCTTGCCTGGCCGTGCGACTCGCACCTGCTGCACCAGGTAGGAGAGGAATCCCCGCCGCTCGAGGTACTGGATCAGTTTCAGCACCAGCACCTCCTCCGGCTGGTTCCTACCCCCGACGGCGTCGAGGTCGAGGTCCAGCTCCACGCCGTCATCGGCCACGGTCTGGCGAACGTCGTCGCAGAGGAGGGCGAGCTCGTCCACGGTGAAGGACTTCACGATCGTCCTCCGCAGCACGGTGACGCTCACGGACGACGGCGCCGCGGGCGACTCCCCCAACCGATCCGCCACCTCGGCGATCGTGGCCTCGGAGCTCTCCCGAGCGGTGTCGCGGAGGCCGGCGGCCTTGCGGGCTCGGCGGGGGATGAGGACGGCCTCCGCGGTGGGCAGGTAGGCCATGAACTGGCCCCACTCGAGGGATTCCTCGCCCCGGAAGCCGCCATCCCGGAGCATGCGGAAGCGGGCGCTGATGAGGGCCTCGTCGAGAGAGAGCCCCACGGTCAGCTTCTCGTAGAGCGTCTCGCAGAACACGCGGGCCCCGTGGGCGGAGAGGTTGCCCTGAGCGCCGATCACGGCAGGGACTCCGGCCCGCAGCAGCGGTTCCACGAACTGCCACCGGCCGCTGTTGCACCCGCTGAACACGGCGAGACGGATCTGGGCGCGGCGCAGCATGTTGGCCAGCTCCGCGCTGTGCAGGCGGTGCGGCGGCCGGACGGCGAACTCCCCGTCGGCATCCTCCACCACCTCGCGGACCAGATACCCGGAACCGCGCGCCACGTCGGTGTGGCCGCTGTAGTGCAGGATCGCCGTCCGCTCCGAGAGCGACTCCTCCAGGTCACCGGAAGCGGGGAGGAACTCGAGGCTCACGAGGTCCTTGACCGAGGCGAGGGCCTCGGTGAGTGCGTCGTACTCGGCACGGACCTCCCACCGGTCCTCCTCCCGGCCATCCACGGTCCAGAGCGCCCCCACGAACAGGATCCGCTGCGACTTCAACACCCCCGGCAGCGGTTGGGTGGTGCGTGGCGCCTCACGCACGAGGGAGATGCGGTGGTCGAAGAGGAGGAAGCCGCTGAGGTCCGCCGCGGGGGCCTCGACGTCCGGCCGGAACAGGTACTCCCACGGCATGTCGACCAGGTCCTCGTCCAGGCTCAGGCGGACCCGCAGTATCGCGCCGGAGTCCAGCCTGTCGAGACTCGAGGTCAGGAGGGCGTACACCGGCCGGGGCAGCAGCACCTCGGCGAGGAGACGGCCCAGTTCAACCAGACGTTCTTGCAGGCCGGGCTGCAGGAACCACTGCGGCTCGGTGAGCAGGTCGCGCGCCCGGTGGAGGCGCCCGAGGTCGCAGGGCACGGTGATCGGCCGGCGGATGTCCCCCGCGGGCGAACTGTGGACGAGGACCTGGGCGTGGGCGTCGTCGGAGCGCCAGGCGCGGATCTGGAACTCCTCGGCCGGCATCCGCAACCCCCTCTCGCCGTTCTTGGCCTTTCCCGGCCGATCACCGTGCGTGGCCTACCACCGTGTCAGGTCCACCCAACCCGTCCGGTCCACCACCAGCGTAGGGACCAGCAACGATACTGTCCCCGAAACGGTGCGATGGACTCAACAGGAATCCAACACCTGTGTAGGATAGAGGTTCTACAGAGGGGGTGGGGACCATGACCCAAGAGACTCCGCACTCGAACTGGCACGTCCGGCTCCGGCGCATCCTCGACACGTATTTCGACCAGCACGAGCTCGAGACACTCTGCTTCGACCTCCGCTTCGACTTCGACGAACTCTACGGGGTGGGGAAGAGCGAGAAGGTCGTCGAGCTGATCAAAGCCTTCTCCCGCATGGGGCGCATCGAGGAGCTCATCGACTACTGCAGCCAACTCCGCCCCAACGTGCCCTGGGCCGAGCTCCGCGCCGAGGCCGTGAAGCACCCGTTCGCCGTCGAGGGCCCGCCGGAGCGGCACGAGACGTCCACGTACCACGAGGTGCCGCCGTCGTACCCGGTCAGTGGGTCCGCGCACCGCGGTGCACCCCCTCCCCCGCGTCCCCACGACGCCGCCATCCGCCAGTCCCACGGCGACGCTCCCCGGTCCCACGACACCGCCACCACCATCCGCCAGGCCCACGGCGACGCTCCCCGGTCCCACGACGACGACGCCCCCACCCATGGTAACCAGGGAGTAAAAAATCACTAGTGTCATCATTATCGG
>JBNJCY010000268.1:0-3618 GCA_051744325.1 Actinomycetota bacterium
GGCATCTCTTCCACGTCATCGCTCGCCGCCCGGTCTGACGGATCCTGCCCCCTCCCGTCAGCGCCCGCCCGGTTCCCCGCGCTCTCGGCGACCGATGCCTCCTCCCCAATTGCGCCCGCAGATCGCACATGGGCCCTGTACTCCCCCTACAGCCCCCTGCAGACACGCACCCTCGCCCTCGCCCTCGCGCTCCCCGACTCTCGCCCTTCCCGACTCTCGCCCTTCCCGACCTTTGCGCTCCCCGACTCTCGCCCTTCCCGACCTTCGCGCTCCCCGACTCTCGCGCTCCCCGCCCCCAAGAGCGTGCGCAGAACGTTCGTGCGGGTGGTATACCGTCCGCGGGATCGTTCTGCGCACGCAGGATCGTTCTGCGCACGCTCTTGGGGGCTGGATTGAGCCGCACAAGGCCCGCTGGAACGTTCTGCGTACGCAGTTGGTGAGGTTGTGACGTGAGGGTTCCCCAACCGCGTACGCAGGATCGTTGTGCGTACGCAGTGTTGGCGGGTCGGCTTCACAACGGCGCCCGCAGGATCGTTCTGCGTACGCAGTTGGTGAGGTTGTGACGTGAGGGTTCCCCAACTGCGTACGCAGGATCGTTGTGCGGGCGCAATCGGGGGATCAGGACCGGGGGCGGTCCTGATCCCCGGCCTTGGCCTCGGGCTTGGCCTCGGCCTCGGGCTCGGCGGGCTCGGCGGCCCCTGGTTCATTGTCCGCAGCCTCGGCCAGCTCGTCCTCGTCCACGTCGGATCCTGCCCGGGCAGCGCGCCGCTGGGCGACCCGGTCCGCCAGGATCTCCGCCTCACCGCGGACCCGCTCGGCAAGCAGGTCCCGCTCCGTGCGGACCTTGTCCGCGAAGTCGCCGGCGTCGGAGCGAACCTTGTCCGCGAGTTCACCGCTGCGGACCCGTCCGGCGAAATCCGCGCCGTCGGAGCGAACCTTGTCCGCGAGTTCACCGCTGCGTACGCGCCCGGCGAAATCCGCGCCGTCCGCGCGCAGCTTCTCGACGGCGTCGCGCACCTCCCGCCGCAGCACCTTGCCCATGGGGTTGCGCGGCAGTTCGGGCAGGACGAACACCTTCCTTGGCACCTTGTAGGCGGAGAGTCGCTCCTTCACCCGGGTTCGCAGCTCGTCGAGATCGACAGAGTGACCCTCGTTCAGCACCACGGCCGCCACGACCTCCTCGGCGCCGATCTCGTTCACCAGCCCGACGACGGCCGCGTCCCGGATCTCTGCCTCGCCCAGGAGTGCCTCCTCCACCTCGCTCGGGTAGACATTGAAGCCGCCGGTGATGACCAGCTCCTTGATGCGATCGACGATTCGCAGGAAGCCATTCTCATCCGGCTCGGCGATGTCGCCGGTGCGGAACCAGCCGTCCCAGAACGCGTTGGCGTTGTCCTCGGGGCGGTCGCGGTACCCGGAGAATACCTGTGGACCCTTGACGAGGATCTCGCCGCGCTCGCCGTCGGGCACCTCGCGCGACGGGTCCTCGGGATCGGCGAGCCGCATCTCGGTGTCGGGGAAGGGGATACCCACGTGGCGGGCCTTCCGCGTCCGGTTGTAGGGGTTCCCCGCGATCACCGGCGCGGTCTCGGACAGTCCGTAGCCCTCGATGAGCAGCCCACCGGTGGCGGACTCCCACTTCTCGATCAGATCGGCTGGCAGGGGCATCGCCCCGCTGATGCCCACCCGGGTCCCGCGCAGGGACACGCCACGCTCCTCGGCGGCGTCGGCCACCTTCTCGAACACCGGTGGCACTGCGATCACGAGAGTCGGCACCTTGCGCTTGTAGGCGTCCAGGATCAGGGACGCCTCCGGCTTGGGCACCAGGTGGATCATCGCGCCGATCCGCAGCGGCAGGTTCATCGACAGCGAGCACCCGAACACGTGGAACAGCGGCAGGCAGGCGAGGAAGACCTCCTTGCCGAGCTCGACGTCGTAGATCCATGCCGTCGCCTGTACCGAGTTCGCCGTCAGGTTCCGGTGGGTGAGTGGGACGCCCTTGGCGACCCCGGTGGTACCGGAGGTGTAGAGGATGAGTGCGATGTCGTCGTTCGCCGGCCGGCTCGACGGCGGCGGCAGCGGGGCGTGCTTCAGCAGCGCGGACCACGGGGTGGTGCCGGGGGCGGGCTTGGACAGCGCAGCGCGGGACTCACGCGCCTTGGAGATGGGCAGCTTCAGCAGCAGCCGCTTGGCGAGTGGCATCGCGTCGATCATGTTGACGCTGATGATGTGGCTGGGCCGCACGGACGCGGGCAGGTTCTGCACCAGGTTGGCCGCGGCGTCCCACACGATCGCGACGTCGGCCCGGTGGTCCGTGAACATGGGCGTCAGCTCGGACACGGTGGCGAGCGGGTTGTGCTCCACCACGGTGCCGCCGGTGATGAGCACCCCGTAGAAGGCGATCACGTGCTGCGGGCAGGTGGGCATCAGGAGCGCGACCTGCTTGCCGGGGCCCACGCCCCGTTCGGCCAGATTCCCGGCCACGGTGTAGGCGGCTTCGCGCAGCTCGGCGTAGCTCATCTGCTGGCCGAAGAAGTCGAGGGCGGGGAGTTCGGCGAACTCGGCGGTGGCGCGATCGAACTCGTCCACCATCGAGCCGGCGGGGTATTCGAGGTGGTGGGGTACCTGGTCCGGGAAGGCGGCGTGCCAGAGGTCTTGGAGGGACTGCATCGTGCACCTCTTGGGGCTGGAGAATCGGGTGCACACAAGGTTACGACAGCGTAGGTTCCTCGGCAGCCCGATTGCGTCGGTTACCGTCGGGCGGCCGCCTCGCCCCGGCCCCGGTGGCCGCCTCGCGCCGGCCCAGTTGCGCGCCGCCCCCGCACGCCGGGGATACTGCTGGACGTGGACGGTTTCACCCGCGCGCCGCGGGCGTTCTTCGCTCGGCCCGTGCTCGAGTTCGCCCCGCTCGTCCTGGGCGCGGTGCTGCTGCGCGAGACCCCGGATGGAGCGGTTGGCGTGCGGTTCACCGAGGTGGAGGCGTACGCCGGCCCTGCCGACCCCGGCTCCCACTCCTACCGCGGCCGCACCGCGCGCAACGCCACGATGTGGGGACCGCCCGGCCACCTGTACTGCTACTTCACCTACGGGATGCACCACGCCCTCAACATCGTCTGCGACGAGCCCGGCGTCCCCACCGGGTGCCTCCTGCGGGCCGGCGAGGTGGTGATCGGCGCGGACGTGGCGCGGCGCCGTCGGGAGGCGAAGCCCCGGAGGTCCCACGTGCCTGACCTCGCCCTCGCCCGCGGCCCCGGGAACCTCGCCGCGGTCTTCGCCGTCACCCGTGCCGACGACGGCGCGGACCTCCTCGGCGACGAGTGGTCCCTCTGGGTGCCGCCCGAGCCCGTCCCCACGGACCGGGTCTCCACCGGCCCGCGCGTGGGCGTGAGCGGCCCGGGCGGCGACGGCGTCGCGCACCCGTGGCGCTTCTGGCTCACCGGCGAGGGCAGCGTGTCCGCGTACCGGCCGGCCACCCCCCGTCGTCGGCGCAGCTGAACTCTGACCCGCTCTTGGGCCGCCCCCAGCCGACAGGGATGGCGGTTTCGTGTGGGGAGGGCGCGGTCGTGGTGTCCGGGCGCGAGGGGGCTGTCCCTGCCGGGGAGGGGGATGGCGGTTTCG
>JBNJCY010000269.1:0-3613 GCA_051744325.1 Actinomycetota bacterium
CGACGGGACGGGCGGTTGTTGGGGCGGGAGTGCCCGCCCCACCGCGCCGGCAGGTCAGCCAAAGGTGTCCGGGTCCGGCCCCACGCGCTTCCCGGTCTCAAGCCGGGCGATCCGGGCAAACTCCTCTGCCGAAAGCTCGAACCCGAAAACGTCGAGGTTCTGCCGGAGCCGCTCGACCTGCACCGACTTCGGGATCACCACGTTGCCCAGTTGCAGATGCCACCGGAGGATCACCTGCGCCGGGCTGACCCCGTGCCCGGACGCGATCTCCCCGATGACCGGGTCACCCAACACGGACCCCTGCCCGAGCGGGCTCCACGCCTCGGTCACGATCCCGTGTTCCCTGTGGAAGGCCCGCAGCCCCGCCTGCTGGAAGTGCGGGTGCAGCTCCACCTGGTTGATGGGGGGCATCTCGCCGGTCTCGTCCGCGAGACGCGTGAGGTGCGCCGGCTGGAAGTTGGAGACGCCCACGGACCGCGCGAGCCCGTCAGCCCGCGCCTGCAGCAGCGCCTGCCACGTGTCCACGTACCGGTCCTGCGCGGGCGCCGGCCAGTGGATCAGCACCAGGTCAAGCTGCTCAACGGCCAACCGGCTCAGGCTCGCCCGGACGGCGGCGAGAGCCTCGTCGTAGCCGTGGTCGCTGTTCCACACCTTGGTCGTCAGGTGGACCGCGTCCCGGCCCAACCCGGAGCGCGCGAAGCCCGCCCCGACCCCCCGCTCGTTGCCGTAGATGGCGGCCGTGTCCACGGAACGGTAACCGGCGGCCAGTGCATCGGCCACCACGGTGATGGCGACGTCGTCGGGCACCTGCCAGACGCCGAGGCCAAGTTGGGGGATGGACATGCCGTCGCTGAGGGAGATGGAAGGGATCATGCCTCCAGCGTACGCACGTACGTCGCCGGTATCGCGAGCGTCGTCAGGCCACCGCCACCTCGCCACGCACGCGCAGGTCGCCACTGGACCGGCCCGCTTCGAGCACGAACGTGCCGGCCTCGAGCGCCCAGGCGTGCGCCGCCTCGTCCCAGTGCTCCAGCGTCCGCCGCGGTACCGTCACGGCCACGTCCACCTCCTCACCGGGCACGGCGTCGACGACGGCGAAGCCCGCCAACCACCGCGCCGCCCGTTCCACCGCGCTGCCCGGCCGGCTCGCGTAGACCTGCACGACCTCCCGGCCGGGCCGCTCCCCCACGTTCCGGACCCGCACGGTGAAGGAGAGGTCGCCGGAGTCGGTGAGCTGCGGCGTCGAGATCCCGAGGTACTCCCAGTCGGTGTAGCCGAGGCCGTGGCCGAAGCTGAACGCGGGCGTGCGGCCCACCTTCTCGTACCAGCGGTACCCGATGAACAGGCCCTCGTCGTAGGGGAGCTGGCCGTCCACCGGCGACACACCGGGCAGGCCATCCTCGACCGCGGGCCATGTCACGGGCAGCCGCCCGCCGGGCTCCACCGCGCCGAACAGCACGTCCGCGAGCGCGTTGCCGGCCTCCTGACCGGGGAACCACACCAGCAGCACGGCGGCCACGTCGTCCACCCAGGGCAGCAGCACCGGCGCGCCGGCGTTGACCACCACCACGGTGTGCGGATTCGCGGCCGCCACCGCCCGCACCAGCTCGTCCTGGGCGCCGGGGAGCGCGAGCGAGGTGCGGTCGAAGCCCTCGGACTCGACCTCCTCCGTGGTCCCGACCACCACCACTGCGACGTCGGCGGCCGCCGCGAGGTCCACCGCCCGGGCGATCTCCTCGGCGTCGGAGCCGTAGGCCGGCTGGACGTTGAACTGGATCATGGGCCCGACCTCGCGCCCGCCCCCCAGGGGCGTATGGGCGACATCGTGGGTGAGCACCACCTGCACCTGTTGACCCGCGGTGAGTTCCACCCGGTGGATCACCTGCGGCGGGATCATCATGGCCTCGACGATGTCCGCACCCTCCCGCTGCGCGACCACCTGGTCGAACACTTCGATGCCGTCGAGCGTGAGCCGGAACCGCCCGAGCCCGGAGCCACCGATCTCGTAGGTGCCGCCCTCGGTGGCGCGCACCGTGGCGTGCACCTCGATGGAGGCCACTCCGTCAACGCCGATCCCGGACATCCAGTTGTAGGCGCCGCCGGTGCGGTCCTCGCGGGCGATCTCAGTGCCGTCCGCGGCGAGGAACCGCACCTCGGCGCCGGGCTGCCCGTCGGCGCGCCACGACCACGGGGCGGCAGCGGGCGCCGTCCGCGACGAGGACCGCGCCCCGAGGGTGACGTCGAGCTGGACGTCGCCGCCGAGCGCGGCGACCAGCCCCTCGGCGGGTGAGACGGTGTAGGGCGGGGAGACGGTCGCGGAGCCCCCGCCCAGGGTGCGGACCACCAGAGCGTTGGGGCCGATGAGGGCCACGCGGGCGAGCGACTCCGGGGCCAGCGGGAGGACGCCGTCGTTCTTGGTGAGCACCGTGCCGGCCGCGGCCTGGGCGCGGACGAGGGCGGCGGCGTCGTCGCCGGAGAACACCGGCACCTCGGCGACGGCGGCGGGAATGCCCTCCAGCGCCCCCACACGGGCGGCGAGGCGGAGGATGCGCCGCACCTTGTCGTCGACGGCGGCCTCCGCGACGTCCCCGGCGCGAACCGCGGCGACGAGCGCGTCTCCCCACGGGCCCATCGGGCCCGGCATGGCGAGATCGAGTCCAGCGTTGCCGGCGGCCACCGTGGAGCGGGTGGCGGACCAGTCGGACATGGTGAGGCCGTCGAAGCCCCACTCGTCCTGCAGCACGTCGCGGAGCAGGGGACTCTCGGTCATGGTGGGCCCGTTGACGGCGTTGTAGGAGGCCATCACCGACCAGGCCCCGGCTTCGCGGACGATGGTCTCGAAGGGGGCGAGGTAGAGCTCGCGCAGCGGCCGCTCCGCGATGCGGGCGTTGAGGGTCCTGCGCTCGGTCTCGGAGTCGTTGGCCACGAAATGCTTCACCGTGGCCCCCACGCCCCCGGCCTGCACCCCCCGCACATACGCGGCGCCGAGCTGCGCGGTGAGGAACGGGTCCTCGCTCAGGCACTCGAAGTGCCGCCCGCCGTAGGGCGTGCGGTGCAGGTTCACCGTGGGGGCGAGCAGGACGTCCACGCCCTTGCGGCGCGCCTCCGCGGCCAGCAGGTGGCCGAGCCGCTCGATCGCGCCGCCGTCCCAGCTCGCCGCGAGCGCGGTGGGCGTGGGTACGTTGACCGAGGGGTCCCGCTCGTCCCAGGTCTCACCCCGCACACCGGCGGGACCGTCCGAGAGGACCATCCGGCGCAGTCCCGCGGCCGGCTCCGGGTACAGGGTCCAGAAGTCCGCGCCCGTGACGAGGCGGACCTTCTGCTCCAGGGTGAGGGCTGTGAGGCGGCTGGCGAGGTCGGCCTCGTCGACGGCGGCGGGAAGGTCCGGGTTCATCGTGCTTCCTGATCTGTGGTGGGCCGGGCGACCTGTGGGGAGACACCCGCGGGCTGTTCCGGTCGATTCTTCCCTAGACTTCCGTGTGTGGACATCGATCCGGGGGTTGCCCCCCGCCGCCGCGAGCACCGCACTTGCCCTGGCTGTGGCGGCGGCTCTCGATCCAGCCGGTGGCGGTGTGGCGTAGCGACGATCACGTTTCGGGGTGGTCGGACTCGT
>JBNJCY010000270.1:0-3591 GCA_051744325.1 Actinomycetota bacterium
GGAACTCCCGCACACGCCCCAGGAACTCCCGCACTCGGCCCTCAACGACTGTTAACCCATTGATGGGGAAGATCCTTGCCTTCGGAGGGAAAGGATCTTCCCCATCAATGGGTTCACAACTGTTGAGCCGCTGCACTGGCGCTGGGATCGGGTCGAATTGACTGGTTGCGACCTGCAAGGCATGCGCTGTGGCCTGCCCGGCGGTGGAGTGGGGGAATGCGGTGCGGCCCGAACGCGATGCGGTGCGGCCCGAACGCGATGTGGTGCGGCCCGAACGCGATGCGGTGCGGCCCGAACGCGATGTGGTCCAGCGGCCCGAACGAAACGCTGGCGGCCTGCGCAAGAATGCGCGGAGGGTGTGGCTCGGGCGGCGGACGACGGATGGTTCGGTTCTCTCCGGTCAGTCCGTCGGCCGGCGGCGCAGCTGCTTCGTCCCGGATCGGAGCTTCTTCGCCTGCAGCCGGCGTTCCTTCGAGCCGCGGGTTGGCCGGGTCGGACGCCGCGGCGGCGACGGCGGCGCGAGGGCCTCCCGCACGACGGCGGAGAGGCGTCCCAGCGCGGCCTCCCGGTTGGCGAGCTGTGCCCGGTGTTCGGAGGCGACGACGGTGAGCACGCCCGCCACCATGCGTCGCCCGAGCCGTTCCACGAGCCGGGCGCGCTGGGCCGCCGTGAGGACCGCCGAGCCTTCCACGTCCCAGCTCAGCTCCACCCGCGAATCCGCGGTGTTCACCCCTTGGCCACCCGGACCCGAGGCGCGCGAGAAGCGCCACGTGAGCTCCGCCGTCGGGATGGTGAGGGCGGGGGTCACGCGCAGTCCGGGGTGCGGGAAAGCGGGCATGTGTCCATCCTCCCCCCGGTCGCGCGAGCGAGGCCAGCGAATTGGCGCTCACGAGGGCTCGCGGCCGCGCGGCTCACTCCACCAGCAGCAGGAGGAGGGCCACGAGGATGAACAGTGACCCGAAGACGGAGTTCAGGACCCGTTGTCCCCGGGCCGTGCCCGTGAGGCGGCGGAAGTTCTTCGCGGCCGCGGCGAAGAAGAACCACATGACGAGGACGTCCACCACCACGATGGTCGTCATGAAAACGGCGTACTGGGGGAGCAACGGGGCGCCTGGGCGGACGAACTGCGGGGTGAACGCGAGGAAGAAGACGATCGCCTTCGGGTTCAGCAGGTTCACCCACACGCCCCGCCGGAACATGGACCAGGCCGGCTCGCCGCGCCGGAGGCGCCGCGCCGCGCCGCGCCGCGCCGTCGCCCTCGCCGTCGCCGTCGGGCCGGGCGAGGATGAGCCGCATGCCCAGGTGGACGAGGTAGGCGGCGCCGGCGTAGCGGACGGCATCGAAGAGGCCGGGCGAGTTCGCCACCAGAATTCCGAGGCCCGCCGCCACGATCACCACGTGGATCACGAGGGCGGTCTGCTGCCCGAGGATCCCCCAGATGGAGCGCCGGAAACCCTCGTTCAGGGAGTTGGTCATCGTGTTGATCGCCCCCGCGCCAGGCGTGAACGAGATCAGCACCGAGGCAGGCAGCAGCGACAGCCAGACGGAGAGGGTCACCCGGAGATTCCAGGCGCGCACTGGGCCCGGTCCTGCAGGGGAGGCCGAGCCGTCAGCGTACTTCGGCCATCTCCCAGAACCGGTTCAGGGCGCCGTTCACCTTGAAGAGCCAGACCAGTCCCCCGATGAGGGGCAGCAGGTACCAGAGCCCGGTGAGCACGGAGACCGGGGCCTGCCGCCCGGCGCGCTCATAGAGCCCGCCCACCTCCAACGGGAGCGTGAAGGCCGTGATCAGTCCCAGGAAGATCGCCAGGACGAGGCCGAGCACACCGCCGATCCCGGTGCCGCTGTAGCGCTTCATCTCCTCGTGGGTCGCGTAGAAGTAGTAGAGCGAATAGAGGCCGAAGGTGACGAGTGAGAGCAGGAGGACGGCGAGGGTGTCCCTCTGCTTGCCCACCGGGCCGGGCGCTCCGCCGTACAGGGTGCTGGACATGGTTCCTCCGGGTGTCGTCGGTCGGGTTGATCCTAGCGGTGCGGCGCGACATCACCGCCAAGCCGTCACTCCTCGTACAGCGTGTCCAGGAGGCTCATTGCCAGGTCCACCGGTGTGAGTTTCATGATGAGGACGCGCCGCCCGCCGCTGCCGGGGAACGCGGCGTACATGTACTCCACGCTCACGACGCCGTCGAACACGGTGAGCAGGTGAGCCAGGCCTCCGGGCCGGTCGGGGACCTCCACCCCCACCACGTCGGTGACGTTGGCGGTCATGCCGGCCTCGTGCAGTGCGGCGACGGCGGTCGCGTTCTCGTCGAGGATGACCCGCGCGATCCCGAAGCGGTCCGTCTCGGCGATGGCCAGCGCGTGGAGATTCACCCCCTTGTCCGCCAGCACTGCCGCGAACGCGGCGAGCTGACCCGGTCGGTTCTCGATGAGCACCGAGATCTGCTGGAGCACCTGGACGTGCTGGTCACCGAACATTGCTCTGCTCCCTCCTGTCGATGACGCGCCTGGCCTTACCCTCGTTGCGTTCGATGGTACGTGGGTTGACGAGAACGCAGGTGGCCTGGATCCCGAGCGCGGCCTTGAGGTCCGCCTCGAGACACCGCTCGAAGTGCATCAGGACGCGCATCTCGTCCGAGAAGGTGGACTCGCTCATCTCGACCTCCACCGTCAGGGTGTCCATGGACCGCTCGCGCTCCACGATGAGCCGGTAGTGCGGCTCCACCCCCTGGACGCGGAGCAGCACCTCCTCCACCTGCTGCGGGAAGACGTTGACGCCGCGGATGATGAGCATGTCATCGTTGCGGCCCATGAGCCGGTGGATGCGGCGGGAGGTTCGCCCGCACGGGCACGGCTCCTCCATGAGGTGGGTGATGTCGTGCGTGCGGTAGCGCAGCACGGGCGAGCCCTCCCGGCCGATCGCGGTGAGCACCAGCTCGCCCTGGACACCCGGCGGCAGCGGTTCCCCCGTGCGCGGGTCCACGATCTCCGGGTAGAAGACGTCCTCGAAGATGTGCAGCCCGTCCTGCTGCTCACACTCCGCCCCCACCCCGGGGCCGATGAGCTCAGTGAGGCCGTAGATGTCGTAGGCGCGGATGCCGAGCTTCTCCTCGAGGTCCGCGCGCATCGCCTCGCTCCACGGCTCGGCGCCGAAGAATCCGGCGCGCAGCTTCAGCGACCGCACGTCCACGCCCATGTCCCGGGCGTGCTCCGCCACGAACATCGCGTACGACGGCGTGCACGTCAGCGCCGTCGTCCCGAAGTCCTGCATCGTCTGCAGCTGGCGCATCGTGTTGCCGGACGAGATCGGGATGACCATCGCCCCCAGCGCCCGCGCGCCGTGGTGCACGCCGAACCCACCCGTGAACAGGCCGTACCCGTAGGCGTTCTGGACGACGTCGTCGCGCCTCACCCCGCCCATGTCCAGCGTGCGGGCCATGACGTCCCCCCAGACCTCCAGGTCGGCACGGGTGTAGCCGTCCACCACGGGCTTGCCGGTGGTGCCGGAGGACATGTGCACCTCGACGATCTCGCCCGGGTCCACGGCGAACAGGCCGAAGGGGTAACCCTCCCTCATGTCGGTCTTCGAGGTGA
>JBNJCY010000271.1:0-3570 GCA_051744325.1 Actinomycetota bacterium
ACACTCTCGCCCCTGCTCGTCCGGCTCGAGGCCGCGGGCCTCGTCACCCGCGCCCGGATCGATCCAGACGACGGCCGTCGCCTCACCGTGACCCTCACCAAAGCCGGATGGGACATGCGGACCCAAGCCGAACACATCAACTGCCAGTTGCAGGAGGACCTGCCCCTCCCGCCCGAGGACGCCCTCGCCCTGCGCGACCTCGCGCGTCGACTCCTCGATGCCGGCCGAACGACCGACGACACCTCCGAGGAGGCCCCGTGACCACCCTGCACGACTTCAGCGCCCCCACCCTCGCCGGAACGGACAAGTCCCTCGCGGACTACGCCGGCCAAGTGGTCCTCGTGGTGAACACCGCGAGCGACTGCGGCCTCGCGCCCCAGTTCACCGGGCTGGAGGCCCTCCACCAGGAGTTCGCCGACCGCGGGCTGGCCGTGATCGGCTTCCCCTCCGACCAGTTCAAGCAGGAGCGGGACACCGCCACGGAGATCGAGTCCGTCTGCCGGCGCAACTACGGCGTCACCTTCGAGATGTTCGGCAAGGTCAAGGTCAACGGCTCGAGTGCCCACCCCGTCTGGTCGTGGCTGCGGCAGCAGAAGAAGGGCCTGCTCGGCGGTGGCATCAAGTGGAACTTCACGAAGTTCCTCGTCGGCCGCGACGGCAGCGTGATCGCGCGGTACGCCCCGACCGTCAAGCCCGAGGAGATCCGCTCAGACATCGAGGCGGCGCTGGCCTCCTGAACTCCCGGCCACCGGGCCACTCCGCCACCTGACGTCCCAGCCATCTCCGCGTCGGGGATATGCTCCGTTCATGGAGATCGTCCCGGCCACCGGCAGCCCCGGGCGCGTCGTCCGCGACGGCGCTCACGCCGCGGATCAGCCGGGGACCTCGCCCCCGCACCCGCTCGTGAGTGAGCCTGCGACGGCGATCGAGTCGGGGGCTGTGGGAGGCGAATCCGGCTACTGGCTCCGCAACGCGGCTGTTGAGTGCTTCGTCACGGCACAGCAGCGGATCCGGGTGCTCGTTCTCCGGAGGGTCGGCGGACAGAACCTGCTCAACTCCTCCGGAGGCCTGACCGACGGGCTCCGCCCCTGGCTGATGACGCCGCACGAGGAAGAGCACGAGCGCGATGCTCTCGCCTCCCTCGAGGGCAGCATCGAGCCCGATGGCGGCGACCTTCGCGTGCGGACCCCTGCCTCGTCGACGCTCGGGCTCGCGCTGGAGTGGGTCGTCTCCCTCCACCCTCGGGAACCCGAGCTCACGGTCGACCACCTCGTCCGCAACGAGGGTGACGGGACTCGGCAGGTCGCGATCTGGCCGGTCATCGGCATCGCGGCCCCGGCGCGGCTGGTGCTGCCCTTCAGACAGGTGGGGTCCCGGGCGAGAGACACCCGGGTCCTCTACCACTACCCGTGGTCGACGCTGCGCGACGAGCGACTATCGGCCGGGACGGACTACGTCCAGCTTGAGATCCGCGACCGGGCCGGGGACGCGCACATCAAGTTCGGGGTCTTCCAGGCCACCGGTTCCGGAGGGGCGCTGATCGGCGACTCCGTCCTCGTCAGCACCACTCCGCTGGAGCCAGGCCGGACCTACCCGGAGGGCGGCCCCAATCTCACCGTGTACGCCAGCCCGGTCGTCGCCGGGAGGGCCTTCGGCGAGCTGGAGAACGTGGGGGCGCTGCATCGCCTTCGAAGCAACGACTCCACCTCGCTCCGCCAGGTCCTGTCGATCGAGGAGGCGGTCGACTCCCCCTTCCTCCGATCCATCGGGTATCCGGGGGTTCGGTAGGGCTCTCGCGGGTCCGGCCCGGAGACGGGACGTCGCGGCGCTGGCGGTGGACATCCTGGAGGGCTGATTCGCCTGCGGGGCGCGCCCGCCCTGTTCCACCCTTGAAGGACCACTGTCGCGCCAGGAGGTCCCATGTTCTCCCGAATCCTCTATCCCACCGATTTCTCGGCCGTCTCGAAGAAGGCCGCCGACTACATCCACCAGCTCAGGGATGCCGGCGCGGCCGAGGTGATCGTCCTCCACGTCATCGACACCGCCTCCCTCATGGCACCCACCACCCCCGGCGTGCTCGGCGGCATCGGTGCCACGCCCGCCCTCAACCAGCGCGCCATCGACGACTGGCGCGCCGCCGCCGCCACAGAGTGCGACCAACTCGCGGACGCGCTCACAGAGGCCGGCTTCTTCGCCCGAACCATCATCGACATCGGCGACCCCGCGGATGTGATCCTCCGGGCGGCCGAGGAGGAGGGCGCCGACGTCGTCGTGATCGGCGCCACCGGCAAGGGTCACATCGCGGAACTCATCCTCGGTTCGGTCTCCGACACCGTGATCCGCAAGTCCCACCTGCCCCTGCTCGTGATCAAGCCCTGAGACTGTTCGCAGAGCGCTGCCTGGGTCAGGACGGAGTCCGCGCGGATTGCCCGCGCGAGAAGTGGCAGGAAGGTGCCGTGTCGACACCTTCTCCTTCGCAGCTCATCGGGTGTTCAATTGTCATTGAGCACTGGCTTGGGCTCATCGAAGACGTACAAGGGAGGGGCCGTGTTCACTCGCATCCTGTTCCCCACCGACTTCTCGAGCGTGTCGAAGTCTGCCGCCGCCTACATCCACAAGCTCCGGGAGGCCGGCGCTCAGGACGTGCTCGTCCTGAACGTGATCGACCCGTCCTCCCTCATGGCTCCCGCCGCGGCCGGTGTGCTCGGCGGGGTCGCCGCAACGCCCGCCCTGAACCAGCGGGCCGTCGAGGAGTGGCGCGAGTCGGCAACCGAGGAATGTGGGCGCCTCGCGGACGACTTCTCCGAGATCGGATTCCGCGCGACCGCAGCAGTCGAGATCGGCGACCCCGCGCACATCATCCTCCGTACTGCCCGGGCGGAGGGCTCCAACGTGATCGTGATGGGAGCGCACGGCAAGGGCCCCGTGGCCGAATTCTTCCTGGGCTCCGTCTCTGACGAGGTGGTGAGAAAGTCCCACATCCCCATCCTTGTCATCAAGTCCTGAGTGTCCGGCCGGGCAGCCCCTTCCCCTTATGGTTCATCGGGTGTTTAATAGAAGAAAGCCCCACCCGGGTGTTCCCGCTCCGTGGGGTCGCGGCTGACCCCGAGGCGGCAGGGCCTCCCACCAAACGGACCCTCCCCGCGGGGAGGGTTCTCTCCGATCTTGGATCGGTCCCTTCCTGAACACTGGCCTCGGAGCAATCGCGGGTCTAGATTGGTGACACAACATGTGTTGTGTCGCCTTGAGGGGGTCGTGATGTCCCAGTCCCTTCGCCGCCTGCTCGCCGGTTCCGCCGCCGCGGCCGCCCTTCTGACCGCGACCATGGCGTCGGCCGCCCCACCCGCCGACGACGCCGCCCCACCGGACGCAGTCGCCGCGAGCGCCCCCGGCAAGGGTGACTCGGACGGCGACCGGATCGCCGACGACCTGGAGGCCGCCCTCAAGAGCCTCCCCCCGGGCGAACGCGTCGCCGTCATCGTCCAGGGCACCACCCCGGCGGACGCGCGGCGCGCCGCGCCCTCCCTCACGCTGGACCATGAGTACACGATCATCCCCGCGTTCTCGGGC
>JBNJCY010000272.1:0-3555 GCA_051744325.1 Actinomycetota bacterium
CACGGAGCGCTCCACGAAGGCGAGCATGAGCTCGTTCTTGTCCGCGGCGTAGTTGTAGATCGTGTTCCGCGCGATGCCCGCGCGTCCCGCCACGTCCGCAAGGGTGAGGGCGGCGTAGCCGTTGTCGTGGAGTTCCTCGCCGAAGGCGTCGAGGATCCGTGCGCGCACGAGCGTGCGATGCTCGGCGAGCGAGTCAGCCAGGATCCGGGGCATGGATCGATTATCGCACTGCGCCATTCCTGCGCTCGCCGGGGAGGCCGCACCGTGCCCTGACGAGCCCCACGCGTCGATTGTGCACAATCCAACTGGCGCTTCTCGACGGTCCGTCGTAACATCTCCTCATGTTCCTCGCAGCCAAAGAGATGCACCGGGGGAAGGTGAAGTTCGCGCTGCTGCTCGTCGCGGTGAGCCTGCTCGTCTTCCTCATCCTGGTGCAGCAGGCGCTGTCCCGCGCCCTCGTGACGTCCTTCATCGGCGCCATCGAGAACCAGAGCGCACCCGTCCTCGTCTATGCCACCGACGCCCTGCGCGCCCCCCAGGGCAGCATCATGACCCCGGCCATGGAGGAGCTGGTCACCAGCTCGCCGGAGGTGGCCGAGTCGGGGCGCATCGGCATCCTCTCCGTCACGTTCCCCTCCTCCGCCCTCTCTGACGGCGAGGAGCTCAGCGCTGTCGTCTGGGGCTACGAGGACGAGGCGCTCGGCGCGCCCGAGGCCCTGAGCGAGGGCACGTACCCCGCCGCCGCGGGCGAGGCCGTGGGCACATCCGGCGACTTCGAGCTGGGCGAGTCCCTCACCCTCACCGGCCCCGCCGGGGAAGAGGTGACGATGGACGTCGTCGGGCTCGCCGACGATTCGCAGCTCGCCGTCCAGCCGACGCTCTTCGTGGACTACGGCGACTTCGAGGCGGCAGCCCTGGCGGCGAATCCAACGGCGATGGCCGTCCTCCCCAGCCTCATGGCGGTGGCGCCGGCGACGACCGAGAAGGCCGTGATCGACGACCTCCGGGCCGCCTCGGTCGACCTCGATCCCCTCACCCGCGCGGACGCCGCGTTCGAGTTCCCGGGCGCCGGCCAGGTGGAGCAGTCCTTCCTCATCATCCTGGCGCTCTACGGCTTCGTGGTACCGCTGGTCACCGGGCTGTTCTTCCTGATCATCACCTTCCAGAAGACCCGCGCCCTGACGCTGCTCCGGGCCGTCGGTGCCCGCTCCGGCGTGCTGGTCAGAGCCCTGCTATGGCAGGTCGCCTTCATCCTCGGGGGCGGCATCGCGGTGGGCGTGGGGTTGTACGCCCTGACCTCGCTGGTGGAGATCGGCCAGCTGACCATCGTCTTCGACTGGGGGATGGTCGCGTTCTGGACGGCGCTGCTCGGCACCCTCGGCGTGCTCAGCGCCCTCGCCTCCATCCGTCGCGTCCTCGGGATCGATCCGGTGGAAGCCACCCAAGGAGGACACTGATGCGCCTCGCCCTCAAGGAACTGCGCCGCCAGCCCGGCCGCTTCGCGGTCGCCACGGTCACGCTCACCCTCATCGCCATCCTGCTGATGTTCCTCGGCGGCCTGCTTGACGGGCTGCTGCAGTCCGCGACCGGGGCGTATCGCGCGCAGCCCGGCCAGCTCATCGTCTACTCGGACACCGCGAACGACACCCTGGCCGGCAGCCGCATCGACGGTGAGCTGCGGGCTGAGGTGGAGGACGCCGTCGGGGGCGCCGGCGCGGTGGGTGGGATCGGCGAACTCACGCTCGGCGCACGCATCGACGGCGGCGATGAGAGGGAACTCGAATCCGTCTCGCTGCGGGGCTACGAACTCGCCCCCGCCGGCCTGCCGGACGAGGCATCAGCCCTCCGCGAGGTGTGGGCCGACCCTGACCTCGCCGAGACCTACTCGGTCGGGGATGAGCTCCTGCTCGGTCCCGGGCGCAGCGAGGTCACCGTGGTGGGCTTCCTCGAGCAGTCCGAGACACCGTCGCTCGGCGGGCTCTGGGCCTCGCTCGAGACCTGGCGGGCGGTGCTCGCCGAGTCCCGTCCGGGCTCCTCGATGGGCGAGGAGACCGTCCAGGGCCTCGTCATCGTGCTGGAGGACGAGGCTGCGGCCGCCGAGGTGGCCGCCGCCGTCGACGACGCGAACCCCACCCGCACCCTCACGATCGACGACGCCGTGCTCGCCATCCCGGGCGTCTCCGCCCAGAACTCCACGTTCGGCCAGATCATCGGCGTGACGCTGGCGATCGCGCTCGTGGTGGTGGCGCTGTTCTTCGCGCTCCTGACCGTGGAGCGGCTGAGTCTGTACAGCGTGCTGAAGGCCATCGGGGCGAAGACGAGCACCATCTTCAGCGGGGTCGTGGTCCAGGCACTCGCCGTCACCCTCATCGCCTCCGCCATCGGCGTGGCGATGACGATCGGTGCCGGGGCGTCGATCCCCGCCGGGTCCCTGCCGTTCGCGGTGGAACCCGCCCGATTGGCAATATCCGTCGGATTCATGGCGCTGGCCGCGGTGGTCGGCAGCGCGTTCTCGTTGCGCAGGGTCGCGAAGATCGACCCGGCCGAAGCCATTGGAGGGAACTGATGAGCAAGGAAGGATTCGCCCTGGAGATGCAGGGCGTCCGGAAGGTCTACCCGATGGCGGACCAGGAGGTGGTCGCGCTCGACGGCATCGAGATGAACGTCGCCGAGGACGAGATCGTCGCTCTGGTGGGCCCCTCGGGGTCCGGCAAGACCACACTCTGCACGATCGCGGGCGGCATCCTGACACCGAACGATGGCCGGGTCCGGGTGGGGGGCGAGGACATCACCGACTACTCGGCCAAGAGGTTGACGGAGTTCCGGCGCACCCGGGTGGGCTTCGTGTTCCAGGCCGTGAACCTGGTGCCGTTCCTCACCGCGCGGGAGAACCTCCTGGTGGTGGACGAACTCGGCCCGACCGGCCGGTCGCGCTCCGACGCCCGCAGGCGGGCCGATCAGCTGTTGAACGAGCTGGGCCTCGCGGACCGTGCCAACAACCTGCCGAGCCAGCTCTCCGGTGGCCAGAAGCAGCGCGTGGCGATCGGGCGGGCGCTCATGAACTCCCCGGAACTCGTGATGTTCGACGAGCCCACCTCCGCGCTCGACTCGAAGCTCGGCGACCAGGTGGTCCACCTCATCCGGGACGAGATGAAGCAGCGCGGCACCTCGGCGATCATCGTCACCCACGACGAGCGGATCACGCACTACGCGGACCGGACCGTGCACATCACGGACGGCCGGATCACGGATCATGAGTTGGCCACCGCGGCGGTGGGCTGACCGGGGGCCGAGAGCCCTGAACACGGCTGGGGCCCTGCCTCCCTTGGGGGAGAGGCAGGGCCCCAGCTTCTTGCGTCGTTATCCTTCGGCCTCGATCCGAGCGGCGCGGCGCTGCCCGATCTCGGCGACGATCTCGAGGTACCTCTTCTCAGTGAGCGGGTAGAGGAGCATCGCGAGCTGGGTGAGGGCGGCGGAGCCGATCAGGAAGACCGCGGTCCACATGCGGATGTTTCCGGCCACCTCATCGGTCACTTCGGCGCCGGCAGCGACGTC
>JBNJCY010000273.1:0-3553 GCA_051744325.1 Actinomycetota bacterium
CCGCCTTTCCGCGAAAGGGAGCCTCCGGTTGCATCTGGAGGCCCAAATCCACCCCTCCCAACGCATCCGGAGACTCCCGTTGCATCTGGAGGCCCGAATCCACCCCTCCCAACGCATCCGGAGACTCCGTTTTTGCGGTGGATGGGGCCGGCGGACACAGCACGCCACGGACACAGCACGTCACGGACACACACACGAGGGGCCGGCATTCAGCCGGCCCCTCGTGCATGTGACGTCGTGGTGCGACGCGAGCGTCAGACGGTCTTGCTGCGGCCCCGGATTGCGAGGTACGCGGAGATGAAGACGATCGCGAGGATGATCGAGATGATCCAGCGGATCCAGTCGATGCCCGACGTCTCCTCGACGCCGATCAGGCTGGCGACCCAGGTTCCCGCCAGCGCGCCGAGCGCGCCAAGGAGGATGGTCCAGAGGATGCCGATCGGCTGCTCGCCCTTCATGAACAGACGCGCGAGCGCACCGATGATCGCACCCGCGATGATGATGCCAATGATTTCACCCATGGTGAGGGGTTCTCCTTTCGAGTGAGGCCAACGGCGCGGTGGCGCCGTCTCCGACCAATAGACAACCACACATGGTGCGACTCGGCACCTCAGCCCGCACATATCCCCCACACATCGGTCCCATTCGTGACACAGGTCATGTGCGCCGGCCGCTGCTGGCGCTTCACCGGAGGCGCGGGACCCGACGCCCCGCCGGCAGGTTCGCCAGCACCACGGCCACCGAGATCAGGCCGAGTCCCACGGCCTCGCCGACAGTCGGCACCTGCAGGAGCATCACCGCTCCCACCACCAGCGACGTCGCAGGCAGGAGCGCCAGCAGGATTGCGAACGTGGCTGCGGGCAGGACCCCGAAGTTCACCTGGTCGAGCGCGTAGGGCACCACCGAGGAGAGCAGGGCCACCCCGACCACCACGGCGAACACTCCGGGTCCTGCCAGCGCGGCCCCCGCCGTCGTCGCAACGAAGGGTGCCACCGCCAGGGCGCCCGCCGCCATCCCCACGGCGAGAGCGTCCAGTCCGTTGACCCGGCCGGACAGGCGCTTCCCCAGCACCACGTAGAGACCCCAGAGGGTGCCGGCGGTCAGCGCCGCCGTGAGGCCCAGCGCCGTTCCGGTTTCACCCCAGTCCACCCCGAAGCCGCTGATCGTGAGCACGCCGCCCGCCGCGAAGGCGATGGCCGCACGCTGCACCCACCCAGAGCCGGCCAGGGCCGCCACCGTCACCGGTCCCACGAACTCGATGGAGACGGCGGTGCCGAGCGGGATGTGGTCGATGGCGATGTAGAACGCCACGTTCATGGCCGCGAGCACCACCCCGAACAGTGCGGCCGCACCCCACCATGCGCGGGAACTGCCTTCCGCCCCGGCGCCGCTCCGCCGTAGCGCCGCAGTGCGCCACGGCCGCCGCCACGCCAGCAGGACGACGGCGGCGATCGCGATCCGCCACCACGCCACCGTGGGAGCGGGCATCCTCTCGAAGAGCCCCACCGCGAGCGCCGCCCCCACGTACTGGGTGATGGCGCCGAGGATGAACAGGCCGACCGCGCCGGCGTACCGGGGCTGGCTGACGGACCGCCCTGCCGCAGCGGTCGGGCCGGCTACTGGAAGCTCAGGTCCGCCCACAGCAACCGGTGGTCCGAGAACGAGAGGGATTCGGCGCCGTCGGCCTCCACCCGGACCTCCGGAGAGCCGAGGATGTGGTCGATCTGGCGCTGTGGGCGCGTGTTGCTGAATGTGCTCGCCGCGGCGAGCTCCCGCAGGCCCGGCGCCGTCACGTCCGCCGGCTCGAGATTGAGGTCCCCGGCGAGAACCTGGGGAGTGGGGAGGGTGGAGAGGGAGTCCAGCACCTCGGCCAGCTGCCGTCCGGCCTCGTGCACGTCCGGCGCGAGGTGGGTGTTCACCACCGAGACGGACCCCTCCGGGGCCACCACCTGCGCGGCGAGCACGGTGCGGGAGGTGTCGACGAGGGCGAGGCGGTCGGAGGGCCGCCACCCGCTCCCTCCGTCCCGCACCTTCACCTTCGGCACGGCGCGGCCCATGGTGTTCACGTGCCAGGAGGAGACAGGGAACCGGGAGAGAGTGGCGATCCCGAAGGCCATGCGGCCGCTGGCGTCGGAACGCAGCGGCTGGAAGCGCAGGCCGCCCACCCAGCCCTGGAAGAACGCGGCGAACCTGTGGTTGTGCATGCCGAGTTCACGGGAGAGGATCTCGGCCTGGTTGAGCCCGCCTGACCGGCGCTGGCCCTGGTCCACCTCCTGCAGGCAGAGCACGTCGAGGTCGAGGGCGCGGAGATCGTCGGCGAGCCGCACGAGTGACTTCGCGTCCGGGACCTCCCCGTGGTGCTCGGACCCGAGCGCCGCCGCCCCGTGTTCGATGTTGAAGGTGGCGACCCGCATCACTCCTCCTCGAAGGTCAGGGACACGGAGTTCATACAGAAGCGGTCCCCGGTGGGGGTCTGGGGAGCGTCCGGGAAGACATGGCCGAGGTGGGAGCCGCAGGAGGCGCATCGCACCTCCACCCGCCGCATGCCGAACGAGCGGTCCTCGATGAGCTCGACAGCGTCGGAGTCGCTGGGGGCATAGAAGCTGGGCCAGCCGCAGTGCGAGTCGAACTTGGTCGCCGAGCGGAACAGTTCCGCCCCGCACGCACGGCAGCGGTAGATGCCCTCGCGGTCCTCGTGGAGCAGTTCGCCCGTTCCCGCCCGCTCCGTGCCGGCCTCCCGCAGCACGTGGAACTCGAAGGGGGTCAGCATGGCGCGCCACTCGTCCTCGGACCGGTTCACACTCCGCGTGGTCATGGATTCTCCTCTGGTGGTTGCTGCGCACGACGGCGGGCCGTGTCCTCCCGCTCGGCCATTTCCTCCGGGGGCGGTCCCGAGAGTCGGTTTGCCCGTTCCTCCGCCTCCGGGGAACCGGAGAAGAGTCGGGACTCCGCCGACCGCGGTTCCACCGCCCGCTGGAGGATCGAGGTGCGCGGGGTGTTGGAGGGGACGGCGCTGCGGGGCGGGGCTGGGCGGGGGGCGGCGTCGTCGGAATCGAAGGAAGCAATGTCCTCCTCGGAGAGCACGCGCGTGGCATCGCTGGACGGAAGGGGGCGGACGGTGCGGTCGGCGAGGGCGGCCGGGTTCTTCCTGGCGGCACGGCGGTCTGCCTTCTCGGCCTCCCGGCGGGCGCGGCGGGCCTCCTCCTCGCGGTGCACGCGTTCGGTGTCGGACTCGTCGATGACGACGGGGGTCAGGTGCGTCTCAGCGCCGGCGGCGGCCTCCTCGGCCTCGTCCACGGCGGCGGCCTTCTCCCTATCCCACTCCCGCTCAACCTCCTCGATGAAGTTCCTCAACTCCTCCTGCGGGGGCGCCGTGCTGGTGTCCGGCTCCAGGCGGAAGTGTGGGAAGGAGTAGGGAGCGTTCTCCCCCAGCCAGGTGATGAGGCCTTCCCGCACGAGGCAACGAAGGTCCCACAGGTGGCCGGACGAGTCGGAGGAGACCACCGCGCGGACCTGGATCCGCCCGTCCTGGGCGCCGACCACCTGGACCCCG
>JBNJCY010000274.1:0-3534 GCA_051744325.1 Actinomycetota bacterium
GCCCAGGTCCTCGGCTTCGACGTCACGGCCGGTGACCCGGCGATGCAGGCCCGCATCGGGGTGTGCTTCGAGGAGAAGAACCTCTACCTCAACATGTCAGGTGCGGAGAACCTGGAGTTCTTCGCCAGCCTGTACGGCATCAAGGACCCGGACGCCCTCGGGGTGCTGCGCCGCGTGGGGCTCGCCGACCGCGCGAAGGACCGCGTCAGGTCCTACTCCAAGGGCATGCGCCAGCGCATGATGATCTCGCGCGCGTTCATCAACACCCCCGACGTGCTCTTCCTCGACGAGCCCACCGACGGCCTCGACCCGGTCACCTCCGCGGCGATGCGCGTGACGATCCGCGAGGAGGCGAACCGCGGTTCCGCTGTGCTGCTCACCACCCACGACATGTTCGAGGCGGACGAGCTGTCCGATCGGGTGGCCTTCATCAACGACGGCGAGATCGTGGCGCTCGACACCGTGGAGAACCTCAAGTTGCGCTACGGCACCCGCTCGGTGAAGGTGCGGCTGAGGGAGGGCGACGGCGTGCACGAGGAGGTCCTCCCGCTCGACGGCGCCGCCTCCTCCGCCCGGCTCGCCGACCTCGCCGCGTCCCCCGACCTTCTCACCATCCACACCGAGGAGGCCTCCCTGGAGGCCATCTTCATCCAGCTCACCGGGCGGGGGTTGGCGGGATGAACAGGCGGGTCTCCCGTCCCGCCATCATCGGGACGCTCCTGCGCAAGGAGCTGAAGGCGTACTCACGGGACCTGCTGTACCTCGTGATGACGATCGCCATGCTCGTCCTCCTCCCAGTGCTCTTCCGCATCATGCCGGACTCGGTCGACGAGACCCTCTCCGTGGCGGTTTCCCCATCGCTGGATGTCCTCGTCGAGGAGGCGCGCACCGAGCTGGCGGCCCAGGGTGCGCCTCCAGAGCAGCTCGAGGCGCTCGATGATCTCGATCCGGGCGAGGAGGGGCTCGTCCTCGTGGAACTCGACGACGAGGCCCAGGTGGCCGCCGTCGTCGGGGGCTCGCTCGAGGCCTGGCGGACGGAGGACGGCAGCGTGGTCGTGCGTGACCCGGGGACCGAGCCCGAGCCCGCCGGCGCCGACCGGACGAGCGCGGACGTCGGGATCGCGTTCCCCACCCGCTTCCTGGCCGATGTCGCGACAGGCCGGGATGACGTCGCCGTGACGATCTACTCCGATGCGTCGGTCCCGGCGGAGATCAGGGGAGCGATGGGCAGCTTCGTGCGGGAACTGGCTTACCAGTTCGCCGGGAGGGAGCTCCCCGTCGGGCTGCCCGCGGAGAACGAGATCATCCTCGGCGAGGACCGTGCCGGTGACCAGGTCACGCTGCGTGAGCGCATGCGGCCCCTGCTCCTCTTCATGATCCTGCTCATCGAGACGTTCTCGATGGCGGGCCTCGTCTCCACGGAGGTGTTGCAGCGCACCGTGACCGCCGTGCTCGTGACCCCGGCACGCGTCTCGGACTTCCTGATCGCGAAGGCGATCTTCGGCACCATCCTCTCGCTGGGACAGGCCCTCATCATCCTCGCCCTGATCGGGGGCATCACCGCGCAGAACGCCACGCTCCTGCTCGCCACTCTGGTGATTGGAGCAATGATGTTCACCGGGGTGGCCCTCTTCGTCGGCGCTGCCGGGAAGGACTTCATGGGTCAGCTCTTCCTTGCGATGCTCGTCACCGTGCCACTGCTCATCCCGGCGTTCGCCGTCCTCCTACCGGGGTCCGCGGCCCCATGGGTACGGGCCATCCCCACCTACCCGATCATCGACGTCCTGGTGGGGAGCACCGTCTACGGCATGACGTGGGTGGATGCCTGGCCCTCCCTCGCCTACGCCGCCGCATGGCTCGTGGTGCTCCTCGGTGCGGGCTGGGTCTCCCTCAAGCGGAAGGTGGAGTCGCTGTGAACCCCGCTCTCGTGTGGAAGCTGCTGCGCAAGGACCTTGCTCTCGGCCCTCGTTCCCCGATCTTCCTGTGGGCGATCGTGTTGCCCTTCGCGCTCACGCTGATCCTTCAGGTGGCATTCGGGTCCCTGTTCGACCCCGAGCCGCGGCTCGGCGTCGTCGACGACGGCGACTCCGAACTCACGGCCGCAGTCCTCGCACTGGATGGCATCACCGTGGAGTTGCTCGACGATGAGGACGCTCTCCGTGCCCAGGTGGAGGCGAACGATCTCGACGCGGGAATCGCCCTGCCCGCGGGCTTCGACGAGGCGGTGCGGGCGGGCGACAAGCCGGAGCTCCGTTTCTGGATCGGAGGTGAGAGCCTGGCCTCGAACCGCATCATCCTGACTGTCACCACGATCGACCTCGTTCGTGCACTGGAGGGTTCCGCGGCACCGGTCGCAGTCGAGGTGGTGAGCCTGGGGGAGGAGGGCCTGCCGATCTCCACCCGACTCATCCCCGTGATCGTCTTCTACGCTCTCGTGATGGCCGGACTCTTCCTCCCGGGTTCCAGCATCGTGGAGGAGAAGGAGCAGGGCACGCTCGCCGCGCTGTTCGTGACGCCGGTGCGCGCTGGTGACGTGCTCCTCGCGAAGTGGCTGCTGGGCGTGTTCCTCGCTGCCGCCATGGCGGTTGCGACCCTCGCCCTCAACCGTGCGGTGGCCGGGACCTGGGCGGGCGTGGTCGTCGTGGTGCTCCTGGCCGCGGCGATGTCCACGACGATCGGGCTGCTGGTCGGCGTCGCAGCCAAGGACTCAGCGATGCTGTTTGCGATCGTGAAGGGCATCGGGATCTTCCTCATCGCCCCGACCCTCTTCTACATCTTCCCCGACTGGCCGCAGTGGATCGCGATGCTGTTCCCGCTGTACTGGATCATCGAGCCGATCTGGCAGGTGGCGGTCATGGGCGAGACGCTGTTCTCCGTGACGCTGGAACTCGGGGTCGCGGTCGCAATCACGGTGGTCCTCGGAGTTGCCGCGGCGGCCCTGGCGCGCCGGATGCAGGGACAGCTGGCGGGGGCGTAGGAGCGCCTCCGCCTTCGGCGACCCACCGGCGAGTCTCCGGGCTCCCGCTGGGCCTGCCCCTGATCTCAGGCCATCAGGGCGGCCATGACGAATGAGCTCACATGCGTGACGGCGTCCTCCACGCTGCGCGTCCCCTCGCCGACCGGCATGCGCTGCGAGCCGACCACCGAGGCGATCATCTCCACGGTGGCCGGCACGTCGGTGACCCGGTGGAACTCGCCCGACCGCGTGCCCCGCTCCACCACCTCGGCGATCATGTGGTGGACCCGGGAGAGACGGCCCATGAGCGCGTCGAAGACGGCGGGCGGAAGGGAGCCACCCTCGAGCATCCCGCCGGCGGAACCCGCGCCGGGCTCGCGCAGGAAGCCCTCGATCTGGGAGCGGAGCAGGTAGCGCATCTGCTCGCTCGCCGTCTCCAGCGCCCCCATCTCACCCCTGGCGTGCTCCAGGTAGTCCTCCACGGAGCGCTCCACGAAGGCGAGCATGAGCTCGTTCTTGTCCGCGGCGTAGTTGTAGATCGTGTTCCGCGCGATGCCCGCGCGTCCCGCCACGTCCGC
>JBNJCY010000275.1:0-3520 GCA_051744325.1 Actinomycetota bacterium
CTCGCAGCGTCTGCTTGCTGCTCCCATCCTGCCCCATCGCGTCCCCGTGCGCAGCGACTCGTTCGTGTAGGATCGTGGCGAATCGACAGGGGAGCGCCACGAGCGCTGAGAGTGCGAAAGCAGACCCTCGAACCTGATCCGGGTGATACCGGCGTAGGGAGTCGGGCCGATCTCTGGCACAGGGCCACCCCTCCAGTGAATGGAGGAACCATGACTCAATCCATCGGGCGGGCCGCCGTCCTCACCGCCGCCGCACTCGTGCTGGGAGGCTGCTCCGTCGTCGGGAGTGGCGGCGGTGACGCCGGGAGCGGCGGCTCCGTCACGCTCGTCACCCACGACTCGTTCGCCCTCTCGGAGGGGCTGCTCGAGCAGTTCACCGCGGAGACGGGCTGGGAGGTGGAACTCGTGGCCCCGGGGGACGGGGGCGCGCTCGTCAACCAGCTCATCCTCACCAAGGACTCTCCGCTGGGGGATGCCGTCTACGGCATCGACAACACCTTCGCGTCCCGGGCAGTGGAGGAGGGCGTGCTGGCGCCGTACACCTCGCCGGCCGCCGTCGACGGCTTCGACACCCAGGGCGGGCACCTCACCGCGATCGACCAGGGCGACGTGTGCCTCAACGTGGACCTGGAGTGGTTCGCGGCGGAGGGCCTCGCCGTCCCCGCGGGCTTCGATGACCTGGTGGAGCCGGAGTACGCCGGCCTCACGGTCGTGACCAACCCGGCCACCTCGTCTCCGGGCCTCAGCTTCCTGCTGGCGACCGTGGCGCACTTCGAGGACGGCTGGCAGGACTACTGGCGGCGCCTGCTCGCCAACGGGACGAAGGTCGCGGACGGGTGGTCGGACGCCTACTTCGTTGACTTCTCGGGCTCGGAGGGCGCGGGCCCGCGGCCGATCGTGCTGTCCTACTCCTCCTCACCCGCAGCGGAGGTCGGCGATGACGGCGTCGCGCGCACCGGCAACGTCGAGGCCACCTGCTTCCGGCAGGTCGAGTACGCCGGGGTGATCGCCGGGGCGGAGAATCCGGAGGGCGCTCGCGCTCTCGTCGACTTCCTCCTCTCCGAGGAGGTGCAGGCGGACATCCCGGGGTCCATGTACATGTACCCGGTCACGGACGTGGACCTGCCGGCGGAGTGGGTGGCGCACGCCCCCCTCGCCGCAGACCCGCTCACCCTCGACCCGGACATCATCTCGGCCAACCGTGCCATGTGGCTCGAGGAGTGGGCCGCGCTGCTCGAGGAGCAGTGACGACGACGGCGGCCCCACCTGAGGTCGCGGCGCCCCGGGTGGCGCGGCGGGCGGGGACGCGTCCGCACGCGGGCACGCTCGGCCTCACCGTCGCGGCACTGGTTCCGCTCGCCTTCCTCGCGGTGTTCTTCGCCTGGCCGGTGGGCACGCTCATCGCGCGGGGCTTCGTCACCGACGGGGCCCTAGACCTCTCCGGGTTCGCCGAGGTCATCGCCCGCCCGCGGACGCAGCGGATCGTGGGGCAGACGCTGGCGCAGGCGTCGCTGGGCACCGCCGCCGCCGTGCTCCTCGGCGTTCCGGGGGCCTACGTGCTCTACCGGGTGACGTTCCCCGGGCAGCGGGTGATCCGCGCGCTCGTGACCGTCCCGTTCGTCCTGCCCACCGTGGTGGTCGGCGTGGCGTTCCGGTCCTTGCTGGCCGAGGGCGGGCCGCTGGGCTTCCTCGGCCTGGACGGCACGCTCACCGCGATCGTGTTGGCGCTCGTGTTCTTCAACTACTCCGTGGTGGTGCGCACGGTGGGGGGCATGTGGTCCCGGCTGGACCCGCGCGCGACGGAGGCCGCCGCGACCCTCGGCGCCTCCCCGGCGCGCACCTTCCTCACCGTCACGCTCCCGGCGCTGACACCGGCGATCGCCTCCGGGGCGTCCGTGGTGTTCCTGTTCTGCGCCACCGCGTTCGGGGTGATCCTGATCCTCGGTGGGCAGCGGTTCGGCACCATCGAGACGGAGATCTGGGTGCAGACCACCCAATTCCTGGACCTGCGGGCCGCCGCGGTGCTCTCGATCGCCCAGCTCGTCGTGGTGGCGGCCTCTCTCTGGGTGGCGGGCCGTGCCCGCGCCGCCCGGGAGCGTGCGCTGCAGCTCCGCTCGGCGTACACCAGCCCGCTGGGGGTGCGGCGCGACGCGGTGCCACTCGCCGTGACCGCCGTCGTCGTCGGTGTGCTGCTGGTGTTGCCTCTCGCCAACCTGGCGGTGCGTTCCTTCCACACGCCGGCCGGCTGGGGCTTGGACAACTACCGCAACCTGGCGACGACGGGCGGCCCGAACGCCCTCACGGTCACCGTATGGGAGGCGCTCGCCAACTCGCTGCGGATCGCGGTGGACGCCACCGTGCTCGCCGTGGCGCTCGGGGTGCTGGTGGCGGTGGTGGTGTCCCGGCGGCCCCGCGCCGGGGGGGCCCGGCGCGCGATCGCCGGCCTGGATGCCGTGTTCATGCTGCCGCTCGGGGTCTCCGCGGTGACCGTGGGTTTCGGGTTCCTCATCACGCTGAACCGGCCACCGCTCGACCTGCGCTCCTCCCTGGTCCTCATCCCGATCGCGCAGGCGATCGTGGCCCTGCCGCTTGTGGTCCGCACCGTGATGCCGGTGCTCCGCGCCATCGACCCCCGCCAGCGCGAGGCCGCCGCCACCCTCGGCGCCGGGCCGGTCCGGGTGTTCGCCACCATCGACGGCCCGCACCTCGTGCGGGCGCTGGGGCTCGCCATCGGCTTCGCCTTCGCGATCTCGCTCGGCGAGTTCGGCGCGACGGCGTTCCTGGCCCGCCCCGATCGCCCCACCCTGCCGGTGGTCATCTTCCGGCTGATCGGGCGCCCCGGCGCGGAGAACTTCGGCATGGCGCTGGCGGCCTGTGTGATCCTTGCGGTGCTGACGGCGGTTGTGATGTCGCTGGCGGAACGGCTGCGGATGGACAGAACGGGGGAGTGGTGAACGGCCTGGCGGTGCGGGACGTCGTCGTGACCTACCCGGCGGCGGGCGGCGGGGTGGTGGCCGCCGTCGACGGCGTGAGCCTGGACGTGGCGCGCGGCGAGGTGGTGGCGCTGCTGGGGCCGAGCGGGTGCGGGAAGTCCTCGCTGTTGCGCGCGGTGGCGGGGCTGGAGCCCCTGGCCGCCGGGGACGTGCTGTGGGACGGGGAGAGCGTGGTTGGCGAGCCGGTCCACCGGCGGGGGTTCGGGCTGATGTTCCAGGACGGGCAGCTCTTCGTGCACCGGAATGTGGCGGGGAACATCGCGTACGGACTGGCGGGCAGGCCGCGGGAGGAGCAGCGTGCGCGGGTGGCGGAGCTGCTCGAGCTGGTCGGGCTCGCGGGGTATGGGCGGCGCTCCGTCACCACCCTGTCCGGCGGGGAGCGGCAGCGGGTGGCGCTGGCCCGCTCGCTGGCGCCGCGGCCTCGGCTGCTGATGCTGGACGAGCCGCTCTCCGCGCTCGACCGCAATCTGCGCGAGCGGCTCACAGGCGAGGTGGCCGAGATCCTGCGGCGGGCGCACACCACCGCC
>JBNJCY010000276.1:0-3517 GCA_051744325.1 Actinomycetota bacterium
TCGGCGGCGTTCACCGACCGGTGGGTGAAGTACATCGCGAACAGGCCCGCGAAGAACATGAGTTCGCTCGCGAGCCAGACGATGGTGCCCACGGAGACGGGGTTGGGCCTGTCCACGTGAACGCGGGGTGCTGCTGCTACTGATGACGACACCCGGCCATTATGCCCGGCTGTGACACTTTTCTCCCGTTGAGCGGGCCCAAGGTCCCAGAGTCTGGGCACCGCGTTCGGTCGGAACTGTTGTCAGCCGGCCCACGGACCAGCGATAGCATGGGGCAGAGCACTTGCTGACCCTCGGGAGGGACCGATGTCCGAGCACGACGAGTACGTCGACGTTCTGCTGTACAGCGACGACGTCAGCACGAGGCAGGCCGTGATCGGTGCGATCGGGCGTCGCGCCGGCAAGGGCCTTCCCCTGATCCGGTGGGACGAGACCGCCACGGCGGATGCGGTGGTCACGAAGGTGGAGTCGAATCCGTACGCGCTCCTCGTGCTCGACGGCGAGGCGGCCAAGGTCGGCGGCATGGCGGTGTGCCGGCAGCTCAAGCAGGAGATCTACGACTGCCCGCCGGCACTCGTGCTCACGGCACGGCCCCAGGACGCCTGGCTGGCGACGTGGTCGCTCGCGGACGGCTATGTCGCCGCCCCCTATGACCCCATGGAACTCCAGCAGGCGGTGGCCGCCCTGCTCACGGCGGACTGAGCGTGAACGAGCCGACCTGGCCCGGACTGATCTCGGAGCTGATCGCCCGCCGCGACCTCGGGGTGGAGGAGACCGCGTGGGCGATGGACCAGGTGATGTCGGGGAACACGCCGCCGGCGACCCTGGCGGGTTTCCTCGCCGCACTCGCCACCAAGGGTGAGACCGTCGCGGAGTTGCGTGGTCTCGCCGACTCGATGCTGGCCCACGCGCAGGTCATCGAGCTGCCCACCGAGACTCTGGACATCGTCGGGACGGGCGGGGACCGCGCGAGGACCGTCAACATCTCGTCGATGGCCGCGCTCGTCATCGCGGGGGCCGGGATCCCAGTGGTCAAGCACGGCAACCGTGCCTCCAGTTCCGCCTCCGGGTCGGCGGACCTGATCGAGGCGCTCGGGGTCTCGCTCACGATGCCGGTGCGGAAGGTCGAGGAGGCCCTCGGCACCGTCGGCATCACCTTCCTCTTCGCCAACCTCTTCCACCCCTCGATGCGGTTCGCCGCGCCGACGCGGCGTGAACTCGGAGTCGCGACGGCGTTCAACGTCCTCGGCCCGCTCACCAACCCGGGTCGCCCCCGCGCGAACGCCATCGGCGTGTCGAGCGCGCGTCATGCGCCCATCGTCGCGGGCGTCCTCGCGGAACGCGGCAATTCCGCACTCGTGTTCCGGGGCCGCAACGGACTCGACGAGCTCACCACCACCGCGATCAACGAGGTGTGGGTGGTCGCGGGCGGTGAGGTCCGGCACGCTGAACTCGATGCCACGCGGCTCGGCCTGCCCGCCAGTACGATCGACGACCTCCGGGGTGCGGACCCGGCGCACAACGCCGCGGTGGCCCGCGCGGTGCTGGCCGGCGCCGAGGGCATCGTCGCCGACGCCGTCGCCCTCAACGCGGCCGCCGGCATCGTGGCCCATGGATTCGACGGAACCCGCGAGGGTGCTCTGGAGGACCGCCTGGCAGCAGGTCTCACGATCGCCAGAGAGGCCCTGCGGACAGGACGCGCGCAGGAGGTCCTCGACCGGTGGGTGGCCTTCTCGCAATCCGCGAGCTGACGCTCAGTCGAGGCCGAGGTCGAACGCCTCCTCGAGGTCGTGCTGCGAATACGCCTGGAACGCGATGTAGGTCCTCGTCTCCCGAACGCCCGGCACCTTCGAGATCTCGTCCGCGATCACCTTCGCCAGCTCATCGTGGGCACGGACGCGCACCATGGCGATGAGGTCGACGTCCCCCGTGACCGAGTAGACCTCGCTGACGTGCGCGACGTCGGCGACGGCCTGGGCGACCTCCGGGATGAGTGCGGGATCGGTCTGGATCAGGACGATGGCGGTGAGCACGTTGGATTCCTCTCGGGAAGGTGGTCGGCTGGGTCCATCATGCCGCCCGGACGGCCCGGGCGGGGCACAACTAGCCGGTGGGTGGGAGATCCCAGCGGTGGGCGCCGCGGATGGGGAGGGCGATGGGCGGCGCGGGCCCCGTCAGCTCGACCAGCCGCGTTCCCGCCGCCTCGCACCAGCGGATCACGAGCTCGGTCTCCTCGGCGGTCGCGCTCGAGCCCACGACGTCCGAGGCCTCCACGTGCTCCGCGGTGGAGTGGAGCGCTGCGAGGGCTGCAACGGGGTCGCCTCCGGGGCGGAGTTGGACGGACCCGGCGAACCTCCCGTACCGGGCCAGCACGAGGTCCCAGCCATCCGCCGCCGGCTGCGCGGCGACGACCTCGGGCAGGCGCGCCCAGGCCCGGAGCCGCTCGGCGCGGGCAGCGCCCACCAGGACGGACCGGAGCCGCTCGCGCACCTCGAGGGCGTCCTCGTACCGAAGGGAGGCGGACAGGGCTTCGATCCTCCGGCGCAGGTGGTCCACCAGGTCCTCGACCGCACCTCCGAGCACGGCACGCGCGGCCTCGGCGTGGGCGGCGTAGTGCTCGCTGTCGATCGCGCCCACGCAGGGAGCCGGGCAGGCCCCGATCTCGGCTGCCATACAGCTGCGGGCTGACGGCGGTGCGATCCGGGGGAGGCGCGGGGTGCAGCTCCGCAGGGGCAGGAAGTCCTGCAGGGCCTCGAGGGCCGCGGTCGCCTGGCGGTGCGAGCCGAACGGTCCCCATGCGGCGTCGAGCGCGGAGACGGGCAGCGAACGGACCACCGACAGCCGGGGATAGGTCTCGTCGGTGAGCCGGATCCACGGACGGCGCGAGGGGCGGCGCGAGCGGCGGTTGTAGGGCGGGTCGCACGAGTCGATGAGGCGGACCTCCCGCACCTGTGCTTCGAGGGCGTTGGCGCACGGGATGGTCCGCACCGCGACCGCCAGGTCCACCATCTCACCGATCCGGCTGCGCTTCTCGGCCGCCGTGAAGTAGCTGCGGACCCGCGATCTCAGGTCGGTGGCGGTGCCGACGTAGAGCACCTCGCCGGACGGGCCGATGAACTGGTAGACACCCGGGCCGTGCGGGACGTCGTCCGCGAGGGTGGACTTGCGGCGCCGCGCGGCAGGAACCGGGTCCGTGATCGTCCGCAGGTCCTCGAGGTGGCTGAGGCCGAGCGGTGCCAGGCGCTCCAGCAGCCGGTGGAGCACGTCCGTCGTCGCACGGGCGTCGCTCAGTGCGCGGTGGTCCGGCGCCGTCGCTGCCGCGAACACCCGGGCGAGGGTTCCGAGCTTGAAGTTCGGCACCTCGTCCCGAGTGAGCGCGCGACGTGCCAGCGCCAGGGTGTCGACGACGACGGGGCCGGGCCATGGGTACCCGAGCTCGGCCGCGGCCGCACGCAGGAACGAGACGTCGAACCGGGCGTTGTGGGCCACGAGGACGGTACCGCGGCCGAAGCCCGCG
>JBNJCY010000277.1:0-3509 GCA_051744325.1 Actinomycetota bacterium
TTGGCACCTGGCGCCGCCCGCGGACTGCAGCCGGACGCTCCTGTCCCTGAACGTGGCGGGGCCCGCCCCCGGACGCAGCGTCATGCATCGTGTCAGGGCCCGCCCCCGGACGCAGCGTCATGCATCGTGTCAGGGGGGCGTGCCACACTGTCGACACCATGGACGTCCTCGCCGAATTCTCCGCCCCCACCCGGGAGTGGTTCCGCGGCGCCTTCACCGGCCCGACGGCGGCGCAGTCCGGCGCGTGGGAGGCGATCAGGCAGGCCCAGCACACCCTGGTCGTCGCGCCGACCGGCTCCGGAAAGACCCTCGCAGCCTTCCTGTGGGCGCTGGACCGCATCCTCACGTCCCCGCCACCACCCGAACCCACCCACCGCTGCCGCGTCGTCTACGTGTCCCCGATGAAGGCGCTCGCCGTGGACGTGGAGCGGAACCTGCGTTCGCCGCTGGTGGGCATTGGGCACGCGGCCACCCGCCTCGGCACAGAGGTGCCGCCCGTACGGGTCGCGGTACGGTCGGCGGACACCACCCCGGCCGAGCGGCGTGACTTCGCCCGCCACGGCGCCGACGTCCTCATCACCACCCCCGAGTCCCTGTTCCTCATCCTCACCTCGCAGGCCCGGGAGGCGCTCCGGGGGGTGGAGACCGTCATCCTGGACGAGGTGCACGCCGTCGCCGGCACGAAGCGCGGCGCGCACCTCGCCCTCACGCTGGAACGGCTCGACGCGCTCCTCGAGCGGCCCGCGCAGCGCATCGGCCTGTCCGCGACCGTGCGGCCGGTCGCGGAGGTGGAGCGCTTTCTCGCCGGCGGCCGGCCGGTGGCGCGCGTCCAACCCCCGTCCACGAAGCGGTGGGACCTCTCGATCACCGTCCCGATCGAGGACATGACCGACCTCGGCCAACCCACGGGGGACCTCTCCGGCGCCGCGGCGGGGGAGCCGCGCCGTTCCTCGATCTGGCCGCACGTCGAGGAGCACATCGTGGACCTCGTCGCGGCCCACCACTCCTCGCTCGTGTTCTCCAACTCCCGCCGCCTCGCCGAGCGGCTCACCGCCCGCCTCAACGAGATCTGGGAGGACCGCCTCGCGGCCGAGGAGGACGACGACGCCGCGCCCCACCCACCATCGCGCACCCCGGCCGAACTCATGGCGCAGTCCGGCCAGGCTCGCGGGGCGCCGCCATTGCTGGCCCGCGCCCACCACGGCTCGGTGTCCAGGGAACAGCGCGCGGAGATCGAGGAGGCGCTGAAGGCCGGGCACCTGCCCGCCGTCGTGGCCACCTCGTCCCTCGAACTCGGCATCGACATGGGGGCCTTGGACCTCGTGGTCCAGGTGGAGTCCCCTCCGTCGGTGGCCTCGGGGCTGCAGCGCGTGGGCCGGGCCGGCCACCAGGTGGGCGCGGTCTCCCGTGGGGTGTTCCTCCCGAAGCACCGGGGGGACCTCATCCAGACGGCGGTCGTGGTGCAGCGCATGCTCGCGGGGGAGATCGAGGCGCTCGCCGTGCCCGCGAACCCGCTGGACGTGCTTGCCCAGCAACTGGTGGCGATGACCGCCATGGACGCCTGGACGGTTGAGGACATCCTCGCCCTCGTGCGCCGGGCCGCGCCCTTCGCCGGGCTCTCCCTGTCCATGCTCGAGTCCGTCCTCGACATGCTCTCCGGCCGCTACCCCTCCGACGAGTTCGCCGAGCTCCGCCCCCGCATCGTCTGGGACCGCACGACCGGCACCCTCACCGGCCGGCCCAGCGCCCAACGCCTCGCCGTCACCTCCGGCGGCACGATTCCGGACCGCGGACTGTTCGGCGTCTTCCTTGCCTCCGGGGAGGGCCCCGGCCGCCGGGTGGGGGAACTGGACGAGGAGATGGTCTACGAGTCCCGCGTCGGGGACGTGTTCCTGCTCGGTACCTCCGCGTGGCGCATCGAGGAGATCACCCACGACCGGGTGCTCGTCACCCCGGCCCCCGGCCAGCCGGGCCGCCTCCCCTTCTGGAGGGCGGACACCCTCGGCCGGCCCGCGGAGCTGGGGCGCGCGGTCGGGCGGTACGTGCGGGAACTGGGCGCCGCCAGCCGCGCGGACGCCACCGCCCGCCTCCGCTCCGAAGGCCTGGACCCGTACGCCGCCGCCAACCTCGTCGCCTACCTGGAGCAGCAGAAGGACGCCACCGGCCACCTCCCCGATGACCGGACAATCCTCATCGAGCGCTTCCATGACGAGCTCGGGGACTGGAAGGTCGCGATCCACGCCCCGTTCGGCACCCGCGTCCACGCCCCGTGGGCGATGTGCCTGGCCGCGCGGCTCCGGGAACGTTTCGGCGTGGACGTCCAGGCCATGCACGCCGACGACGGCATCGTCCTGCGTCTCCCCGACGCCGACCTCGACGACGCCGCGCTCGCCGACGCCCTCGCCGAGGCCGCCGTCCTCGACCCGGACGAGGTGCGCGATCTCGTCACCAGGGAGATCGGCGGCTCCGCCCTGTTCGCCTCCCGCTTCCGCGAATGCGCCGCCCGGGCGCTCCTGCTGCCCCGCCGCCGCCCCGACCAGCGCCAGGCCCTGTGGCAGCAGCGGCAGCGCTCCGCTCAGCTCCTCCAGGTGGCCAGCCGCTACCCCTCCTTCCCCATCGTGCTGGAGGCGGTGCGTGAGGCGATGCAGGACGTCTTCGACGTCCCCGCCCTCGTGGACCTCATGCGGGACATCGAGGCGCGCAAGGTGTCCCTGCTCTCGGTGCGCACGCCCGCGCCGTCGCCGTTCGCCCGCTCCCTTCTGTTCGGGTACGTCGCCCAGTACCTCTACGAGGGCGACTCGCCGCTCGCCGAACGCCGGGCCGCCGCGCTCTCCCTCGATCCGGAACTGCTCGCGGAGCTGCTCGGGGACCGGGAGGGCGCTTCCCTGGCGGACCTGCTGGACCCGAAGGCCGTGGCCGCCACCGAGGCGGAGCTGCAGCACCTCACCGACGACCGGCGTGCCCGCAGCGCCGAGGACCTCGCGGACCTCATCCGGCGCCTCGGCCCGCTGGGCCTGCCGGCGCTCGCCGCGCGCAGCGTCCCGGGCGCGTCCCTCAAGGACTGGGTGGCGGCACTCGCGACCGATCGCCGGGTGATCGCGGTCCGGGTGGCGGGGGAGGAGCGGTGGGCCGCCGTCGAGGACGCCTCCCGGCTGCGGGACGCCCTGGGCGTGGCCCTGCCCGTGGGAATCGCCCCCGCGTTCCTCGAGCCCGTGCCGGACCCGCTCGGCGACCTCGTCGCCCGCTTCGCCCGGGCACGCGGCCCCTTCGCGACGGCGGAGGCCGCCGCGTGGCTGGGCGTCGGCGTGGCCGTGGTCCGAGCCCCGCTCGAACGGCTGACCACCGCGGGCCGGCTCGTCCGCGGCGAGTTGCGCCCGCCCGGGCTTCCGCCCGTGGACGGCGACGGCGCCGCGGCCGCGACGGCACCGGACACCGGGGCGCGCCCCCTCCACTGGTGCGACGCCCAGGTGCTCCAGCGCCTGCGGCGCCGCTCGCTCGCCAGCCTGCGG
>JBNJCY010000278.1:0-3506 GCA_051744325.1 Actinomycetota bacterium
ATCTCCCGGATCGTGACCTCGCTCAGGCCGCGCAGCTGCCCGATCTGGGCGTCGGACAGCCCGTGGCGCTTCGCGGCCCTCAGGCCCGCGGGGTCGATGGAGGGGGCCTCCGCCACGCGGCGTGCCACCTCGTTGACCAGTGCTATCTGGTCGAGGAACCACGGGTCGATGCGCGTGGCCTCGTGGAGGGCCTCGACGGACGCGCCACCGCGGAGCGCCTGCTGCACCCTCACCATCCGGTCCTCCGTGGGGACGGCGACCTCGGCGAGCAACGCGCGCACCGCATCGTCGTCCGGCGGCGCCCCCCGCCAGTGGAAGCCGGAGTCCCGGGTGTCGACGGACCGCAGCGCCTTGCCGAGCGCCTCGGTGAAGTTGCGCCCGAGTGCCATCGCCTCCCCCACGGACTTCATGGTGGTGGTGAGCGTGGGATCGGCCGCCCGGAACTTCTCGAACGCGAACCGCGGCACCTTGACCACCACGTAGTCGAGCGTCGGCTCGAAGGAGGCGGGCGTCGTCGTCGTGATGTCGTTGGGGATCTCGTCGAGGGTGTAGCCGACGGCGAGGCGGGCGGCGATCTTCGCGATCGGGAACCCGGTGGCCTTGGAGGCCAGCGCGGAGGACCGGGAGACCCGCGGGTTCATCTCGATGACCACCACACGGCCGGTCTCGGGGTGGACCGCGAACTGGATGTTGCACCCCCCGGTGTCCACGCCCACCTCGCGGATCACGGCGATGCCGACGTCCCGCAACTGCTGGTACTCGCGGTCGGTGAGGGTCAGCGCCGGCGCCACCGTGATGGAGTCCCCGGTGTGGACTCCCACGGGGTCCACGTTCTCGATGGAGCAGACCACCACCACGTTGTCCGCGTGGTCCCGCATCAGCTCGAGTTCGTACTCCTTCCACCCGAGGATCGATTCCTCGAGCAGCACCTCGGTGGTCGGCGAGTAGAAGAGGCCGGCACCCGCCATGCGGTCGAGGTCAGCGGGCGTGTGCGCGATCCCCGAGCCCAGTCCACCCATCGTGAACGACGGGCGCACGACCAGCGGGTAGCCGAGCTCGGCGGAGGCGGCGTGGCACTCCTGGAGGCTGTGGGCGATGGTGGAACGGGCCGATTCCGCTCCGCAGCGCTCCACGACCTTCTTGAACTCCTCGCGGTCCTCCCCCGCCCGGATCGCCTCGACGCGGGCGCCGATCAGCTCCACGCCGTACTGCTCCAGCACCCCGGACTCGTGCAGGGCGACGGCGATGTTCAGGGCGGTCTGGCCCCCCAGGGTCGGCAGCAGCGCGTCGGGACGCTCCTTCTCGATGATCCGTCTCACCACCTCGGGCGTGATCGGCTCGATGTAGGTGGCGTCCGCCATCTCGGGGTCCGTCATGATCGTGGCGGGATTGGAGTTCACGAGGATCACCCGGAGCCCCTCGGCACGCAGGACCCGGCAGGCCTGCGTCCCGGAGTAGTCGAACTCCGCGGCCTGCCCGATGACGATGGGGCCGGAGCCGATGACGAGCACCGAGGTGAGGTCCTGGCGGCGTGGCATCATTTCCCCCCGTCGGTGGCCGCCCGGCGGGCGATCATCATGGCGATGAAGCGGTCGAACTCGTGTTCGGCGTCGTGCGGGCCGGCTGCGGCCTCCGGGTGGTACTGCACCGAGAACGCCGGGATGTCGAGGGCCCGCAGGCCCTCGACCACACCGTCGTTGAGCCCCACGTGCGAGACCTCCACCCGCCCGTAGCGGCCGTCGTCGTACGGCGCCACCGAAGGTGCGTCGACGGGGACGTCGACGGCGAAGCCGTGGTTGTGCGCGGTGATCTCCACCTTGCCGGTCGCCCGGTCGAGGACGGGCTGGTTCACGCCGCGGTGGCCGTAGTCCAGCTTGTAGGTGCCGTACCCGAGCGCCCGGCCGAGCAACTGGTTGCCGAAGCAGATGCCGAAGAAGGGCAGATGGGCGTCGAGGACGCCCCGGAGGAGCTCCACCTCATGGGTGGCTGCATCCGGGTCGCCGGGACCGTTGGAGAAGAACACCCCGTCCGGGCCGAGGGCGAGGATGTCGGCGAGCGTGGAGGACTGGGGCACCACGTGAACGCGGGCTCCGCGCTCGGCGAGCTGTTGCGGGGTCCGTGACTTGATGCCGAGATCCACCGCGACCACGGTGCACACGAGCTCGGTTCCCTCCGGTGGTTCGACCGTGTAGACCTCGGTCGTCGTCACCTCGCGGGCGAGGTCGGCCCCGGCCATGAACGGGGACTGCCGGACGACGTCGAGCAGCACCTCCATCGCCTGGTCCCTGCCCTCCTCGGCCCCCGCCGGGAGCGCGGAGCCGGAGAAGATCCCGGCGCGCATGACGCCGCGTTCGCGCAGGTGCCGGGTGAGCGCCCGGGTGTCCACGTCACAGATGCCGACCACGGACTGCTCGACCAGTTCGTCCTCCAGCTCACGCCGGGCACGCCAGTTCGACGCGCGCCGGGCGGGGTCGCGCACCACGTACCCCGCCACCCAGATGCGCCCCGACTCCGGGTCCTCGTCGTTCATTCCCGTGTTGCCGACGTGCGGTGCGGTCATCACCACGATCTGCCGGTGGTACGAGGGGTCGGTGAGGGTCTCCTGGTAGCCGGTCATCCCGGTCGAGAAGACGATCTCCCCGACGGTGCGTCCGCGGGCGGCGTACGCCCTGCCCACCTGGAAGTACCCGTCCTCGAGGACGAGCACCGCAGGCTGGCGCTCGACCTGCGCCACGCTCACCGGGCCTCGTTGAGCACGCCGTCGAGCACGGTCGCCCTGCCCCGCAGGAAGGTCGCGACCACCCGGCCGGGGAGCTCCATCCCGGAGTAGGGGGTGTTCGCGGACTTGGAGGCGAGCCGGTCGGCGCGGATCGTGCGGGTGGCGGCCGGATCGACGAGGACGACGTTGGCGGGCTCGCCGACCTCGAGCGGGCGGCCCTGGTCCTTCAGGCGGCCGATCCGGGCGGGGGTGGCGGACATGACCCGCGCCACGCCCGCCCAGGTGAGGCGCCCGGTGTCCACCATGGTCCTCTGCACGATCGAGAGCGCGGTCTCGAGCCCGAGCATCCCGTGGGCGCCCGCAGCCCACTCGCAGTCCTTGTCCTCCGCCGGGTGAGGGGCGTGGTCGGTGGCGACGATGTCGAGCGTGCCGTCCGCCAGTCCCTGCCGGACCGCTTCGACGTCGGAGGCGGTGCGCAGCGGCGGGTTCACCTTGAACACCGGATCGTAGCTGCGCACGAGCTCGTCGGTGAGGAAGAGGTGGTGCGGGGTGGCCTCCGCGGTGACGTCTATCCCCCGTGACTTCGCCCACCGGATGATCTCCACCGAGCCGGCGGTCGAGACGTGCTGGACATGGAGGCGGGAACCGACGTGCCCGGCCAGCAGGACATCGCGCGCGATGATCGATTCCTCTGCCACGGCCGGCCAGCCGGCGAGCCCCAGCTCCGCGGAGACGACTCCCTCGTGCATCTGGGCGCCGGCGGTGAGGCGGGGGTCCTGGGCGTGCT
>JBNJCY010000279.1:0-3498 GCA_051744325.1 Actinomycetota bacterium
GCCGCCGCCTTGGCGAGGTCATTCGCCCTTGCGAATTCGCTGTCCCTGTCGTGAGGGGGGATGGCGGATTCGTGTAGGGACAGCGAATTCGCAAGGGCGAATGACCTCGCCAAGGCGGCGGCGCCGGGGAGCGGGGTAGGCTCGCGCCTGTGATCCACGTCGCACGCGCACTGGTCGCTGGTCTCGCGCTGGCGACCCTGGCCGCGTGTGCCGCAGAGCCATCCGCCCCTGAAACCACGGCCACCCCCAGCAACACCGCCACAACGGCCGGGATCCGCGAGCGGGAGTGTGCTGAGGCCGCTGATGGCGTGGTCGCGGCTGTCGAGCGGCTGGTCGCTGGCTACGCGGCACAGGGCGGTTCGGGCGCTGACGCTGGGGGTTCGGGCGCTGATGCCGGGGGTTCGGGCACGGCCGCGGAAGACGCAGACGCCTCGAGCACGGCCCCAACCGCCGCGAGTGCTGACGCGGATGCCAACCCAGCCGACCCCGGCGCCGATGACCTTGCCACCGCCGTCGGGGCCGCCCAGCGCGCGCTGCAGCGCCTCGATTGCGACCCCACCACCTTCACCGACACCATCGAGGGCGGCCTCGCGGACATCACCCCGGAAGGCCCCATCGCCACCGCGGTCTGGCGGCGCGTCTCGGCGTCCGTCCTCGGCCGGGTGGAGGACGAGGCCCGGGAGCACGCCGTGGAGTCGGCGGAGGACCTGAACATCGCCCTCGCCACGGCCGCCCCCGGCTCCACGATCCTCCTCCCCGCCCGCACCACCACTATCGACACCACCCTCGTCCTCCTCGACGGCGTCCACCTGCGCGGCGACGGGCGGAACACCACCACCCTCGAGTCCACAGCACCGGACGCCGCGATCATCGTCGCCACCGACGGCCTGGTGGAGCTCACCGGCCTCACCCTCAGCCTCACCGGGGACAAGCCCGCGTCCGGCCTGGTAGCGGGCCCGTCCGCATCGATCCGCCTCGACAGTGTCCGCATCACCGGTGCCCCCGGCGGCGGCGACGACGGCGCGGGCGGCGCCGGCATCCACATGTCCGCCGAGGGGGACGCGGGATCCGGCCGGGGAACCACCCTCGAGGTGACCGACTCGGCGTTCGAGGACAATGCATGGGCCGGGATCGTGGTCGGGGGCGGGCACCGGGTCAGCATCGAGGGCGCCACCGTCAGTAACAACGGCGAGGTGGGCGTGCTGTTCTTGGACTCAGCGAGCGGCTCGGTCTCGAACAGCACGGTCACGGACAACGCAGTCGGGATGGCCGCCACGGGTCAGTCCGTGCCCACGTGGCTGTCCACCACCATCACTGGCGGCGAGATCGGGGTGCAACTTGATGCCAACGCCAGGGTGGTGCTGGGGGAGATCCGGGTCTCCGGTTCGAGTTCCGCGGCAGTCATCGTAGGGGGAGAGGCGATGGGTGCCATCAGCCAGCTGAGCTGCGTGGACGTCCCCTACGGGATCGTCGTGGCGGACACGGCGGCCCCCACCATCTCGGGCGACGACTGCCCGATCGCGCGTGGCGGGTGACGGCGGGTGACGGCGGGGAAAATTCCCCGGTCGGAAGGGCTTCCCTTTTCGGGTGACCAGTGCCACACTATTTCCCACATCTGTTCAGGGTGTAGATCTCAGGTGACATGTGAAGGATCCCGATCCGATCAGCCCGAGCAAGGGGTGCTCGGACTTGGCCCGCGGCGCTAGGCGCCTCGGGAGGGTTCTTCGTCGCACTCTGATCCCGGGTGTCGCGATCGTCCTCGTCGGCTCGCTGACCGCCTTCAGCGCGGTTCCCGCTGCGGCAACCGAGCCACTCGTGCGGGGCTCGTCGTACCGGCCCACCCTCCTCTCCCAGCCCATGGCACCAAGCGTCAAGTCGTCCGAACCGGCCGACGGCGGCCAGGTCACCGTCGTGATCGAACTCCGGGACGCCGCGGTCGCCGAGGTCGACATCCTGACCCACGAGGAGGCCCGCGCCGCGATCGACGCCCTCTTCGCCGCCGAGGAGGCCCGGATCCAGCGGGAGCAGCAGGAGGCCCAGCGCCAGGCACAGCAGGCCGCGCAGGCGCGGTACGTCGCGCAGCAGCAGGCAGTCCAGCAGCAGGTCGTCCGGCAGCAGCAGACGGCGTATGTCCAGCAGGTTCAGGCCGCCCAGGAAGCCGCCGAGGCCCAGGCCACCGCCGACGCCCAACTCCAGGAGGCCCTCGAGGCCCTGTCGGAGGCGCTGTCGACCAGCCAGTGCACCACCGTGGGCGGCGCGAACGGCCAGCCCGCCTCGATCTCCTGCCCCATGGACGACGGCGCCGCCTCCATCTCCGGCAGCGACGGCGTCTCTGTGACCACGCCGCCAGCCGAGACCACGCCAGCCGAGACCACGCCGGCCGAGACCACGCCAGCCGAGACCACGCCAGCCGAGACCACGCCGGCCGAGACCGAGCCCGTTGCCGAGCCGGGGCCCGCGTCGGACACCGAGGCCGCCGCCGACGAGTTCGCCGAGCAGATGACCGCCGCCAGCCTCCCCGCCGACCCGGTCGGCCCCGAGGCCGCGCTCACGAGCGATGCCCTCGCCGCCGCGGTCTCCCAGGCCAAGGCCGAGTGGGCCGCCGCCGGCGCCGACACCTCCGGGATCACCGCGTGGGTCGAGGCTTTCGGCGGGGCGACCCTGGGCCAGGCGTACGGCACGGGCATCGCCATCGACGACGACGCCGCCGGCTGGGGCTGGTCCCGCATGGACCTGCTGACGGTCGTGCGGCACGAGATGGGCCACGCCCTCGGCGCCGGGCACGGCACCGGGCTGATGGACGAGACGCTCTCGCCCGGTGAGTCGTGGGGAGTGGACGCGTCGGTCCTTCCCGCGCCGGCTCCCGCACCCGCACCTGAGCCCGAGCCGGCACCTGAGCCCGAGCCGGCACCTGAGCCCGAGCCGGTTGCGGAGCCGGAGGTCGCGGCCGAGCCCGCACCCGAGCCCGAGCCGGCACCCGAGCCCGCGGACGAGCCAGTCGTCGAGGCTGACGCAGAGCCCGCGTCCGAGCCGGTTGCGGAGCCGGAGGTCGCGGCCGAGCCCGCACCCGAGCCGGCACCCGAGCCCGAGGTCGCTGCAGAGTCGGCGCTCGAGCCTGAACCCGTAGCCTCCGAGGGTGACCCCGCCGCCGAGCCGACCACCGCCGAGCCCGAGGCTGTGTCCGAGCCAGCCGCCGAGGCCGCGTCCGAGTCGGCAACTGAGGCCACCACCGCCGCGGAGTCCGAGCCAACCGCCGAGCTCACCACCGCCGAACCCACGTGGACCATCGACGGCGAGACCGCCACCCTCACCCTCTCCGCCGGGGACGCCACAACCGGCACGCTCCGCCTCGTGGACGGTCACCTGGTCTTCACCCCCGCCGTCTTCACCTCCGCCGCCGGCGAGCCCGTGAGCATCGCCGCCGCCGGCATCACCACCGTGATCGTCCGCGGCACGGACAGCTCCGCCGAGTTCACGGTGGACCTGTCGGAGATCGCC
>JBNJCY010000280.1:0-3481 GCA_051744325.1 Actinomycetota bacterium
CGATCCTGCGGGTGCTGAACGATCCTGCGGGTGGTCTACCACCCGCCGAAACGTTCTGCGTACGCAGTTGGGCCCCGGGGCCGATACTGCGCACGCACTTGGGCCCCGGACAGAGCACCCCGCCGACACTGCGTACGCACCTGGGCACGAGCTGCACGCCCTACCGAAATTGCGGGGCACTTGGGGCGCCGGTCGGCCACGTAACATCATCCTGCGGGCGCACACGTGGAGAACCCCATCCGGCAGGACTCCCACTCCGCGGCGTGATGGGATGGAGACATGTTCGAAGACCACTTCGCCTGGCTTGAGGACGTCGAGGGCGAGGGCCCCCTCGAGTGGGTGCGCGCCTGCAACGCACACGCCGAGGAGAACCTCGCCAACTCCCCGCGCTTCGAGGAGATCCGCTCCACCACGCTCGAGATCCTGGACTCCACGGAAAAGATCCCAGCGGTGGTGCAGCGCGGGGACCGCCTCTACAACTTCTGGACTGACGCGGACCACGAGCGCGGCATCTGGCGCCGCACCACGTGGGACTCCTACCGCACAGACCACCCCGAGTGGGAGGTCCTCATCGACGTCGATGCCCTCGGCGCCGAGGAGGGCGTCAACTGGGTGTGGCACGGCGCGGAGGTCCTCTACCCCTCCCGCGAGCGCGCCCTCATCTCCCTGTCGCGCGGCGGCTCGGACGCGGACGTCACCCGCGAGTTCGACATGACCACCCTGGAGTTCGTCCCGGACGGCTTCTCCCGCGAGGAGTCGAAGGGCGGCATGGGCTGGGCCAGCAAGGACGGCAGCGAGGTCTTCATCTTCACGGACTTCGGCCCGGGCACCATGACCCCCTCCGGCTACCCGCGCACGGTGCGCCGCTGGCACCGCGGCCAGCGCATCGAGGACGCGGAGGTCGTCTACGAGGGCGACGAGACGGACATGTACATCGCCGCCGGTGCGGACTTCACCCCCGGGTACGAGCGTGCGTTCGTCATGCGGGCGATCGCGTTCTACGCCACCGAGCTCAGCGAGATCCGCCCGGAGGGCCTCGTCACGGTGGACGTGCCCCGCAGTTCCGAACCCCTCATCTGGCGGGACTGGCTCCTGGTCCACCTCCGTGACGACTGGGAGGTCGGTGGCGCCACCTACCCCGCCGGAACGCTGATCGCCACGCGCTATGAGTCGTTCCTCGCCGGCGAGCGGGACTTCACCGAGCTCTTCGCCCCCTCGCCCAGCACCTCGCTGGCGGACCTCACGGTCACCCGGCACCACGTCATCGTCAACCTGCTCGACGACGTCGCGAACCGCCTCGAGGTCGTCACCCCACCGGACCGCGCTGACAGCGGCGCGGACGACGACGGCGGGTGGCGTCGTCGGGCGCTCGACCTCGGCGACGAGGCGGGCCTGCCCACGCTCGGGACCATCGCGGTGGGCGCGCTCAACGCGCGCGAGACTGACGAGCTGTGGCTGACGACGGCGGGGTTCCTCTCGCCGTCGACGCTCTCGAAGGTGACGCTGGACGCGTCCGGGGCGACCACGTCGGTGGAGCCGCTGAAGTCGCTTCCCGCGTTCTTCGACGCCACCGGCATGGAGGTGTCCCAGCACTTCGTGATTTCCGACGACGGCACGCGCGTGCCGTACTTCCAGGTCAGCCCCGCCGGGCTCGAGCTCGACGGGGAGAACCCCACGCTCCTGTACGGGTACGGCGGGTTCGAGATCCCGATGATGCCGAGCTACGCCCCCGCGATGGGCCGCGCCTGGCTCGCGCGGGGTGGCGTGTACGTTGTGGCCAACATCCGCGGGGGCGGGGAGTACGGCCCGCGCTGGCACCAGGCCGCGCTGAAGGAGAAGCGACACCGCGCGTACGAGGACTTCGCCGCGGTGGCCCGGGACCTGGTGGTGCGCGGGGTGACCCGGCCGGAACGTCTCGGTGCACAGGGCGGCTCGAACGGCGGGTTGCTCATTGGCAACATGCTCGTGAAGTACCCGGAGCTTTTCGGTGCGGTGGTGTGCCAGGTTCCGCTCCTCGACATGAGGCGGTTCTCGCACCTGCTGGCGGGGGCGTCGTGGATGGCGGAGTACGGGGACCCGGACGACCCCGTCCAGTGGGAGTACATCCAGACATTCTCCCCCTACCACCAGTTCGAACCGGAGCGGGAGCACCCGCCCGTCCTTTTCACCACGTCAACGCGGGACGACCGGGTCCACCCCGGCCATGCCCGCAAGATGGCCGCACGGATGACCGAGGCCGGGAAGGACGTGACCTACTACGAGAACATCGAGGGCGGCCACGGCGGCGCGGCCACCAACGCCCAGCGGGCGCACATGCAGGCACTCGCGTTCGAGTTCCTGTGGCAGCAGCTGGGCGGGGTGGACTGAATGCTCATCCTCGTGGACTGAACGCTCGTCCTGCCCGCGGGCCCGGACGTAGGATCGAAGGACATCGAGAGCAAGGAGGCACGATGCCGGAATTCAGCGACCACGGGAAGAAGCCCTACGTCCTCGACATCGAGGACGCGACCACGGCGAACGACAAGTTCCGCACCACGATCTGGACCGGGGAGCACTTGCAGGCCACGTTGATGTCCATCCCTCCGGGCGGTGACATCGGCCTCGAGGTCCACCCCGAGAACGACCAGTTCCTGCGCCTCGAGCAGGGCAAGGGCCGCTGCCAGATGGGCCCCGCGGAGGATGACCTGCCCTTCGATGAGGTCGTCGAGGACGACTGGGCCATCTTCGTCCCCGCCGGCACGTGGCACAACGTGACGAACATCGGGGACGAGCCCATGCGGGTCTACGCGATCTACGGCCCGGCCGACCACTTGCCCGGCACCGTCCACGACACCCAGCAGGACGCGGAGAACGACCCGAACGAGGACTGAACGAGTCACGGGGAGCTTCTTCACCGGCCCGCTCGGGCCGCGACATCAGTCGCGTTCGAGCGGGCCTCCCGTCTTCACGGAGACGGGCATGGACGTGTGCTCGTGGGTGATGTGCCACTTCCCATCGCCGTCCCGCCGGAGCACCGCGGTGTAGCGGTTCGTCAACGCGCGGATGGGATTCCCGTCCAGGGTCTCCTCGCTGTAGCGCACGAGGGCGTGCACGATCGCGAGATCGTCGACGGCGTCGATCGCCACGTCCTCCCACGCCACCGCCAGTCGTTCGTCACGGAGTTCCGAGAGCCATGCTCGGACCGTCTCGCCCCACTCGGTCGCCCCGGTGAAGACCCAGCGGTCGAAGGTGTCGAACACGCGGGCGCCGTCGTCGTAGAGCGCGAGCAGCCGCTCGGCGTCCTGGGCGGCGACGGCAGCGGAGTACTCGTCGAGCATCTCGATGACCTGATTGAACTGGCCGTTCATGCGAAGCTCCTCTCAATTCCGAGAAAACCCTATCCGCGGCGAGATGGCCGCCGCCACTCCTGTCACGCCGGCACCACCCTCGCCGAGCCGTGGGGCCTCCCTCCACCAGATTGGGGGGTATCCCCATGGTGGAG
>JBNJCY010000281.1:0-3452 GCA_051744325.1 Actinomycetota bacterium
GCGGCCGCGATCGGCCGCATGTGGCATGAGGGTGACATTGACTTCCTTTTCGGCAACGGTGATCGTCATTGAATCATCTGTGCCGAACATCACATGGATAAGCGGCACGTCTCGTTACCGTAACCCCTGTTCGCTACTCCTGGGAAGCCGAATGGGAGATGCGTTTCGAGTCCGCCAAGCATCGGCTCGTTGCCACCACACGGATGCGGCCGGTGCCCCCTCAGGGGACACCGGCCGCAGCTCGGCAATGGATGGAATCGGGTCAGATGATGCCCTGGGCAAGCATGGCGTCGGCCACCTGGGTGAACCCGGCGACGTTCGCGCCGAAGACGTAGTCGCCGGGGCGGTCGTAGTCCTCCGCCGTCTCGGCGCAGCGATCGTGGATCGCGTCCATGATCTGCTGGAGACGCTCGGCGGTGTGTTCGAACGGCCACTGGTCGCGGCGGGCGTTCTGCTGCATCTCGAGCGCGGAGGTGGCCACGCCACCGGCGTTGGCGGCCTTCCCGGGGCCGAACAGCACGCCGGCCTCCTGGAGGAGCCCGGTGGCGTCCGGCTCGGTCGGCATGTTCGCGCCCTCGGCCACGGCCACCACGCCGTTGCTGATGAGCGTCTTCGCGTCCAGGAGACTGAGCTCGTTCTGCGTGGCCGACGGCAACGCCACCGTGCAGGGGACGTCCCAGATCGATCCTCCGACGACGTAGCGTGCGGAGGGCTTCGCCGAGGCGTACTCGCTGATCCGACCGCGCCGGACCTCCTTGATCTCGCGAACCAGGTAGAGATCGAGGCCTTCCTCGTCCACCACGTAGCCGGCGGAATCGGAGCACGCCACCACGGTGGCACCGAGTTCTTGCGCCTTCTGGGTGGCGTAGATCGCCACGTTCCCGGAGCCGGACACCACCACCCGCTGGCCCTCGAAGCTCATCCCCTTCGTGGCGAGCATGCGCTCGGTGAACATGACGAGTCCGTACCCGGTGGCCTCGGTGCGGGCCAGGGACCCGCCCCAGCCCACGCCCTTGCCGGTCAGTACGCCGGCCTCGTAGGCATTCACCAGCCGCTTGTACTGCCCGAACATGTAGCCGATCTCGCGGCCGCCCACGCCGATGTCACCGGCGGGCACGTCGGTGGCTTCGCCGACGTGCCGCGAGAGCTCGGTCATGAAGGACTGGCAGAACCGCATGACCTCGTTGTCGGACTTGCCGTGGGGATCGAAGTTGGAGCCGCCCTTGGCGCCACCGATTCCCAGGCCGGTGAGGGAGTTCTTGAAGATCTGCTCGAAGCCGAGGAACTTGATGATGCCCCGGTTCACGGACGGGTGGAACCGCAGGCCACCCTTGTAGGGGCCGAGTGCGGAGTTGAACTGCACGCGGTATCCGCGGTTGACCTGCACCTTGCCACGGTCGTCCACCCACGGCACCCGGAAGATGATCTGGCGCTCGGGCTCCGTGAGCCGTTCGAGCAGCGCGACCTCCTCGTACTCGGGGTGCCGCTCGACCACGGACTCGAGCGATTCGAGCACTTCGTGGACCGCTTGGTGGAATTCCTTCTCGCCCGGGTTCTTGGCAAGGATCTGCTCGTAGACGGTGTCGATGTAGGTGTTGCTCATGTGATTCCTCGTTGAAGTCTCGGCGATCAGAAGTACTGCCGCAGCGTCGCCTCGCTGGCGGACTTGAGTCCCACGAGGTCGAGGTCACCGACCCCGTGGATGCTCAGGGCGTCGCCACCGGTCGTGCCGATGCGCAATGCCTGGACGTCGTGCTTCGCAGCGAGGCCCTCGAGGCCCAGCGAGTCGCGCTCATCGACGGCGATGAGGGCACGCGCCCCCGATTCGGAGAACAGCGCGGTGGCGAGGTCGACGTCGTCGCGCTCGCACTGCTCCGACAGGTCCACCTCCGCGCCCACGCCGAAGCGCAGCGCACAGTCGACCAGTGACTGGATGAGGCCACCCGCGGAGAGGTCGTGGGAGGCCCGGGACAGCCCCTGCGTGGCCGCGTCCACGAGCACCTCGGACAGGTCGCGCTCGGCGTCGAAGTCGACGCGCGGCGGCATACCCCCGAGATGCCCGTGCACCACGCCGGCCCACGCCGATCCGGAGAGTTCGCAGGCGGTGCGGCCCAGCAGGTAGAGGGCCTTGTCCTCCTCGTTCCAGCCCGAAGGGATGGCGCGCGAGACGTCGTCGACAACTCCGAGCACGCCGACGACGGGGGTCGGGTTGATCGAGGAGTCGATCAGTCCCGGCTCGCCCGTGGAGTTGTAGAGCGAGACGTTGCCCCCGGTCACCGGGATCTCGAGCTCCTGGCACCCGTCTGCGAGCCCGGTGATGGCCTGCACGAGCTGCCACATGGCGTCCGGGTCCTCCGGCGAGCCGAAGTTCAGGCAGTCCGTGACGGCGAGCGGGCGCGCGCCCACGGTGGACACATTCCGGTAGGCCTCGGCGAGCGCCTGCTGCGCCCCGGCGTAGGGGTCGAGCTTCGCGAACCGGCCATTCGCGTCGGTCGCCAACGCGACCCCAAGCCCGGTCAGCTCATCGACGCGGACCACGCCGGCGTCGTCGGGCTGGGCGAGGGCGGTGTTGCCCTGGACGTAACGGTCGTACTGGTCGGTGACCCACGACTTCGACGCCATGTTCGGCGAGGCGACGATGGCAAGCGCCTGCGCGCGCAGCTCGTCGGGCGACGTGGGGCGCGGGAGGCGCTCAGCGGCGTCGGCGTTCAGCGCGTCCTGCCACGCCGGCCGCGCGTAGGGGCGGTCGTAGGTGGGGCCGACGGCGACGGTGTCCGGGTCGACGTCGACGATGCGGTGGCCGTGGTGGTCGATGGTGAGGCGGCGGGAGTCGTTGACCTCGCCGATGACGGTGGTCTCCACATCCCACTTCCGGCAGAGCTCGAGGAACCGCTCCAGCTTCCACGGCACGACGACCGCCATCATGCGTTCCTGTGACTCGCTCATGAGGATCTCGCCGGCAGTCAGCGACTGGTCGCGGAGAAGGACGCTGCCGAGGTCCACGTGCATCCCGCAGCCGCCGTTGGAGGCGAGCTCGGAGGTGGCGCACGAGATGCCCGCGGCGCCGAGGTCCTGGATGCCCTCGACCACGTCGGCGGCGAACAGCTCGAGACAGCACTCGATGAGGACCTTCTCCATGAAGGGGTCGCCCACCTGCACGGAGGGACGCTTGGTGGGACCGCCCTCCTCGAAGGTCTCCGAGGCCAGGATCGAGGCACCGCCGATGCCGTCCCCGCCGGTGCGGGCGCCGAACAGCACCACCTTGTTGCCGGCTCCGGTGCCCTTGGCGAAATGGATCTGGTCGTGGCGCAGCACGCCGAGGCACAGGGCGTTGACGAGGGGGTTGGACTGGTAGGAGGGATCGAACTCGGTCTCGCCGCCGATATTGGGCAGGCCGAGGCAGTTGCCGTACCCGCCGACTCCGGCCACCACCCCGTGGACCACGCGCGCGG
>JBNJCY010000282.1:0-3446 GCA_051744325.1 Actinomycetota bacterium
CCGCCAGCTCGTGGCCGGGGAGGTCCGGGCTCGCTCCCCCGTGCCCCCGCCCCCCCACCTGTGGACGGCCTTGAGCTTCGCCACGGCTCCGCCCGCCCAAAGGATGGCGGCGGGACTTCCCTGTTCAGGGCGGCCAGGGGTAGTCGTCGACACGCATCCGCAGATCCTCCACCGTCGGATCTTCGACCTCGACGTCGACCGTGAGCGCGAGGACGGCCAGGAGGCGTACCACGTCCCGCGCGGCGTCCGCGGCGAGCAGGTTGCCGTCCAGGGCCGCCCTCATCAACTCGGCGCACTTCAGGGCCTCTCGGGCGCTCAATGCCACGAGGTAGTGGTCGCCGGGCATGCCCTGGCGCATCACCTCCTGGTACTCCTCGGTGGGGTCACTCCCCCAGTTCTCCAGTGCGCTCACTCTGGCCCCCTTCGCATGGTCGGGTTCCAAGTGTGACTGCCGGACCGCGAGCTCCGTCGAGATGGTCCCGTCGCCTGTGGACAGCGCAACGGCAAATGTTCCGGGGGAACCTCGAGCCGACGACTGCGCCGGCAAGTGTGAGCGACACTCACCGTCACTTTTGTTATCGTTACGTTTCGTTATTGCGTTACGTTACGTGTCGGAGTACGATGACGTTATGAGCGAACCACAGACGGAGACGCGGACCTGCCGGTTCCCGGGGTGCCAGCGCCCCGCGGCCCTCGGCGACGGCACGGGGCGGCCACCGGAGTACTGCGACGACCCCGCCCACACCCGGGCGGCAGCGTGGAAGGCGCGGCAACGGCTGCAGGACGGTCCCCGGCCGCCGGAGAGCCATCCGGTGGATGCGGCACGGCAGCGAGCGAGCGTAATCACCGGCCAGGTGACCGGGATGATCGAGCACCTCGGGCAACAGATGGCTGTTCTGCTGGAGGAGCTCCGCACGGTGGGTGACCCTGAAGCGGTTGAGGCGCAGCTCGAAGCTATGTCCAGTGAGGCGGCCGAGCAGGTCGCGGCGGCCAATGCGCGCGCGAGCCGGGCGGAACAGGCGCAGCGGCGGGCCGAAGCGGAGCTGGAGGAGGCCGATGCCGCGGCCGCGGAGGCGACCTCGGAGACCGTGCAGCTGAGCGACGAGCTGGAGAGCCTTCGCGCTGCCCATGTCGAGTTGGAGGAGGTTCGACGAGGCCTGGTGAGTGAACTCGGCGAGCTTCGCGGGGAGCAGCAGCGGACGGCGGAGGCCTTGGCACAGGCAGGAGCGGAGCTGGAGGAGGCTCGAGCCGCCGTCGAGCGAGCCCTGGCCGAGAGGGATGAGCTTCGCGTCCAGCTCGAGGCCGCGGAGTCGGCTCAGGCTGAGGCCGAGTCTCAGGTGCGCGAGGCCGAGGCGGAGGCCGATCGCCTGCGGTCCACCGTCAATGATCTGAACGGCCAGGTGTCCGTGTTGACGGTGGAGGTGGAGTCTGCCCGGTCCGAGGTGGAGCGGGAGCGCGCCCACAGCGATCAGCGCGTGGCTGATATCCGTACGACGTATGACCACCAGCTCGACCAGCGTCTCGAGGAACTCACCCGAGCTCGGGAGGACGCTCAAGCGCAGCGCTCTCGGGCTGATCGTGCCGAGGCCCAGCTTGCCAGCCAAACGGCGCCGTCGCGGCGCCGTACCTCCACTCCCCCGGCGACGTCGTCCTAGGGTCTCAATGTTCCCATTGCTGTGATTGCGTGCATTAGAAGCAATCACAGCAATGCGGGTAAGGTGCGGGCCCCCCGGGAGTGTGGTCTGGCTCAGAGGCTGGGGCGTCGACCCGGGGTGAGGTCCCCGGCGGTGACACCGTCCCAGGGCTTGCCGCTGTTGTGTTCCTGCTCAAGGCGGCTCACTTCATTCATGACCACCTGTGAGACGAACTCGTTGAGGCTGCGGTAGGTATGGGGGCTGCGGGTGGCTTCCACGGCGCCGCGGAGACGGTCGGCGTCTTCGGGGTGGAGCCGGATACTGACCTGGCTCCACGCGGCGTTGCGTCGCGGTTTGGCGGCGGGCTCCACGGGTTCGGGCACGGCGGCGATCGGGGTGACGGTGGCGGGTTCCACCGGGCTGGCGCCGGCGAGTTGGGACTTGCGGCGTTCGGGTCGAGTGCTCACGGGGTTCCCTCCAGTTCCTTCAGGTAGTCGGCGTAGATGGTGGCGAGGGCGGCGGCGTCGGCCCCGCCCCATTCGTCCAGGTCGCAGAGGTCGATGACGATGACCAGTCGGATCCGAGGCGAGCTGCAGGAGAACCGAGACGTCAACCAGTGGTGTCATCGCGCCGGGGCTGCGACTCTCGGTCTGATGAGGGCGACATGCCGCGATCTGGTTCGGGAGGTGCGCGTCGCAGCCTGAAGACGAGGATCACCGCGAGCAGCGGTGCGGCGACGAGGATCACGGCATCCGCGACCAGGATCCACGCGGAGCGCTCGAGCACCTGGGTCGGCGTCGCCATGTAGCCGTCCTCCACACCGAGGAAGATGTGGAGGTTCAGCGTGACGATGATGGCGATGACGAGTCCGGCCACGGCCCCGGCCAAAGCCAGAACCGCCGTGGCCAGAGCTCGACGAAGGTCCCTGCTGGTGGACTTGCGGCGTTCGGGTCGAGTGCTCACGGGGTTCCCTCCAGTTCCTTCAGGTAGTCGGCGTAGATGGTGGCGAGGGCGGCGGCGTCGGCCCCGCCCCATTCGTCCAGGCCGCGGCTCGCTTCGGTTGCGTCGGCGATGACGGCTCGTTTCGGGATGGGTGGGTCGAAGATGCGGAACCCTCGCTGCTCCCCCGCGGCGTGGAGTTCCTCGTTCCAGAAGCGGCCGCCGACGGTGCGGGCCTCGTGCAGGTTGATGATCACGCCGAGGATGCCGAGCGTCTCGTTGAAGTGGCGTTGCACGCCGTCGATGGTGGCGAGCAGGTGCGCGATGCCGTTGGCGCTCCACAGCTTGCTCTGGCTGACGATCAGGACACCGTTGGCGGCGGTGAGCCCGTTGATGGTGAGTTGGTCGAGGGCGGGCGGGCAGTCGATGAGGACGAGGTCGTACCGTCGGGTGACCGGGGCGAGGCTTTCGCGGAGGCGATACTCCCGGCCGGGTCCGTCCTTGATCAGTTCATCGCGGATCAACCCCAACGCGGTGCCCACGGTGGGGGCGACATCGACGCCGGGCCACACTCCTGGCACCAGCACGTCGGCCAGCCGGTCCTGGGTTTGGGAACTGAGCACGTCAGCGAGAGAGACGTCATCGTCGGCGAGCGGATCCTTCGTCATGACGCTGGTGAGGTTGCCCTGCGGGTCGAGGTCGATGACGAGCACCCGTTTGCCGGCGACCACGGCGGCGCGCGCCAGGTGGAAGACCGTGGTGGACTTCCCGACGCCCCCCTTCTGGTTGCATACGGCGATGACGCCCATCCTCTGGTTCTCCTCCGGTGCGCTGCTGATCGACCCTGATCCTATGCTGTGATTGCTAGCAATA
>JBNJCY010000283.1:0-3445 GCA_051744325.1 Actinomycetota bacterium
GGACGTGCGGACCCTGGCGTGGGATGAGGAGATCGCGGCGGACATGGGGATCCCGGTCTCGATGCTGCCCGAGATCCGGTCCTCGGCGGAGGTCTACGGCACGGGTCGGGGTCATGGGTTGTTGTCCGGGGTGCCGATCGCCGGGATCCTGGGGGACCAGCAGGCCGCCACGTTCGGTCAGGCGTGCTTCGAGGTCGGGATGGCGAAGAACACCTACGGCACGGGCAACTTCATGCTGCTGAACACCGGCACGGAGCCGGTGTTCTCCCGCAACGGACTGCTGACGACCGTGTGCTACAAGATCGGGGAGCAGGACGCGCGGTACGCGTTGGAGGGCTCCATCGCGGTGACGGGGTCGCTGGTGCAGTGGTTGCGGGACAACCTCGGGATCATCTCCTCCGCCCCGCAGGTGGAGGAGCTCGCCGGGACCGTGGCGGACAACGGCGGGGCCTACTTCGTGCCGGCGTTCTCGGGCCTGTTCGCCCCCTACTGGCGCTCCGACGCCCGTGGGGTGCTGGTGGGCCTGACCCGGTTCGTCACCAGGGGACACATCGCCCGGGCGGCGTTGGAGGCCACCGCGTTCCAGACCCGTGAGGTCCTGGACGCGATGAACGCGGACTCCGGGGTGCCGTTGGCCGAGCTGAAGGTGGACGGCGGCATGGTGGCCAACGAGACCCTGATGCAGTTCCAGGCCGATCTCCTCGGGGTGGACGTGGTCCGCCCGCAGGTCGCCGAGACCACCGCGCTGGGCGCGGCCTACGCCGCGGGGATCGCGGTCGGGTTCTGGCAGGGCGAGGCCGACGTCATCGCCAACTGGGCCGAGGACAAGCGCTGGACACCCCAGATGGACCAGGCGGAACGCGAACGCACCTACCGCCTCTGGAAGAAGGCCGTCACCCGCACCTTCGACTGGATGGACGACGACGTCGTCTGAGACCGATCCGCGAGTACGGATCGGCGGGTCGTGACGCACAGATGCCCTTTGCCTTGGCAACGATGAGGTTTGTCGAGAATGTCAGGCACCAGGCGAAGGGCATCTGTTCGGTGGCAACCGAACGCGAGAGTGAGCGGGGAACCGAAGCACCGGGCGCGGGCGCGCCGTCTTCCGTTCCCCGGCGACCCGATAGTCGGTGGTCAGATACCGCCATCACCGAAGGAGCCCCACCCGTTCCCGGATAGGACCCACGGGAGGGTGAGAAATCTAGGTGAGCAGAACTGGGGAGAATCACCTGAGCGCCGGCAACTGTTGCGTTGGGGTACACCCAAACGCAACACCCCGCCAGCACGAGTCTCACATGTTGATATCAGATTCCGAAGTCGACTGCACTGACGAGGTTCTCGTCAGGGCTCGTAGAGGTCGGGTGGGTTCTCCGGGCAGCGCATTTGGGCTTCCGCGGCCTCATTCGGGGAGAGGTGGCCCAAGAAGTGGTTGGGCGCCCTGTCCTCGCCGCCCGCCAGCCAGGACTCCAGCGTTGGCGGATCGGGGATCTCGTAGCCCATCTCCTCCAGGCAGGGTGAGCAGACGTCCATCCGTACCGGTAGACCTTCTCGCGCTGCACGTCGGTCAGTGGCGTCGGGTGCAGACGACTTCGGAAACTGACAGCTACGGAAGGATCGAGAAGACGACGTCCGCGTGGAGTTCCTGGTCTGCGTTGAAGCTGTTCTTCACGGCGACGGTCATGGCCCCGGCTTGTCGTGCAATCTGGAGGAAACCCGCGTTGTCCTCGAGCACGATGGTCGGGGGGATGCACCGGCGGAGCAACACTTTCAGCTTGTCCTCACTGGGTGCTCGCCTGGAGACCGTCAACCTGTCATCCAGCCGCCACTTCCGAAGCAGGAGCTCCTGGGAATTCGGGTCACCGTTGGACACGATGACCTGTTCGGCCCCCAGTCCCGCGAAGTAGGGCACGAGCGAGGTGGTCACCCAGGTAGGTTCCAGGGTCTCCAGGGCCAGCTCGAGGTACGCAGTCTCCCGTTCCCGCATCAGGGCGTCGATGTCCTCGAGGTCCGCGGGGAAACCCTTGCCGATGAGGATCTCCCAGATGGCCTGCTCGGTCCGTCCGAGTATCTCGTCGTAGTAGCCCGGCTCGAGTGGGTGGGATCGGCGTCTAGCGAGTTCCTGGTAGGTCTGGTCGTGGAGCGGTTCTGTGTCGGCTACCACACCGTCAAAGTCCCACAGCACCCGCAAAGGCGTTGTCGCCCCAAACGCATCCCCTGCCGTGAGTAACTGGGCAATCTCTTGCTGGCCCCTGCGCGTCATGAGGCGGACTCCGACCCGCCGGTCACGGGGCGGTTGCGGTAGCGGGTGACGAGCTCAGTGGCTGCGACCTGCATCCGCACCGGCGGCAGACCCGCGGCGACGAGTCTGAGGTCATCCAAGCGAATGCACATGACCTAACCCTGTCAGCTGGGACCGACAACCATCGACACGACCCCACACCCAACACAACAAACCAGTGGCGGGAAACCCAGACCGCAAAGCGACGTCCGAACGGCCGTTGCGTGGCTCGGCGAGGACATACCGCCGGTGACCCGACGACCTGGACGCCACAGCCTGCCCGCCCCCACCGGTTGGGGCCCGCAGGACCTCAGTGCTTCCCGTGATCGGCCCCTGGCTCTCGGGTGACGACAGGATTCGGTACTGAGCGGGCGAATCGGGGCTGCTCTGGGACCTTGTGCTCTTGTACCGGCGTAGGACAGTGGGACTGTGATAGTGGGTGTCGACTACAGAGTCGACACCAACGAGCCGCACGTCCCGGCCCGGGCCGCGCGGCGGAGGAAGGAAGTAGCGCCGTACGAACCCGAAGGGAGAGACGAAGTGCGTTACGTCGCAGTAACGGCGTGCCCAACCGGTATCGCCCACACCTACATGGCCGCGGAGAAACTCAGCGAGGCCGCCGAACTTAGCGGGGATTCGATCAAGGTCGAGACCCAAGGCTCAATCGGGTCGGAGAACGTCCTCACCGAGGCGGACATCACCGAAGCCGATGGCGTCATCATCGCCGCCGACCTGGACATCAACCTCGACCGGTTCGCCGGCAAGCGGGTGCTCGTCACGAGCGTCGCGGACGGAATCTCCCGGCCGGGGAAACTCATGGAGGACGTTCTCGAGGCCGATATCGTCGGTGCTTCGGCGCCCGCCCAGAGCGCGGCCGGCGCGCCCGAGCAGGGGACCAGCGGCAGCGCCGGCAGATTTGGCGGCGTCTACCGCGCGCTCATGAACGGCGTGACCCACATGATCCCGTTCGTCGTAACCGGCGGTCTCTTGATCGCGATCTCGCTCAGCCTGGGCGGTGAAGCCTCCGAAGCGGGATTGGCGATTCCGGCCGGGACGTTCTGGGACAAGGTGTTCCAGATCGGCGTACTGTCGTTCACGCTCATGATCCCCATCCTCTCAGGCTACATCGCCTTCGCCATTGCTGACCGGCCCGGCCTCGTGCCCGGC
>JBNJCY010000284.1:0-3424 GCA_051744325.1 Actinomycetota bacterium
CGCTCCAGCGCACCGGCGTGAGCGCGGCGGACTGGGAGATCCGCGAGCGATCTCCGGGGAGCGTCCGGTGAGCGAGGGTACTCGTCGGCGGGCCTGTGGCCGGCGCCGGACGCTCGCGGCCCTTCTCGCGGCCACGCTCACCGCCTGCGAAGCCGACGTGGTCCTCCTCCAGCCCGAACAGGCGACCGAGAGCGATGCGGTCACGCTCGCGGTCCAGGTGACGGACACAGCTCTCGCTGCTAGCCTGGGCTGGACGCCCGGTACCGGCGTGCCGGCTGCCATAATTCATGTGCACCGGGATCGGGCACCCGACCTCCGATCGTTCAGGACGGACGAGGACGGGGTGGTCGAGATCGGCGACCTCCCGTCGGCACGGTACTGGGTGTGGGCCCAGAGGCGCTTCGATACGCCGGCAGAGGGCGCGCCCGCTGTCCTGGCAGGGGGCCGCCTTGCGCAGCTGAGGCGCGGCTCGACGGAGGTGATCCACGTGCGTGGCCAGGAACGTGGCTCACTGGTGATCAGCGAGCTCTACTACCACGCCGCCCCCCTCGCGGTGACGGGTGGCCTCGACGCGTACAAGCGCCAGATGTACGTGGAGCTGGTGAACAACGCGGACACGACGGTCTACCTGGACGGCAAGATCCTCGGCGGCGCGTTCCAGGTGAACATCGACATCTCTTCGTGGCCGTGCAGCGAAACCTCGACCTGGCGCAATGATGCCAGAGGAATCTGGGCGCAGTCCTTCCAGCGCTTTCCGGGGAATGGCACCGAGTATCCGCTCGCGCCGGGCCAGACGGCGGTCGTGGCGGAGCAAGCGATCGACCACTCCGCCATCTACCCCGGGCTGCCCGACCTGCGCCGGGCGGACTTCCAGTTCTACTGGGAAGACCGGGCCATGAACCCGGACGTGCCGACAATGCTGCCCGTCCAATTGAGGCACACGACGAGTCAGGTGATGGGCATCGCCTTCTGGGTGCCGTTCGTCGCCGACGTGCCGGATCTCGATGCTCTGGAGCGGGGAGAGAACCTACAGGGGACCTTCGCGCTGTTCCCCAGGGACAGAATCCTCGACCTTGCCCAGATCGTAGGGGAAAGGTACACCCTTTACGACTGGACGGCTCCGACCTGCGGCAACCTGGTCGGGTACCCGATCGACGCGCTGTTGAGCTTCACCGGTCCGGACCGCTTGCGTCCCGACGCCCATCTCCTTGCGGCGCAGCGGAAAGTCCTGCCGGACGGCACGCTCCAGCGCACCGGCGTGAGCGCGGCGGACTGGGAGATCCGCGAGCGCTCTCCGGGGATGATCCGGTGACGGGAGGCGACCGGCTGAGGGGCCGCTGGCAGATCCTCGCGCTGGCGCTGGTTGTCCTTGGCCTCCTGGGCCTGGTGGTGCCGGCCGACGCCCAGCAGCCTGTCTCTGTCGCGGCCGCCGTTAGCGGTCGCGTGACGGACGCCGAATCGGGGCGGCCGCTGGCCGGCGTGATGGTTACCGTCGAGGGGACCGGGCACCGCGTGCTCACCGACAGCACGGGGACGTACCGGCTCCCGCGCGTTCCGGCGGGCCCCCAGGTCCTTGGTGCGGAGATGCTTGGATACGCCCCGATACGCATGCCCGTGACCGTACCGGCGAGAGGATCTCTGCGCCGGGATTTCGCCCTGGCCGTCTCAGCGCTCGAGATCGAGGGGATCGTGGTGACGGCGGATCCCGGCGCACGTCTCGGGATCGTGGGCTGCTCTTCTTCCGGGTGATGGAGTTGGCCGCGGCACACGCGCCAGTTCGGTACCATGAGCTACTGAAGAGCCGTCGGCAGCGCGCGACTCCTCCGATCCCACCACGAAAGAGAGGCAAGCCTCTGAGCCTTCAACGACCTCCAGCGGGCCGCCCATGGCGACGCGGCAAATGAGCGGGGATGGGTCGCATCGACCGATCTCCTATTCATGTCAGGCGATTCGCAGAATCACCACGCCCACCGCACCGCCACACTCCAAGCCCCCCGGCTCCCCGTCGGCGCCAGCGGGAGCCTCACCTCGCCCTCCCGGACGGTGGCCCGGTCGTAGCGGGCCTCCAGCGAGACAGCCTGGCCACCGGGGCTGAGCCAGCGGAGCGTCACCAGCCCGGAGAGCGTGCGCGACGCCATGGCGAGGTAGGAGAGCTCGGGGCCGATCCACTCCCGGTAGCCCGCCCCGCGCTTTGCGGGGTCGGGGATCCCACCGGACGGCGTGTACCACGCCAGCCCCGCGCCCGCGCCGAGGGCGAATCGGTCGCTCACCTCCCGGGCCGCCTCGACGGCGAGCCCCGGCCGCCAGGCCTTCACAGAGGAGTGGATGCGCGTGAGGCGATCGATGCGGTCCCGGTCCTCCCGGACGACGGAGACGTGCGCGCCGGTCCACCAGCCGTTCCCGGAATCGAAGCGGACGTCGAGGGCGCCGTCGAGGACGCTCTCGTCGGCCTCGAAGAGCACGCCTTCCTCCTCGAGCCCGGCCCGCGTCGCGTCGCCGGAGACGCTCGTCCAGCGGAGCATGGCCACGACGTGCGTTCCACCGTCCGCTTCCCCTGTCTCGGCGGCCAGGCCGGCCGCGTGGCCGCGGGTGTTCCAGTGGTCGGTGGGCGGGTCATTCGTGATGAGCTGCTCGAACTGGCGCTCGTCAAGCTTGGAGGCCTCTCCGAACGCCACCCAGCGCAGGCCGCCCACCCGCAGCTCCGCGGACAGCGCGGCGGCGCCGCCCTCGCGCTCCACGCGACGGGCGTAGCCCTGCTTGGAGGCCAGGCGCGTGAGCACGGGCTCGCTGTAGCCCTCGAAGAGGAAGGCGGTGGTCTCGGCCTGGCGCGTCGTGAGGGAGAGCTGCTGGACCTCGGAGCGCCAGCGTCCGTGCGCGCCCACCGTCAGTCGCCCGGCGGCGAGGTCGCGCGTCACGCCCATCGTCGCGCCGGAGCGGGAGCCGCGCTGGAAGCGGGGGACCTGCGTGACGCCCGTTCGTGTGTCCCAACTCTGGTGGCCGAGACCGAGCCCGATTCCCCAATCGCCGAGCGTCCAGCCGCCTGCCCCCTCAAGGCGCGCCAGCGTGCGCCCCAGGTCCGTCCCCGACGAGTCGGCAAAGATGTGGGGCGTCATCCCGTACGGCTCGCCGATGTCGGCGGGCGCGCCATCGGCCATGGAGGCGCGCTCCACGGTAACACCGCCCACCACGCCGCCGGAGGTGCCGAGGGGCCGCCACCCCGACGCCGAGGCGAGCAGGCTCCCCGCCCGGCCGGGGTCGAGGGGTCGTTTGAACACACCGCTCTCTCCGCGCGCGACGCCCCGGAACTCCGTGTGCGCGTCGGCGGCGTCGCGGGCCAGCGTCGCCGGGTTTCCGGCGGTCCACGCGAGCCCGACGCGGGGCGCGGGCGCCAGCGTCACCAGCGGGAAGACGGGCACGGGCGCGG
>JBNJCY010000285.1:0-3415 GCA_051744325.1 Actinomycetota bacterium
GCTCTGTCGTAGATCGTGGCGGCATCGAGATCAAACTCGCCGCCACGATCGACGACAGAGCCATCCGCCACCTCCACTGGCTCAAGGAACACCACACAGGCCGGATCAGCGACCTGGCCGTCCTCACCACCGGCCCCCACGCCTACCGACGCCCCGACGGCATCGCCATCATCCCCCTCGGACTCCTCGGCCCCTGACACCGACCACCAAGACCGGCAGCGCCATGACCGCATCTGGGCGCACCCCCGCCGGCATTGCGTGGTGTCCCAGCAGATGCGCTCCACGTCACCGTGCGACAACCTCCAGGCGCGTCCAGCAGTGCTTCGAGGTCGAGTTCGTCTGGCGCGGTCACCGAGTTGTGGATGTTGCACAAGGGCGCTGAGGCACACCCTCCTCCACAGAACTGTGGCACGAACCCTTCGACCGTAGTGCGATGGTGCGGACGGCGGCTCCGTAACTCGGCGGAGGTCATGCTGCCGGCGATCCGACGGTTGAACGCCGAGCACTGTTCCAGCCGTTGTTGGATTCGAGGACCTCAGTGGCCCAAGTGATCGGCTGCGGGCGTTGTCGATCTGTTACAGCTCGATACCTGGGGCGATGATGTGACAGATCGCTTCGTCGGTGCACTCGGCGGGATCGAGTCGGTGGCTACGACTGATCAGGTTCTCGAGTTCTGCTTCAAGGGCGGCGAGCTCACGCTGTCGCTTCTGCACCTCGAGCCGCTTGGCGGCAAGCAGGGCGTGCACGTGGGCGCACGGCGTGGAACCTGCTCGACGTAGCTCGAGGATGGTAGCGATCTCGACGAGGGTCAGGCCCGCTGCTTGCCCGCTGCGGATGAACTCGAGCCGGGTGAGCGTCGAGGCGTCGTAGTCGCGGTATCCGTTGGGGCCGCGCCGCGATGGGGGAAGCAGACCCCTGCGCTCGTAGAAGCGGATGGTCTGCGTCGCCACGCCCACCTTGTCGGCAACTTCTCCGATCCGCATCGCCTGATCCTACCCCTTGACCTTTCACCATGGATCAAGGTTTAGCGTGAGGGCATGGACATCACCCTGCTGTACTTCGAGGACTGCCCGAACTGGAAGGTCGCGGAGGAGCGTCTGGCCGTGATCGCGGCCGAGCGCCCCGGCGTCACCGTGATTCGCCACCTGGTCGAGACCCCTCAGGAGGCCAAGCGCCTCGGATTCCTGGGCTCGCCCAGCATCCAGGTCGACGGCGTCGACCTGTTCGCCCAGCCCGGCGCGCAGGTGGGGCTCACGTGCCGCCGATACCTCACTGCGGGCGGGCACGAGGGCGCGCCGACACTCGACCAGTTGCGCGCGGTTCTCGCCGATGGCTGACCGCCTATCCGTCAAGCTCGCACCACCCGTCCGCTGAACTCCGTGACGGCCGCCTACCCCCACCGTCGGTCCGGCCGGCCCTTCATGCTCCGAATCGACCTCAGGTCAGGAGAGTGCCGCAACCCGGCACGCGCAAGAGATCCAAGGACACGAGACCTAAGGAGCAGGCTGTGCAGCCACCTCATGTGTCGTTCCATCTCGTCCGTTTGACAGACACTCCGACGGTCCCGTGCAGCGGACCTCGGAACCGAGGCGGCGCCTGACACTGACCGCGATGGTGTCGTTGTTCTGTCCATCAATCAATGTGCGCTGAACGTCCGGAATGATGGACGCTCTGGATGGGCACGGCGTCATCCTGTCGGTGTCGGCGCGCAGGCGCTGAGGTCACTTGACGGCTTTGAGGTCTTCCGCCAAGCCGGCCACGCCAACCCGGCCAGCGCGCCCTTGAAGGACTTGCCCAAGATGACCAGAACAACAGTCCAGTGCCGGCAATGCGCGGTTCGAACTCGCACTGCCAGGTGACTTTGGTGCTCGGACCCTGTGAGGTGAGAGCGACCCGGCCGGTGTAGTCGCGGAGCGGTAGGCCGCGGAGCAGCCGGTATCGGATCGTGTGGGGCACTTCGGATGCCGTGATGTCCTCCAGAATGCGCAACGGGCCCTTCCTGACCGACCGGAGGGCACCCACACCCTTGGCGTCCCCGCCGCTCTGCAGTGATACGGTCCCCAAGCCTGCCCACTGCGTCCAGGACGGGAGGTCGGAGAACCGCTCGAAGACCACCGGGGCCGCGGCGTCCATGACGCAGGAAACCTCGACGTGCTGCATGACAACCTCCGATTCCTCGTACCCACTGGGCTCGATCTTCGAAAGGAACCGGCACTTGCGCTCCGCACACTAGTCGCCCAAGAGAATCGCTGGCGACACTATCGCTTGTACAACTCCTGACCGACAACCGGCAGCCAATAGCGGTCGGTCGAAGGCCGCGCTGGCCACGGTGGTCGCGAGCTGCTCCTGCTGGGTCTCCGCCAGGCGGCCTGTGCACCCACCGCGGTGAACGGTCAGCCGCCCCAACCCTCGCCCTCGATCAGCCCTCACACCGACGACGGGCGGCGTAACATCACGGTATGGCTGGAAACCGCCAATTAACCGAGTGACCGGCCTTCTGGATCTTCGGAAGAAAGGGCCATTGACATGGCACATTTCCAGCGGAGCATCGCCATCGAGGCTCCCGTCCAAGCGGTGTATGAGCACTGGAGCGATCCCAACAACTGGCCAGAACTCTGGCCCAGCATGATCGAGGTCACGGAGGTGGACACGACCACGGACGGGCTCCGGTCCACAATGCAGTGGGTGTACAAGATGGCAGGTGTTCGCCTTGAGGGGCGTGGCGTGGTGGAACGCGTGCCCGATCAGCGGATCGCCTATACGACCTCGGGCGGCGTCGAGAGCACCATAGTCTGGGCGTACGAGCCCGAAGGAGACGGCACGAAGGTCACGGCCGATGTCGAGTACACGATCCCGGTTCCGGTGCTCGGCAAGTTGCTGGAACCGTTCGTGCTGAAGGCGAACGAGCACGAAGCGGAAGCAACGCTGGCCAACTTCAAAGCCCGCGTGGAGCACCGCGCCTAGCCTGAGCACCGGCGAGCACCGGCGAACAGGCGAGGTTTGATGTCAATCCTCATGTCCGAATTGGTGCTCGTCGTCCGCCGTCACGTTGGACGGCCCCTGCCCGCTGGGATGTTCCGCCCGGGGCACAGCGCCGCGGTGGAGCTTCGAAGCCTTTGACTCGACACACCGGTGTCCTTTCCGCGCCGATCCTGCCGGCTCAGGGAATGCTCGATTCCTTCACATGACAGGTCGGTAGACCGGGCAGGAGCCACCGCCAACACCGGCGCCAGTGTGCTACCCAGCCTCCACGGCGTCGCTCGACCCCGCCTGATCGGCCTCCTCCTCCGCGTGGCGACGGTGCAGGTAGCCGCCGCTCATCGAATCGCTGGCGTCCGAGGCGGGACCCCCGCCTCGCTGGCGTCGTCGTTTTGTGCATCAATCCATGTGCGCTGAACGTGTGAACAGATGGACG
>JBNJCY010000286.1:0-3414 GCA_051744325.1 Actinomycetota bacterium
CCGAGCAGGGGAATCGGTCGGGGGTGCCGTGCCCACCTCGGTGGGCTGTCGGAGTCAGCCAATGTGGCGGACTCGCCAGCATCTTTGCCATCTGTCGATGCGGCCCAGTTTCTGTCGAACTGTGACCGTCTCCACGATGTTAGCGTTAACAACAGGAGTCTGGCAACTGGTCACACGTAACGGAATGGTCACGTTCCGATCGCGGCCCGGTCTCGGACCGGATCTGTGGATTTGTGGCCCTTGTTGCTGCCATCCGCTCATGTGAACGCTAACATGAGGTGACACGGGTCACGACGCACATCGGCACGATCATGTCATCAGTGGAGTCGCGTCACCACGGGGAGGGGCGCAGGATGCAGCGGTTCGAGGGGCGGCGACCGAGCCTGCACGACGTCGCGGCGCTCGCGGGGGTCTCGCACCAGACCGTCTCGCGGGTGCTGAACAACCACCCCAACGTACGCCTTGAGACCCGCGAGAGGGTGTTGGCGGCGATCGTGTCCCTGGGCTACCGCCGCAGCCTGGCCGCGCGAGCCCTCGTCACGAGCCGCACCCGCACGCTCGGGCTGCTCGTTCAGGGTAAGGCCCGTTTCGGGCCCACGAGCACGATGCTGGCCGTCGCGCGAGCGGCTCGGGAGGCGGGGTACTACGTGAGCCTGGCGGTGGTTGAGAAGCCGTCCGTCGGCCAGACCGTCGCGGCGCTCGAGTACTTCGAGGAACAGGGCGTGGAGGGAGTGGTGGTGATCTCGCCGACTGTCGATTCGCTCAAGGCAGCCCGCTCCCGGACGACGGGCGTGCCGATGGTGATCGTCGCCGCCGGTGAGCAGCCGCAGGACTCCTACCGGGTGGTCTCGGTGGACCAGCGTCTCGGGGCGGCGCTGGCCACCCGACACCTTCTCACCCTGGGGCATCCCGACGTCGTCCACCTCGCCGGACCCCGGAGGTGGATGGATGCCCGCGAGCGCATCCGAGGGTGGCGGGAGGAGCGCGCGCGCTGGGGCCTGCCATCGGCGGACCCGATCCGGGGGGACTGGAACGCGGTGCGCGGCTACGAGGCCATGCGAGAGTTGCTCGGCCGCGGCAGGCCTCCTTCCGCCATCTTCGCCGCGAACGACCAGTTGGCGCTGGGTGTCCTCCGCGCACTTGCCGAGGCGGAGGTGGCGGTGCCCGGCCGGGTCTCGGTCGTGGGTTACGACGACGTTGAGGGGGCCGACTACTTCATCCCGCCGCTGACGAGCGTGCGCCAGCCCTTCGAGGACCTCGGACGCCGTTGCGTGGAGATCCTGGCGTGGGACATCGGGGAATCGGACGACGAACTTCCACCGGAGCTTTTCAGCCCGATCGAGCCGACTCTGGTGGAGCGGGCGACGACCGGCGTACCCCGGAAGGACACAATGGACCGGAAGGGCACTCCGGAAATGTTGGATTCAAAGTGAGGAGGATCGGCGATGATCCACGAGGCAATTGAGCAGGGGCGGACGGCGCTCGGTATCGAGTTGGGTTCGACGAGGATCAAGGCCGTCCTCATCGGGCCCGACAACCTGCCCATCGCGACCGGTGGCCACGACTGGGAGAACCAGTTCGTCGACCGGGTCTGGACGTACTCGCTGGAGGCGGTGTGGGACGGCATCCGTGCCTGCTACGCCTCCTTGGCGCGTGACGTGGCGGACAGGTACGGGATCACCCTGGAGCGGGTCGGGGCGATCGGCGTGTCCGCGATGATGCACGGCTACCTCGCCTTCGATTCCGAGGACCGGCTGCTCGTCCCCTTCCGGACGTGGCGGAACACGATCACCGCGGAGGCGGCGGATGAGCTCTCCGCCCTCTTCGGCCACAACATCCCGCAGCGGTGGAGCATCGCGCACGTCCACCAGGCCATCCTGAACGGCGAGGAGCACGTGGGTTCGCTGGCCCACCTCACCACGCTGGCGGGGTACGTCCACTGGCAGCTCACGGGCAACAAGGTCCTGGGGGTCGGGGACGCCTCCGGCATGTTCCCGGTCGACATCGCCACCGGCACGTATGACTCCACGATGCTGGGCCAGTTCGACGAGCTCGTCCGAGACCGCGCCGTTCCGTGGAAGCTGGCGGACATCCTTCCCGGGGTCCTGCCGGCGGGCGAGCCCGCCGGGGAGCTCACGCCGGCCGGCGCGAAGCTCCTCGACCCCACCGGCGCGCTCCAGCCTGGCGTCCCGCTCTGCCCGCCCGAGGGCGACGCGGGTACGGGCATGGTCGCCACGAACTCGGTCGCGCCCCGGACCGGCAACGTGAGCGCCGGGACCTCGATCTTCGCCATGGTCGTGCTGGAGGGGGAGCTGGAGCGCCAGCACTCCGAACTGGACCTCGTCACCACTCCCGCGGGGGACCTGGTGGCGATGGTGCACTGCAACAACGGCGCCAGCGAACTGAACGCGTGGGCGGGGATCTTCCGGGAGTTCGCCACCGCCCTGGGGGCGCCGGCGGACGACTCCGCGGTGTTCGGGACGCTGTTCCGTGCGGCCCTCGACGGCGAGGACGACGCCGGTGGCCTGCTCGCCTACAACTACCTGTCCGGCGAGCACATCACCAGGCTCGAGGAGGGGAGGCCGCTCTTCCTCCGTACCCCCGGCAGCGCCCTCTCGCTGGCGAACTTCATGCGCGCCCACCTCTTCGCGGCCTTCGCCACCCTCCGTGTCGGCATGGACGTCCTCCTGAAGGAGGAGGGGGTGGGGCTGGACGCCATGTTCGCCCACGGCGGGCTGTTCAGGACGAAGGGCGTGGCACAGCGCTTCCTCGCCGGCGCGATAGGCGCCCCTGTCACCGTCGGCGAGATCGCCGCCGAGGGTGGGGCCTGGGGCATCGCCGTGCTCGCGGCGTTCATGAAGGGCAGGGCTCCGGAACAGAGCCTTGGCGGCTACCTGGCCGCCGAGGTCTTCGCCGGTTCCCCGCTCGAGACGGTCGATCCGGACCCAGCCGACGTCGCCGGTTTCGATGCGTTCATGGCACGCTGGACCGCCGGCCTGGCCGTCGAGCGCGAAGCGGTCGAACGCACCTGACGGTAGCGTCCGGGGCTGGGCGCCGCCTCAGCCCCGGATCGCCTCCCGCAGACTGTGGAGCAGGTCGTCACCGATCGCGGTGTCGACCGCGAATTCGTGCAGGACGGTTCCCGCGCGCACCAGGATCTTGGTCACGCCCTCGTGCATCGAACTCGGCCGCGACTCCACGCCGGTGACCCGCTCGAGCGGGATCAGGGTGCGAGCGAGTGCCCGCACCGGCTTGTAGCCCGTCTGGTAGTCCCGGCCGCGGTGCAGGACCTGCAACTCGCGGGGGCTGAGCACGAAGATCGAGCTGAGGAGCGACGTGGGCCATGCCCGCGCCACGAGCCGCCCGACTGCCGAGGCGTCCCTCGCGACCAACTGTCGCCGCTGCTGGACCGCG
>JBNJCY010000287.1:0-3411 GCA_051744325.1 Actinomycetota bacterium
GTGGACGTGCCACGTCGCGAACAGGGGATTCGTCTCCACGCCGACGACGGTAGGGGACCTGGCCCCTCAGGTGGCGGCGCCGTCGTCCCGCCTGTGGACGGCGGCGCGCCACGCAGGGCTGGGAGTGGAGCTGGCTGAGAAGAACACTTCACATGAACGCCGTGCCAGTCATATGACTGGCATGCTGATCGTGTGAGCTTCGGCGAAGCCTTCGGAGGCTTGATCCCAGGTGCGCGGGGCGCGGTGCTTGCCGCTCTGCTGCGGACGGGTACTCCCATGACGGGACGGCAGGTGCACGCGCTCATGCGCGACCAGTTCAGCCTGTGGTCGGTCCAGCAGGCGATCTCCTCCCTCGTCGGGCTCGGCCTGGTGGAGAGCCGGGCCGTCGGACGCGCGATGATCCACACGATCAACGAGGACCACTATGCGATCCAGCCCCTGTGCGTCCTCCTCGATCCATTTGCGGCCCTCCGGGACACAGTTCGGCTCGAGGTCGGCTCACGCGTCGATGCCGTGATCCTGTTCGGCTTGCCCTGCTCGACTCACTCTCACCCGACAGGACTGGCGTGGAGTGATGGCCACGCTCGAACAACGGAGCCACGCTCGAAGCTTCCTGAAGAAGGCCGAGGAGTACCTTGCCTCTGCTGAGGCCAATCTGGCCGCAGGCCGCCACACCGTGGCTGCGGGTGATGCGATTCACCCGGGCATCAGTGCCAAGCATGCCATCGTCACGGAACTGACTGGGGCCACCACCAAGAGCAAGGGTCACGCACTCGCCTCGAGAGAACTGCGGCAGGCCCTGGGCCGACGGCCGGATGCTGCCAGCGCTGAGAAGGGGCTGCGTGAACTGACCTCGAGCAAGGCTGAAGTGGAGTACGGCGCAGCGCTCGTACCGGCAGCGAGGGCCCAGACGTTCGTTCGGCGGGCTCGGGGCCTCGTCGAACTTGCCGTCGTCATTGTCCGCCTGAGCGGCTGACCGTTCCCGCACATCACGGCAGCGCGAGCCGGAACACCTTCCTCCACGCCGAGCCGACCTGCTTCAGCAGCGGCCCGGTGGTGTAGGGCAGGTCGTAGCGCTCGCACACGTCCCGTACCTTCACCGCCACCTCCGCGTACCGGTTGGACGGCAGGTCGGGGAAAAGGTGGTGCTCGATCTGGTGGCTCAGGTTCCCGGTCGCGAGGTGCATCAGCGGGGAGCCCGAGATGTTCGCCGAGCCCAGCATCTGCCGCAGGTACCAGTCCCCGCGGGTCTCGCCCTCGATCATCTCCTCGGTGAACGTGTCCGCCCCTTCCGGGAAGTGGCCGCAGAAGATCACCGCATGCGCCCACACGTTGCGGATGGCGTTCGCCGCCGCCGCGCCCACCAGCGCCTGCCGGCCCGAACCCGTCAGCATCGCCAGCCCCGGCGTGGCCACGTAGTCCTTCGCGATCTGCCGGGCGAACTTCCTCCCCAGCAGCCGCAGGTCCGCCCGCAGCGCCGACTTCGACTTCGTGCCCTCCTTCACCGCCTCCAGCTCAAGGTCGAACAGGGCGATGCCCCACTCGAAGATCGGCGCGAGCCCTGCGTTCACGACCGGGTTCAGCAGGTGCCGCGGCTTCCAGGGCACCTCCTCGTCCATGCGCAGGATGTTGTAGCCGACGTCCCGGTCCCTGCCCACCACGTTCGTCCACGTGTGGTGCAGGTCGTTGTGGGAGTGCTTCCACCCCACCGCCGGCGCCACGAAGTCCCACTCCCATGTGGTGGAGTGGATGTCCGGGTCCTTCATCCAGTCCCACTGCCCGTGGAGGACATTGTGCCCGATCTCCATGTTCTCCAGGATTTTCGACGCGGACAGCATCGCTGTCCCCGCCACCAGGGCCACCGGGAACCGGGCCACGAGCAGCGTCGAGCGCCCTGCCACCTCCAGGCCGCGCTGCACCGCGATCACCCGGCGGATGTACGCCGCGTCCTTCGCGCCGCGGCTCGCGAGCACCTCGTCCCGGATCGCGTCCAGCTCGGCGCCCAGCCGCGCGACGTCGTCGTCCGTCAGGTGTGCCGCGGTCGGGGGGCGGACGGCCGGGCCGCCCGAAGCGGCCAGCACCGGCTTCCGGGGCGACGACGGCGCCGCGCCCCCCGCCGTCGTCTCCGGTGCCGTGGTCGGTGCGTCAGTCGGTGAAGTGGGGCGTTCGAAGGTGGTGGTCATGGCGGCCTCCTGGATGCAGGTATCGGTCAACGTGGTCAGGGGAGCGGTCAGGCGTCGAGGTGGACGGGGCCGGCGGGAGCGTTCACGCAGGTCTGGACGAGGTCGCCCTCCTCGCCGTGGACCTCCCCGGTGCGCAGGTCGCGCACCCGGCCGGCGACGAGAGGGGTGAGGAGGAGCGGCAGATGCCCATGCGGCACCCGGACGGCAGGAGCACGCCGGCGTCCTCCCCGGCGTCGAGGAGGGTGGTGGAGCCGTCGGCGTTCGCCTCCACGTCCGACTTCTCGAACGTGATGCGCCCGCCCTCGCCGCCGGCGGCGTCGAGCAGGACGGGGGCGAAGCGTTCGATCGTGATGTCGGCGGCTTCGCGGGCCCACAGCGCCTCGACGTCGTCCACCAGGCTGGCCGGTCCGCACGAGTAGGCGGCGCGGTCCCGCCAGTCGGGGCAGAGGTCCTCCAGGTCCGCGGGGGAGGTGAAGTCCGGGCGGCGGCCGCGCTCGTCGGTGAACCACGGGAGGAAGCGGAGCCCGGGGAACTGGTCCGCCGTCTCGCGCAGCTCCTCGAGGAACAGGGCGTCGGCGGGGGAGTGGGCCACGTGCACGAGCACCACATCCGCGTCCTGCCGCCGGGGGATCAGGGTGCGGATCATCGACATCACCGGCGTGATCCCGCTCCCCGCGGTGAGCATGAGGAGCGGGCGCGGATGGGCCGGGAGGACGAAGTCGCCCTGCGGTGGGGCGAGGAAGAGGACATCCCCCGGCCTCGTTCCGTGCACCAGGGCGCCCGACACCTTGCCCATCGCGGTCACCGTGATCGCGGGATCCGCGCCCTCGGGAGCGGAGAGCGAGTACGAGCGCCACTGCCGGACGCCGTCGATCTCCACCCCGATGCGCGCCCACTGGCCGGCCCGGTGCGGGTCCCAGCCGCGGCCGGGTCGGAAGCGGATGGTCGCCGAGTCCGCGGTCTCGGACAGGACGGCGGTGACCACGCCGCGCAGTTGGCGTGCACTCGCCAACGGGTTGACGAGCGCCAGGAAGTCCTCGGGCGCGAGCGGGGTCGTGAGCACGGACGCCAGCCGCGTCATGATTCCATGGTTTCCCACTCTCCGATCATCACCGCACCGGGCGCTTCGCGTCTCGTGCGCACGTGTACGATTCAGGAGTGAAAACTGTCCTGTCAGCACAAGAAGTGTGGGAGATGTGATGGAACGGCGCCCGGACAACACCCCGTG
>JBNJCY010000288.1:0-3409 GCA_051744325.1 Actinomycetota bacterium
GCCTTCGATCGACCGGGACGGTCACGTCTGGTGCGGTGGATGGGGTCAGGACGATGGTGGTCATCAGGCAGCCTTGCTCGTGTCGGAGGAACCGTGGAAGTCCACGGCATCGGCGGTCAGAGTCATGAAGGCCTCCTCCAGGGAGGGGGCGACGGGGACAAGTTCGTGCAGTTCGACACCGTGTGCGGCGGCGATCCCGCCGATAGCGGCCGCCGGAAGGCCCTCAATCGCCAACCGGTCCGGTGCATCGGAGGAGACGGTGACCCCGGAGGCGGCGACGAGGCCGCGCAGACGCATTGCTTCCGGGGAGATGACCCGCACGTGGTTCTTGGAGGCCTTGGCGATGAAGTCCTCCATCGGCAGGTCCGCGATGAGTTTTCCGCGACCGATGACGATGAGGTGCTCGGCGGTGATCTCCAGTTCGGACATCAGGTGCGAGGACAGGAACACCGTGCGGCCCTCCCGGGCGAAGTTGCGCAGCAGATCCCGGATCCAGAGGATGCCGTCCGGGTCCAGGCCGTTCACCGGCTCGTCGAGCATGAGGATCTGCGGGTCCGCGAGCAGGGCGGTGGCGATCCCGAGGCGCTGGCCCATGCCGAGGGAGAAGCCCCTGGCAGGCTTGTCCGCGACGTCGGTGAGGCCGACGACGTCGAGCAGCTCGTCCACCCGGCCCCGCCCGATGCCCACGGTCGCTCCCAGCGCACGCAGGTGGTTGCGGGCCGAACGGCCGCCGTCCACCGCGCGGGCCTCCAGGAGGGCGCCGATCTCAGCGATGGGGGCGGGCGAGTGGACGTAGGAGGCGCCGTTGACGGTCGCGTGCCCGGCTGTGGGCTTGTCGAGGCCGAGGATCATGCGCATCGTCGTGGACTTGCCGGCGCCGTTTGGTCCGAGGAAGCCAGTGACGACCCCGGGCCGGACGGTGAAACTGATCCCGTCGACGGCGGTGACGTCGCCGAACTTCTTGGTGAGGTTGCGTACCTCGATCACGTGGTGCTCCTTCGATTCGTGGCGGTGGCCGCGCTGGACCTCCGCGATAGCACGAGTCTCGCAAGGCGCGGTCGTGATCGTCGTCGTCCAACCGTGGACGATCCCGGGTACCACGAAGGATGGGCCGGGACGTGGGGTCCGCGCTCTCGGCCCTCCAGATCGGCTTCCTGGTGTTCGGTTCCGCCGCGCTCGCACTGCGCCGCACCCACCCCGTGGCGGTCCTGACCGTCACGGTGCTCGCCGTCGGCGCGGTCGTCGCCCTCGGGGGCCTCAGCAGGTCAGGGGTCGCCGCCGTCGGCATCGCCGGGTTCTCGGTGGGTGCGTGGACGGACCGGCGCACCACGTGGATCGCCGCACCGGCGGCCGCTGCGGTGCTGCTTGGGGCCGCGCTGGTGGGTTCGCGCGAGGTCCCCTTCGTGGCGGAGTCGTTCGCCACCGTATTCTGGGTGGGCCTGACCTTCGCCCTGGGCGACGCCTCCCGCAGCCGCCGCGCCTACGTCACGGCCGTGGAGGAGCGCGCGCGCCGGGCGGAGGAATCCCGGGAGGAGGAGGCGCGCCGGCGTGTCGCCGAGGACCGTCTGTCCATAGCCCGTGACCTCCACGACGTCATCGCGCACCACATCGCCGTCATCAACGTCCAGGCGAACGTGGCCAACCACCTGCTCGGCAGGGACCAGGATGCGGCCGCCGATGCCCTGTCCCATGTCCGGCGCTCCGCCCAGACGGTGCTCTCCGAACTCGGCACCGTCCTGTCGGTCCTGCGCCAGCCAGCCGACGCCGCCGCGCCCACCGACCCCATCCCGAACCTCGAGCGCCTCCCCGAACTCGTGGCCTCCTTCCGGGCCATCGGCCTGCCCGTCACCGTCACCGAGTCCGGTCCGACGACGCCGTACGACCCTTCGGTCGAACTGGTCGCCTATCGCGTGGTCCAGGAGTCCTTGACAAACGTCCACAAGCACAACCCCGGAGCAGCCACGATCGTCACGCTCGAGCGCGATGAGGACGCTGTCCGGGTCGAGGTCGTGAACGCCCTCGGGCGCTCCGCCCAACCACGCCCGGGTGCCGGTTACGGCCTGATCGGCATGCGGGCGAGGGTCACGGCCATTGGGGGTACCGTCGAGGCCGGGCCCACCCCAGCGGGCGGGTTCCGCGTCCATGCCGTCCTTCCCACCACTGAGAGCTGATCCGTGATCCGCGTCCTCCTGGCCGACGACCAGTCCCTCATCCGCGCGGGCTTCCGTGTGCTCCTCGACAGCGAGCCCGATCTCGAGGTGGTCGGCGAGGCGGCCACCGGGAGCGCCGCCGTCGCCCTGGCGCGCACGCTCCGGCCCGACGTCGTCCTGAGGGACATCCGCATGCCGGAGCTCGACGGGCTCGCGGCCACGCGGCAGATATGCGACGATCCCGACCTCGTCCAGACGAAGGTGCTGGTGCTGACGACCTTCGAGATCGACGATTACGTCTTCGAGGCGCTACGGGCCGGGGCGAGTGGGTTCCTCGGCAAGGGGGTGGAACCGGCCGGCCTCGTCGCCGGGATCCGGGTGGTCGCGGCGGGTGAGGCACTGCTGTCCCCGGCGGCCACCCGCGGCCTGATCGCCCGGTTCCGCGACGACCCGATCGCCGGAGCCTCGGGCTCAGACACCCTCGCGGCACTCACCGACCGAGAGCGCGAGGTCCTCAGCCTCGTCGGGCAGGGCCTGGCGAACGAGGACATCGCCCGAGCCCTCCACCTCTCCCCGCTCACGGTCAAGACCCACGTGAACCGCGCAATGACGAAGCTCGGCGTCCGCGACCGAGCCCAACTCGTCGTCATCGCCTACCGGACCGGGTTGGTGCGCCCCGGCCCGGGCACGGGCACCGCGTGAGCGCACGGAGGCATCACCGGACCACACTCTCGTCCTGACATCAGGTGTGCCCATCAGGCAATATTGCTCAATAGGCAAATATGGCTTAGGGTGAGGTCCTCCCCCACTCACCGATCGAAGGCGCTTCCATGTCTGCACTCCTCTACCGCCTGGGCAGGCGAGCCGCGCTGCGGCCGTCGGTGCCGTTGGTGTCCTGGCTGTTCGTCATCCTGGCGGTGGTGGCCCTGCTCGCCACGCAGACCTCCTCGATCTCCACCAGCCTCACCCTGGACGACGCGCCGGCCCAACAGGTGCTGGACGAGGTGACCGAGGCGCTTCCCGAGGCGGGTGGCACCCAGGGCACCCTCGTCTTCCAGGCAACCGACGGTGGCCGGGTGGACACGCCCGGGCGTGCCGACGCCATCGACCGTGCCCTCGACGTAGCCGCCGGCAGCGGCCTGGTCCTGGACCGGGACGCGCGCCTGCTCGACCAGCAGGCCGACGTCGAGGCCACGGTCCGCGAGAACGTGGAGGCGCGCGTCGCCGACGACGTGACCGTGCGGATCGAGGAGCTGCTC
>JBNJCY010000289.1:0-3393 GCA_051744325.1 Actinomycetota bacterium
GTCAGCTCTGGCCCCTGCCGTCGCCCTCGCCGCTGCCGTCGCCGTCGCCGTCGTCGAAGGGGAAGTCGAGGTCGTCGTCGGAGCCCAGGGTGAGGGTCTCCTCGGCTGCGACGGTCAGCTCGGCGGTTCGCTCCAGCAGGTCCGTCAGCGACGCAGCCCCCAGCAATGACAGGTGGTCCAGCGGACCAAGCGGCGCGATCCCGGCGAGTTGCCAGGTGGACAGGACGGGGTTGTCGTCGAGTTCGACGTTCACCGGCCACGCCGTGGACCCGAACTCGCTCGCCGTCGCCAGGGCCCGCCGGACCACGCGCTCGGTGCGCTCGCGCAGGGGCACCAGGCCCTCGGACCACTCGACTGCCGGGAGCCAGCGCACCATGGCTTGGGGGTAGGGGTCGTCGTCGTACCAGCGGTCCACTTCGAACCGCGCTCCGCCGGAGGCGATGACGGCCAGCTCCCCGTCCTCCATCTCGCGGTACTGGTTGACCTCGGCCAGCGTGCCGCGGGTGAAACGGCGATCACCGCCACCCACCTCGGGGCCGCGCTCGATGAGCACCACGCCGAACTCTCCCGAGCCCTCCAGAACACGCTCGAACATCAGGAGGTAACGCGGCTCGAAGATCCGCAGGACGAGCGGCATCCCGGGCAGCAGCACGGACTGGAGGGGAAAGATCGGCAGGACCGGCACGCCACAAGCGTGACACGGTGCGAGCCGCGGCGCGAGGGCCCGTCCGGGAAGAGGCTCGTGGCGGGCGAAAGCGCACGGGGATCGAACGCACGCGGTGAGAGCGGAACACAGGCGAAGGCCCCCGCGGTCCAACCGCTGGGGCCCTCGCCAGCCGGCCGGCGCCGTCGTCGGCCAACGCCAGGCCACGATCGTCAGTCCGCGGCCACCACCTTCGCCATGTGCTTGCCCGCCCGGAAGCCGAAGACCAGCGCGGGGGCGATCGTGGAGCCGGGACCAGGGTAGGTGCGGCCCATGACGGACGCGGAGTTGTTCCCCGCGGAGTACAGGCCCTCGATCACGCTGCCGTCCTCGCGGAGGACGCGCGCATCGGCGTCGGTCAACAGCCCGCCCTTGGTGCCGAGGTCGCCGGGGACGATCTCGTACGCGGTGAAGGGGCCCTTCTCGAGCGGACCGAGGTTCGGGTTCGGTCGGACGAGAGGGTCACCGTAGTAGCGGTCGTAGGCGGAGTTGCCGCGCCCGAAGTCGCCGTCCACGCCGGCGCGGGCGAAGCCGTTGAAGCGCTCGATCGTGGCTCTGAGCGTTCCCGGATCCGCTCCGATGGCCCGCGCGAGCTCGGGCAGGTTCTTCGCGGTGTGCAGCATGCCCTTCTCGCGCAGGCCCTTCATCAGGCCGGGCATGATCGCGAACGTCCGGAGGTAGCGGCGGGAGTGGCGCGCGTCGGCGATCATCCAGAACCTGCCGGGCACGTGCTTGGAGTGCTCGAGCATCCGGTGGCCGAGGTCCACGTAGGACTCGGACTCGTTCGCGAACCGGTCGCCCTGCGCGTCCACGATCATCGAGAACGGCATGGACCGCTCGCTGACCAGGAACGCCGGGTTGATCCCCTCACCCGGGGACGGGATGGAGGCGCCCCACCAGGCGTCGTCCATGAGGGCGACGGCGGCGCCGTGCCGCTGCCCGATCTCGATCGTGGTGCCGATGTTGCCCTTGTTCGCCGAGGACCAGCCCACCGGCACGCCGTGGTGCTCCCCGCGCAGCGCGGCGTTGTGCGCGAACCCGCCAGACGCGAGGACCACGCCGTGGGTCGCCTTGACGCGCAATTGCCGCCCGTCCCGATTGACGACGGCGCCCACCACCCGGCCGTCCTCGACCACCAGGTCCTCCACCGGGGACTTCAGCCACATCTCGGTGCCCTGCTTGAGCGCCACCCTCATGAACGAGGCGGAGAGCCCGGCGCCCATGCCGATGTCCCGCCGGCCGCGCAGGGCGCCGCCCAGTCCGCGGAACACGAACTTGGCGCCGCGCATGAAGCCGCCCGGGGTGGACCAGGCTCGGGCGATGAGCCACACGTCGTCGGTCATCATGGGGAACGCAACGCCGTCCGACTTGCCGCGGGAGGTCTCCCACCACTGCTCCGCGAGTTCCTTGGCGTCGAATAGCTTCACCTCGAGCGCGCGTCCGATCTTGCCGCCCGGCCGCTCCGGGTAGTAGTCCGGGTAGTCCTTCGAGCGGGCGAACTCCATGCCCAGGCGCTCGAGAGTGGTGATGGTCTCGTCGATCGTGTCGACGAACGCCTCCTTGCGCTCCCGGGAGGTCGCGGGACCCTCGACCCCGACCGTGGCCTCCAGGTAGTCCAGCGCCTCCTCGCGGGAGTCGCCGGCGTGGTCGCGCTTCATGAGCGGGTTGTTCGGCAGCCATATGCCACCGCCTGACATCGCGGTGCTCCCGCCCCACTTGTTCGTGCTCTCCACCATGAGCACCTTCAGGCCCTGGTGCGCCGCCGAGATCGCGGCACCGAACGCGGCGCCTCCGGTCCCGGCAACGAGGACGTCGTAGGTGTGGTCCCAGTTCTCTGCCATGTACGTCTCCTCAGTCGTTCCTGAACCGGACAGTCGTGTCCGGATGCATACTGTCAATGGTCCCCGGTTGTGACGGGGCTCGCAACCGGGGGGAGATGGATGTGGCGATGGTGAACAGGGGACCGGCGGCCGCTGCCGGCAATCGCGCGGCGCTGCTCGCCTCCGCCCGCCACCTGTTCGCGGAGCGCGGCTACCAGGTGCCGCTCAGTTCAATCGCCCGGGACGCCGGCGTGGGGCAGGGCAGCCTGTACCGACACTTCCCCACCCGGCTCGACCTCGCACTCGCCATCTTCGAGGAGAACTTCGCCGAGCTGGAGGCCCTGGCCGAGGCCGACTGCGGGGACGACTGCCTCCTGCGGCTCTGGCGCCGGCTGGTGGAGTTCACCCTGGAGTCGAGGGCGTTCGTCGAGACCGCCGTCGAGGCCCGCCGCCAACTCGCCGGCTACGAGGGTGCTGAGCGACTCGCCAGCCTCCTTGCCGAACCCCTCGCCCGTGCGCAGGCCGCCGGCCTGGTGGACGCAGCCTGGACCGTGCCCGACCTCGTCCTCGCCCAGCGCATGGTCTACGGCGTCATCCTCACTGAGGTGGACCCCATGGCTGCGCGTGCTGCTGCGCTCCGGGCCATCCGGCTCATCGACCCGGACCTGGCCTGGGAGGACTGAGCCTTCTGGGCGCGGATTGTGCTCTCCCAGAACGAGTTCGCTCTCCCAGAACGAGTTCGCTGTCCCCCTGGCGGAGAGGGTGTCGGATTCGTGTGGGGAGCGCCCACCCACGACGACGACGGCGCTGGCCGGGCGGCGTCGTCGTCCCGCCGTGAGCCTCCCCGGGGGCCGGCGAAGTGGCGGCTAC
>JBNJCY010000290.1:0-3381 GCA_051744325.1 Actinomycetota bacterium
CCTGGCCACCGCCGCCGTGGACCGGCTCCTGCACCACGCCCACGTCATCATCACCGAGGGCAACTCGCTGCGACTGTCCGACGCCGTCGCCGGAAGGGGAGTGATGCCCCTGACCTAAGAACCAACGGCAGGGAGATCAGCTGGCCACCAACAGGGACATCACGTGACCACCCACAAGGACATCACGTGACCGCCCACAGGGAAGTCCCACTGGCCATTGACAGGACTTCTGCCAGGTTTACCCAAGCGCACCCGCAGGATCGTCTTGCGGGCGCTGTTGGGCGAGGTGGTGGGGGCGCATTGGGGGCGAGGGCGCATCCTGAGCGAGAGTCGCGGGCAAAAGGGTGCTTCTTTCGCCGGTGCTGGCTGCAAGAGCGTTTCCTCAGCCGGTGCTGGCGGCATCAGGCGTCAGTGGCGGGGTTTCCCCTCCGGTGCGCGGGGTACTCCTGCGTTCGTGAGGATCTGGTTCAGCTGTGCGTGGTTCAGGTCCGCCCATACCCACCGGACCATGCGATGGCCGTCGGAGCGGATGGCATCCTCACGCTGTTTCTCCCGCCAGACGATCTCCTCGGGATTGCCCTCCCCGTCCGCGGCCCGGTACTTGGCACGGCCGTCGAACTCGCCGAGCAGGGCCCCGTCCTCCCAGCCGAAGTCAGACCGATAGCGGCGACCCTTGACAATCACCTCCACCTGCAGTTCAGGTGCCTCGAAACCCAACTCGTGGATCAGCAGGCGGCTGATCGACTCGCCCGGGGACTCGGATCGTGCGTCCGCGAAGCCCACTGCGGCGCGGGCCGCCTTGATGCCGTGGGCGCGTCCGAGTTCCTCCACGATCGCGTCCATTTCCCGGCGAGTCGCGAGGCCGGTGCGGAGGACGTGATCGGCTGCCACCACGCCCTGCTGCATCCCACAGCAGCGGGCGAGGTCGACGGTGGTGCGTGCCGCCGTCGTGACGGTGAAGCCGCCGGACGTCGTCGTCGGGACCGGGCCGACGGTGGAGTGCCGGGTCACCCCGCCTGTTGAGCGGCCACCGGACCGGCGTTGCTCGGCGATCTGGACGGTGTCCGGGACGTGCACCACGAGGGGGATGCCGTGGAGGAGGGCCGCGGAATGGACTGCGATGACGGGGTCGGAGCCGAGATGGGGCACAGTCGCGGCGATCAGGAGTCGATGGCGGGTGGAGGGGTCAGGTTCGGAATCCGACCCGATGAGGTAGGAGCCGCGCCGCAACCGGGTGAAGCTCCCGGCCCGGATCTCGTGGCGGGCAGCCTCCGCCGAGCCGGCGCGGACGCAGGCCTGTGACCACGTGATCAACTCGCTCATGGGAGCGATTGTGGGGGAGGGTGGGCTGGCTCCGCGCGAAAGGGACGCGCTCCTGTGGACGACGACGTCGTCCGTGCGGGTGTGGACAACGGGGCCCGGCGTGTCGCTCCGGGCATTCTGGGTGTGTCATCCACCGGGAGGCTCAAGATGGGCGTCCACAGGGATGGACGGTTCAGGTGCACGGGAAACCCGCGGGCTGGCGCCCCTGGGGCACCAGGTCCACCATATGGAACGACCATTCCACAGAGTTGTCCACACCCTGTGTACACCGGTGGGGCGTCTCGGTCCACAGTGCATCCACACGCCGAGGGTGCCTGTCCACAGGCGGCGCCAGAGAAGGCCGTTGTGACCCAACCGTGATCGGAATAGCCTCACACAGGCGCAGTGCACCCCGGCCACTCCGGCAGTGCACCCCTGCCACTCCGGGCGATGGTGTCAGTGGGTGGTGGTGGGCTTGGTGCACGCCCGGGGAGAAGTCGGACGAGGGGAGAGACGTGGTCGCGCAGATCAACGAGCGGGAGAATGTCGGCTTCGATCGGACCCCGCCGCAGGACATCGGTGCGGAGCAGTCGGTGCTCGGGGGCATGCTGCTCTCGAAGGACGCCATCGCCGATGTCCTGGAGACCATGCGCCCCACGGACTTCTACCGGCCCGCCCACGAGGCGATCTACGACGCCATCCTCGACCTCTACGGCCGCGGCGAGCCCGCAGACGCGATCACCGTTTCGAACGAGTTGTCCAAGCGAGGGGACCTGGCGCGCGTGGGCGGGGCGCCGTACCTCCACACCCTGATCGCGTCAGTGCCGACTGCGGCCAACGCCGGGTACTACGCGCGCATCGTCCGGGAGCAGGCGGTGCTGCGGAGGCTCGTGGAGGCCGGCACGCGGATCGTGCAGCTCGGCTACGCGACTGATGGCGGCGACGTCGACGACCTGGTGAACTCGGCCCAGGCGGAGGTGTACGCGGTCACGGACCGGCGGGAGAGCGAGGACTACCGCCGGATCTCGGAGATCATGGACGAGACCGTCGCCGAGATCGAGAACAACGCGAACCGGGGGGAGGGTCTCATCGGGGTGCCGACCGGGTTCCGCGATCTCGATGCGCTCACCAACGGCTTCCACGGTGGGCAGATGGTCATCATCGCTGCGCGGCCGGCGATCGGTAAGTCGACCCTCGCGCTGGACATCTGCCGCTCGGCGAGCATCAAGCACGGGCTGGCGTCGGTGATCTTCTCGCTCGAGATGGGCAGGACTGAGCTCACGATGCGCCTGATGGCCGCGGAAACGGGGATCGAGCTGCAGCGCCTGCGCAAGGGGCACCTTGACGAGCGGGACTGGCAGAAGATCGCCGCGACGATGAGCCGGCTGTCGGAGTCGCCGCTGTTCATCGACGACTCGCCGAACATGTCGCTGATGGAGATCCGTGCGAAGTGCCGCCGTCTCAAGCAGCGCAACGACCTGCAGCTCGTGGTGGTGGACTACCTGCAGCTGATGTCCTCAGGCAAGCGGGTGGAGTCGCGGCAGCAGGAGGTCTCCGAGTTCTCCCGCGCGCTGAAGCTGCTGGCCAAGGAGCTGGAGGTCCCGGTCATCGCGGTGGCCCAGCTCAACCGTGGGCCGGAACAGCGCACGGACAAGAAGCCGCTCATGTCCGACCTCCGCGAGTCCGGCTCGCTCGAGCAGGACGCCGACGTGGTCATGCTGCTCCACCGTGAGGACGCCTACCGTTCCAAGGCCGAGATGGACGCCGAGAACTCCCGCGCCGGAGAGGCCGACATCATCGTCGCGAAGCACCGTAACGGCCCCACCGACACCATCACCGTCGCGTTCCAGGGACACCTGTCGAGATTTGCGGACATGGCGCGGGAGTCCTTCTGATTTTTGTCGAGATGCAGCGAACTTTGAAGTAGAGCGATTCATTTCTGAAATGGTGTACGAAATGTGGGGCAGGGTCGTCTCTCGCTGTGACGTGACTGGCACGTCGCGCACCGCAAAGCCTCGACGACGTGGATTTCCGGCTCGGCGCCAACGACGGGGACCACCGCCTTAACGGTCCTTGAGC
>JBNJCY010000291.1:0-3379 GCA_051744325.1 Actinomycetota bacterium
CCGTGCCAACGAGTCGAACCAGCTGATCAGGGAGGTGTCCAGGGTCCAGTCCGGCAGGACGTCGGGGGTGAGTGGTTCGTAGGCATTCTCGATCGCTTTGCGTTTGGTCTGCGCGTCTGCGCGGGCGTAGATCTCGGTGGTGGAGACGTCGGCGTGGCCGAGCAGGTCGCGGATGTAGATCAGGTTGATTCCGGCCTGGATGAGGTGCATCGCCCTGGTGCGTCGCAGCGTGTGCGGGGTGACGTTCAGGCCGGGCGCCCAGCCCGGGTCTCGCGCCCGGAGGGCCCGGGTGTGGCGGGCCAGGAGCTTGGCGATCCCGGACCGGGTCAGTCTGGAGTGGTTCGGTCCGTGGAACAAGGGGTCTGCGTCGGCACCGATGCCGGGGTGAGGGTCGAGGTGTTCCAGGTAGTCGGTGAGGAGGCGGGCGGTCGGGCCCATGACGGGCACGTACCGGGTCTTGGATCCCTTGCCACGGATCGTCACCGTCGTCGGGTCGGCGCGGCGGACGTCGGCGACGTTAAGGTCGCAGAGTTCCTGGACGCGGGCGGCAGTGTCGTAGGCGAGGGCGAGCAGAGTGGTGTCCCGCAGGGCGCGTGTGCTGGCTGTGCCGGGTTCGGCGAGCAGCGTCTTGACCTCGTCTGCTGTCAGGTACCCCAGTTCCGGCGTCGGGGTGTTCTTCTGCCGGATCGCCAGGACTTGGGTGAGCTGGCCGAGCCTGTCGGGCTGGACGATGGCGGTGTATCGGCAGAATGACTTGATGACCGCCAGGCGCTGGTTGCGGGTGGTCGCCGTGCAGTGCCGTTCGGTCTCCAACCAGTCCAGGAACCGTAGGACGTGGGGCCGGTCGATGTCGGTCAGGCGCAGCTTCTCGGGAGGGATGTGCTCGGTGTCCCTGTACCAGGTCAGCAGCAGCTTCATCGCGTCCCGGTAGGAGGCGATGGTCCGGGGGGAGGCTGCGCGCTCCCCGGCCAGGTGCTCGGTGAAGAACTTTGTCAGCCAGCGCCCAGCCAGCTCTTGTGGCGGCGCGGGTCGCGGGTTCACGGCTCATCCTCGGGTGGGACGGGGATGACGTAACCGAACCGGATCTGTGCCTTGGCCACCACCTCGGGGTAGGCGTCCGCAGTCAACCGCAGGTAGTACTGGGTGCCGCGCAGGTCGGCGTGGCCCATATAGCACGCCAGGTAGGGCAACACCGCGGCGAGGTCCGTGCCGGCTTGGGCCCAGCGTCGCAGGTTGGCGACGGCGAAGCCGTGGCGCAGCGAATGCGGGTGGGGTCCGCCGGTGAAGTGGGGGATGCCGGCATCGGTCAGGTAGCCACGGAACCGCGTGTACACGGTCGACTGGTTGATCGGACTGCCCGGGGCCCTGCTGTAGAACACGTTGTCGCTGTCCACGGGGGTCGGGTGCGCGGCCGTGGTATACGCCTCCAGGGTCGCGGCGAGCCGGGCCGTGACCGGGATGGTCCTGCCCTGACCGTTCTTCGACTCACTGATCCGCAGCGTCCCGGCACGGGTGTCCATGTCCGCCAGGGTCAGGTTGAGTGCCTCGGAGACCCTCAGCCCGGTGCCGTACAACACCCGGAACAGGACCGGGTCGACCAGCGATTTGTTCGAGTAGGACGACATGGCCTGGGAGTCGATCGCGGCGAACAGGCGGGCCACCTCATCGTCGGTGAGCACGTAGGGCGGCTGGTGACGGAGCCGGACGCGAGTTGCCGCCGCCGGGACGTAAGCGTCCCAGCCGATAGCTTGGGCGTGCTCGGCCAGTTGGCGCAGCGCCAACTCGTTGCGCCGGACCGTGGAGCACCGCAGGTGACGGCCGTAGAGGAACCCATCGACCGCTTCTTTGGTGATCGACCCGTCCGGGTAGCCCTCCCGTCGGCAGTGGTCGGCGAACTGGCGCAGGACCCTTTCTGGGACCTTGAACCGGTATCCGCCGGTGTGGCGCAGACCCACCAGGTCGGCGACCAGGTCCAGCAACGTCATCTCAGACATCGTGCGCACCCGCCCCGACCTGATCGAGAACGTCCTCGACGTCCACCGCGCAAAACCGCAACCGTTCCACATCGAACCGCAGGTAGTAGGCCTGGGTCGTGTCGCTCGACGCGTGCCCCAGCACCGCTGAGACCACCGGCATCGGCGCGCCGGTGCCGATCATGGCGACCGCCAGCGCGCCGCGCAGGGAGTGCATCCCGCACACCTGGCCCGCCGGGAACACGATCCCCGCACGGGCAGCGTGCCGCGACAATCGGGTGGCGAGTGACGAGGCTCCCCCGAACGAGTCGAACGGGTGACGATGCTTGACGAAGACCTTCAGGCAGTCCGTCTCGGGGCGCCCGCCGCGGACGTAGTCGATGATCGCCCAGCCGACGTCATCCAGCAGCGGCAGGCTCAACGCCCGGCCCGTCTTGTGCTGGACCATCGTGATCCTCTTCGCCCGCCAGTCGAGATTGCTCAGCTCGAGCTGGCGCAGGTCCGAGATCCGCAGCCCCAGCCGCGCGGCCGCCAGGATCATCGCATAGTCACGTTTCCCGGTGGCGGACTGGCGGTCAATGACGGCCAGCACCCGACGGATCTCATCAGCGGTCCACAGGTGCGGTTCGGACTCGTGACGGACATGCCTTACCGGCGGCAGCCGATCCGCCAGACTGCGCGGTGTCCGGCCCGTTGCGGCCAAGAAGGCCAGGAAGTCCGCCAGGCATGACCTCAACGCCGCAATGGTCGTGCGCCGCAGATGGCGTTGGCGCAGGAAGAAGCCCGACACCTCCCGCACGCCGAGCGCCGCGAGATCATCGAAGCCCACCTCGTCCAGGTAGCCCAAGAACCGGCTGACCGCCCTGTCCTTGGTGATCACCGTCGCTTCGGCGTTGCCGCGCCCGCGGCACGAGGCGAGGTAATCGTCCCTGACCGGGCGGAACCTGGAAGGACAGTTGTCCTTCGCCGGGACCACCGACCGGTCCACGTCAACCGCCCGCCCGGCCAGCGCGTCGGCCATCAACACCACCGGCCGACGAACGGCTTGGACATCCCTGTCCCTGACCGGCTCACGCAACGTCCCCAACCTCACCCCGGTCTGGTCAGCGATGAACTCGATACACACCCCCTCGCCCGCCACGTCCAGGCCACGCCCAACCAAGAAGACGGCGAACCGGTCCAGCACGACCTGATGACACCGGACCGTATCCTCGGACCTCCCAGCCTCGCGCAGCACCGCCACGACACGGCCGGCACAACCCCTGACCTCTGCCTCTCCCATGAGAACCACCTCTGCAACCCGGTAACGGAATGAACAGACGCGATTCTTCGCCGATGCGAGCAGTAACCAGCAGTACCGCGAGACATCCCGCCCACACCTCTGACCGGCAGACTCACTCAGGCGC
>JBNJCY010000292.1:0-3376 GCA_051744325.1 Actinomycetota bacterium
CCCCCGCCCGGACGGGTACCGGATGGCCCGCGCCGCCGATGCAGCCACCCGGGCAGGCCATGATCTCGATGAAGTCGTACCCGAGCTTCTCGCCGCCGAGGATCCGTTTGATGACCGGTTCGGCGTTGCCCAGTCCGTTGATGACGGCGACGCTCACCGTCCGGCCCGCCACCTCGATCCTCGCCTCCTTGAAGCCCTCCAACCCGACGACGTTCTCGAAGTACAGGTGCTCCACCAGCGGCTCGCCCGTGAGCTTCTCCACCGCCATCCGGAGCGCCGCCTCGGCCACGCCCCCGGAGGCGGCGAACATGACGCCCGCCCCCGTGACGCGCGAGTACGGCTGGTCGAAGTCGCCGGGAACGATCTCGGTCCGGGAGATGCGCCGCATGTTCACCATCTCGATCAGCTCGGTGGTGGTGAGCACCGCATCCACGTCACGCCGCCCCTCCGGGGCGAACTCCGGCCGGCCCGCCTCGTACTTCTTCGCGAGACACGGGACGATCGAGACGATGAAGAGGTCCTCCGGGTCCACGCCTGCCCACTTCGCGTAGTGGTTCCGGACCGTGGCCCCCATCATCTGCTGCGGGGACCTGCAACTCGACAGGTGCGGGATGAGCGCCGGGTAGCGGCGCTCCACGAGGTTCACCCATCCGGGACAGCACGACGTGAACTGCGGCAACGGACCGCCGGTCGCCACGCGGTCGAGGAACTCGGTCGCCTCCTCCATGATGGTCAGGTCCGCGGCGAAGGAGAAGTCGAAGACCCGGTCGAACCCGACGCGCCGCATCATGCCGGCGATGAACGGCGACGCCTCCCGCGAGTCCTTGCCGTAGTGCGCGGCGATGACGCTGCGGGGAGCAGGGGCGATGAAGCCGACCACCAGCTTCTTCGGGTCGTACATCGCGTCGAACACGACTTCCCGCTCGCGGACGTAGTCCAGGGCCCCGCACGGGCACGCGGTGACGCACTGGCCGCACGAGACACAGTCGGTGTCGATGAGGGGACGGCCGTCGTGCGTACCGACCGTGAGGGCTCCCTGGCTGAACTGGAACGCGAGCACGTTGACACCTTCGATCTCCGCGCAGGCCGCGACGCAGCGGCCACAGGAGATGCACTTGTTGTGGTCGCGGACGATGAACGGGTGGTCGCGGACCACCGGCGCCCAGGGGCGCACGTGGATCGGGGTCTCGAAGCGGACGTCGTGGGACCGTGCCTCCTGGCGGAGATCGCAGTCGAAGCGGGCTTCGCAACCGCACTTGAGGCAGCGCATGGCCTCCGTGCGGGCCTCCTCCTCGGTGAGGGTGAACTCCACCTCGCTGAAGTCGAGGCGCTCGGAGAGCGGCAGGGACCGCACCGGCGCCCGAGGGATCACCGGCATCTTCTCGAACTCCCAGCGGGGCAGGTCCTCCAGCGAACCGCGGCTGCACTGGTAGTTGGGGTTCTCGGGCCGGACGTACCCCTGGTTCAGGTACTGGTCCATCGCCTCGGCCGCTCGCCGGCCGGCGCCGACGGCCTGGATCACCGTGCTGGGCCCGGTCACGCAGTCGCCCCCGGAGAAGATCTTGGCCTCCGAGGTCTCCATCGTACGGCCGTTGATGTCGACGTCACCCCACTTGTTCAGCTTCACCGGCAGGTCGTTGTACAGGAACTGGGTGTTCGTGCTCTGGCCGATCGCCCCGATGATCGTGTCGCATTCGACGGTGAAGTCACTGCCGTCAACGGGGACGGGCCGGCGCCGGCCGGACCGGTCGGGCTCCCCCAGTTCCATGCGGATGCAGTGCAGGCGCTTGACGCCGTCCTCCACGCTGATGGCGGTCGGAGCCACGAGGAAGACCATCTCGACGCCCTCCTGGATGGCCTCCTCGATCTCGTGCGGCTCGGCGGGCATCTCCGCGCGGGTGCGGCGGTAGAGCAGCTGGACCTTCTTCGCGCCCTTGCGCACCGCCGTGCGGACGCAGTCGATGGCGGTGTTGCCGCCGCCGATGACGACCACGGTGTCCCCGATCGGCGCGTCGACGCCCTTGGTGACGCTCTCCAGGTACTTGATCCCGAGGCGGACGTTCTGGTCGTTCTCCCCCTCCAGGTTCAGCGGGGTGGCCCGCCACGATCCGATGGCGAGGTAGACGGCGTCGAAGTCCCGCTGCAGGTCCTCCAGGTGCAGGTGGGTACCGAGCGCCTTGCCCGTCACGATGCGGACACCGAGCGCCCGGATCACGTCGATCTCCCCGTCGAGTGTGGACTTGGGGAGACGGTACTCCGGGATCCCGTACCGCATCATGCCCCCGGCGTGGGGCTGCTTCTCGAACACGGTGACGTCGTGGCCGTTGCGGGCGCTGTAGTAGGCGGCCGACATGCCCGATGGCCCGGCGCCCACGACGGCCACCCGGTGCCCCGTGGGGGCTGCCTTCCGCGGGATCCACGGCTGCTCGCGCGCCATGTCCCAGTCCGCAGCGAACCGCTTGACAGCGTTGATCGCGATCGGCTCGTCGACGAGGCTGCGCCGGCACTCCGCCTCGCAGGGATGCGGGCAGACGCGCCCGCAGACCACCGGGAACGGGTTGCGTTCCTTGATGACGCGGACCGCTGCCTCGTAGTTGCCGTCCGCAACGGCGCCGAGGTACCGCTGGATCTCGATGTTGGCCGGGCAGGTCTGGACGCACGGTGCGACGCAATCGGCGTTGTGGTCGCTGAGGAGCTGCTCGAGGCGCACCTTGCGGTAGTCCTCGAGACGCTGCGAGTTGGTGGTGATCACCATGCCCGGCAGCATCGGGGTCTGGCAGGCCTTCACGTCCCGCTTGGTGTCCCCCGTCTCCACCATGCAGAGCCCACAGTTGCCGTTGGAGCGTGGGAGCCGGATGTCGTAGCACAGGTGCGGAATGTGGAGGCCCTCCTGCAGCAGTGCCTGCAGGATGGTGAGGCCCTCGTACACCTCCATCTCATGCCCGTTCACGGTCACCTTGATTCGTTCGCGGCCCTCGAGGTCAAGAAGCTGCACGCCCTCCATCGGGATCCTCCACATCGTCGCTGGTGTGGGAATCGTAGAGGGCCCGAAGCGCCCCATTCTGGGACCTCTGGGCATACGTTGAACGTTCTCCCTCGTCGACGACGTGGGCAGGCGAAGTTCCACCACCGGCCCCACCTATCGAGCACACGCCTACTCGTTGCTGCGCACCCCGAGCCAAGTTATCGTCACGTGGGTCCAGAGAGCTGCATCGAGGACCTTCAGACGAATACTGTCCATCGGCAAATCCCGAGTGCCCTGCTGTGCGATATCACGTGAGCCGGCCACAGCGAGGTCGAGGGCTTCTGTCCATGGCCACCGTGACCTCCTTGTAGGCGGCCAGTTCATCTCCCTTCTGGTGGTCACGTGATCTCC
>JBNJCY010000293.1:0-3328 GCA_051744325.1 Actinomycetota bacterium
TTCATCGGGCTCCCTCGCTGCTCGGACAGGCCCACCTTAGCGCCGCGTCCGGGTCGCTCAGGCCGGGCGCGCCGCGGGCAGGAGGAGGGAGCGGAGCGCCGCGCCGAGCTGGGCGGTGCGCACATCTCCGGCCACGTCCTCGCCCGCGATGAGTGCCGCGATCGCGCCGTGCTCGAAGACGCCGTGGAGCACGTCGATCGCATCCGGGCCCGGTACGACCAGCTCGTACCCGAGCTGGGCTGCCGTCTCCTCGATGAGGGCAACGAACCCACGGGTGGACCGCTCGATGCGCTCCCGGTAGGCCGCGCGGATCGAGGAGGCGCGGGCGGCGTGGAGGCGCAGCTCCGAGGACCCCAGCACCCATGCCCGGTCTGCCCGTTGGGACCGCATGAACACCCCGACCGCGCTGTCCACCAGTTCCTCGGTGGTCAACTCACCGAGCGAGGCCGGGTCCGGCAGTGACGCGATGGCCTCGCGGGTCGCCTCGAGGCTCTCCTCCGCCTGTGCGTCCAGCACGGCGATGCACAGTGCGTCCTTGTTCTCGAAGTTGCTGTAGAAGGCTCCCCGGGTGAAGCCTGCGGCATCGCAGATCTCCTCGACCGTGGCCGCGAGGACCCCCTTCTCCGCGAAGACGCCGAGGGCGGCCTCGATGAGCCGGTCGCGGGTGGCGGTGCGGCGTGGACTCTGGCGGTCGCTCACTCTCCAACCCTAGCGGATACACCGCCGTATCGAATACGCTTGCGTATCGGATGCAGCGATGTATCGCATGCCCGGGGGACCCACCGAGGGAGCCACGTGTCATCAGTCCTGTACCGGCTCGCACGGGCCTGCTACCGCGCACGCCGCCGGGTCGTCGCGGCATGGGTGGCGCTGGTAGCCGTCCTCGGGATGCTGGCCCTGGCATTCGGGGGCACCTTCAACGACGAGTTCTCCATCCCGGGGGCCTCCTCGCAGGTCGCGCTCGACCAGCTCCGCATGACCTTCCCCGAGGCCGCCGAGAGTTCGGCCACGATGGTGGTCCTCGCGCCGGAGGGAGCCACGGTCGGGGACCCCGCGATCCGCGCCGCCGTCGAGGACGCGGCCGGCCGGATCGATGACATCACGTGGGTCACCGACGTCCAGCTCCCCTGGGACGATCACGGCAGCGGACTCATCAGCGAGACCGGCGCGGCCGCGACCGTCTCCATCAAGGTCGGTGGCCTCATGGTGTCCACCTTCACGGATGAGCAGCGCGCCGTCCTGGTCGAGGCGGCGGAGGACCTCGAGCGGGCCATCCCCGGTGGTTCGGTGCACGTCGGTGGGGACCTGTTCGCCGTGAGCATGCCGGAGATGTCCGCGATGGACTTCGCGGGAGTCGCCGTCGCCCTGGTCGTGCTCCTCGTGGTCCTCGGGTCGCTGCAGGCCGCACTCATGCCGGTCACGCTCTCGCTCGTGGGCGCGGGCGCGTCCATGCTGTTCGTGGTCATCGCCGCGGGGCTGGCGACCATCAACTCCACGACCATGATCCTCGCCCTGATGCTCGCACTGGCAGTCGGGATCGACTACGGCCTCCTCATCGTCGCCCGCCACCGCGACCAGCTCGCCGCCGGGATGGCCCTCGAGGAGTCCGCCGCACGCGCCACCGCCACGGCGGGCTCCGCCGTCGTCTTCGCGGGGCTCACCAACGTCGTCGCGCTGGCGGGCATGGCTGTGGCCGGGCTGCCCTTCCTGACGATCATGGGGGCGTTCGCCTCCCTCGCCGTGACCATCGAGGTCGCCCTCGCCCTGACCGCGCTGCCGGCCCTCCTCGGCTTCGCCGGTGAACGGCTGCACCCCCGACCGGCCGGCACGCCCCGCCGGACGGGCGCCGCCTCCCGCTGGTGGGTCGGCGTGGTCACCCGGGTACCCGTCCTCACCGTGGTGCTCGTGGTGGCGGGGCTGGCCGCGCTCAGCCTGCCCGCCCGTGACCTGGAGCTCGCCCTCCCGAACTCGGGGCGCAACCCCCCGGGCGCAGCCGACCGCATCACCTTCGACCTGATCGCCGAGCACTTCGGGCCGGGCCGCAACGGACCGCTCATCATCACCGGGACGATCCTGGAGTCCGACGATCCGCTGGGGGTCGTGGAGGGGATCCGGGACGACGTCGTCCACCTGCCGGGCGTCGCGGCCGTGCCACTGGCGGTGCCCAACCAGAACGCGGACACCGCCCTGGTGCAGGTGATCCCGGAGACCGGCCCCGACGACCCGGCCACCGCGCACCTGGTGGAGGATCTTCGCGCCCTGGCCCCCGAGTGGCAGGAACGGTACGGCGTGGAGACCTCGATCACCGGCTACACCGCCGCCTCGATCGACATCTCCAACCGGCTCGCCGACGCGCTGCTCCCCTTCGCGGTGTTCGTGGTCGGGTTGACCCTGGTCCTCCTGCTCCTGGTGTTCCGCTCGATCCTCGTGCCCGTGAAGACCGCGCTCAGCTACCTCCTGAGCGTGGGGGGTGCCTTCGGCGCCACCACCCTGGTGTTCAACAAGGGCTGGTTCATGCAGGCCGTCAACCTCCCCGAGACGGCCCCCGTGATCTCCTTCCTCCCCATCATCCTCATGGGCATCCTGTTCGGACTGTCCATGGACTACGAGATGTTCCTGTCCTCCCGCATGCGCGAGGAGTGGGTGCACGGCAACCGCACCACCTCGATCGAGGAGGGCTTCGTCCACTCCGCCAAGGTGGTGGTGGCCGCCGCGCTCATCATGGTCGCGGTGTTCGCGTTCTTCGTGCCGGCCGGCGAGGGCGTGATCAAGCCGATCGCGTTCGGGCTGGCGGTGGGTGTCGCGATCGATGCCTTCCTGGTCCGGATGACGCTGGGCCCCGCCCTCATCAAGCTGATGGGCCGCTGGGCCTGGTGGGTGCCGGAGTGGCTCGAGGAACGCCTGCCGGTGCTCGACGTCGAGGGCGAGGCCCTCGTGCACCAGCTCCGCCTGTCCACCTGGCCGTCCCCGGACTCCACCCACGCCATCTACGGCGAGGGCCTCGGGGCACACGCCGGAGGCGTCCGCTTCTCGGGCCTCGACCTCGAGCTGCAGCCCGACCATGCCCTCGTCGTCGTCGCCGGCGACGCCGCCGCGCGGCGGGCGCTCCTCCTCGCACTGACGGGCCGCGTGCGCCTCACCGAGGGCGACCTGAAGGTCCTCGGGCTCGCCCTGCCCGAGGAGGCCGGGGAGCTGCGCCGTCGCGCCACGTTCGTCGACGGCGCAGCCCGGGACGCCGTCCGGGCCCTCGCCGACCCCGTCGGCGACCTCGTCGTCGTCGACGACGCCGACCGGCTCCCGGCGGCAGGACGCGCCGCCCTGGCGCGCC
>JBNJCY010000294.1:0-3321 GCA_051744325.1 Actinomycetota bacterium
CCGCCGAGCTCGAGGAGTCCGGCTCACCCGTCACCCTGCTCGGAGTCCCCGGACGTGGCGAGGTGCCGGAGATGGAGGACTTCGTCGCGGACACCGGCACCGGTGACCTCACGCACCTCGTCGATTCGGACGGCACCCTGTGGCGCGAGTATGGCGTCATCACCCAGCCGGCGTTCGCGTTGCTCGGCGCCGACGGCCAGGTCGAGGTCGTCAACGGCGCGCTGGGCGCCGACGGGCTGCGGGACGCCGCCGAGCGCCTGGCGGAGGGCTGACCGATGCGTCTGCGCACCCTCACCCTCTTCGCGCTCACCGGGCTGGCCCTGTCCGCCTGCTCCGTCACCCCCTCGACGCCGGGCGACACGCCGTCCGCCGCGGGCGGTGTGGCAGGCGACTCGGCAGGCGGCGCCAGGGAGGACGTGCCCTCCGCCCTGCGTGACATCTCGAATCCGGACCTGCCGGAACCGCTGGTCGACACCGACCGAATCATCAGCGGTGGCCCACCCCCGGACGGCATCCCGCCCATCGACGCGCCGCAGTTCGCGCCGACGGCGGACGTCGACTGGCTGGCCGACGACGAGGCCGTCATCGCGCTGGCCCTCGGCGAGGAGAGCCGCGCCTACCCCGTACAGATCCTGATGTGGCACGAGATCGTGAACGACGTCGTCGACGATCGCCCGGTCGCCGTGACCTACTGTCCGCTGTGCAACTCGGCCCTCGCGTTCGACCGGCAGGTCGGTGACCGGCTCCTGGACTTCGGGACCTCCGGGCGGCTCTACCTGTCCGCGCTCGTGATGTACGACCGGCAGACGGAGTCCCTGTGGTCCCAGGTCGAACGCACCGCCATCGCGGGCGTCCTGACCGGCACCGAGCTCGACCTCATCCCCGTCACCACCGTGCGGTGGGCCGACTGGCGTGCCGCCAACCCCGAAGGCCTCGTGCTGACCCGCGAGACCGGTTTCGTCCGCGACTACGGGCGCAACCCGTACGTCGGCTACGACGCGCTCGGCAACGAGGACACCTTCCTCGACGGTGCGGTCGACGGCCGCCACCCGGCGAAGGAGCGGGTCGTCACCTTCCCTGGTGCCGACGCACCAGTCGCGGTGCTGGCCGCCGAGCTCGCTGCCGTCGGTGTCACGGAGGTGGAGGTGGACGGCGAGCCAGTCGTGCTCCTCTCCTCCCCCGGTCTGGCTTCCGCACTCGGGGATCCCAACATCGCCGACGGCGCAGCCGTCCTCGCAACCGGCGCGTTCCGTCCCGAGTCGGACGGCCGGCGCCTCACCTTCTCCGCCGCGCCTGCGGGAGACGGGGCGGGTGATGAGGCGAGCGGCGAGGTGGGGGACGAGGCGGGCGCCGCCGTCGTCGTCGCCATCGACGAGGAGACGGGTTCGGGCTGGGACATCTTCGGCAAGGCGGTCAGCGGGTCCCTGGCGGGATCCTCGTTGGAGCGGGTGCCCCACCTCGACACGTTCTGGTTCGCGCAGGCCGCGTTCGAGCCGGACACCGTGGTGCTGCCGGTCAGTCCTCCCGGGAGCTGAGCCCGTCCGCGAAGCGCCGGAGCCGCTCGACAGCCTCCGGGTCCACCGGTTCGGGCTCGCTCTCCGCGGCCAGAGTCGCCGCCTTGATCGCCCGGTAGGTGTTCGCCTCGAGGCCGCACTTGCGGCAGGTCTCCAGGTGGTTGGAGACCATGTCCGCGGTCATGCCGTCGACCTCGCCGTCGAGGTACGCCTGCAGCACCTTGGCCACCCGGTGGCACTCGGAGATCGGGATCCCGAACATCACATCCTCCTCGCCTTCGGGGCGATGCCCGACTCGGCCAACTGCTCGCGGATCCGGGCGCGGGCACGGTGCAGCCGGCTCATCACCGTCCCGCGCGGCACGCCGAGCCTGTCCGCCGCGGTCTGGTAGGAGAGGCCCTGGATGTCCACCAGGTCCACGACCTGCCGGTGTTTCTCCGGCAGGGCATCGAGAGCCGTGGAGACGGCGGCCTCGAACATGTCGTCCACCACGACCTCCTCCGCCGCCGGCGCGGGCGTGGCCAGTCGGTCGAGGGTCGCCTCGAGGGAGTTGTCGTCGGGCCCGTCGTACAGGAGGACGGCACTCTTGCCGCGGATCCGGTTGAGGTGCGTGTGCCGCAGGATGGTGAGCAGCCAGGCGCGCGCGTGGGCGCCGTCGAACCTGTCGATCGCACGGTACGCGCGGATGAGCGTGTCCTGGACGAGGTCCTCCGCGTCCGCGGACTGACCGGTGAGCGAGATCGCGACGCGGTAGAGGACCGGGATCTCGGGCACCACGTACCGGTCGAAGGCCGTGGACTGGCCATGCTCGGCTGCGTCCGTCACGCGGTCAACCCTACCGTGCACGCATCCACGATCTTCCCGGCTCGTCACCGGATCTGCCGGCTCGCTTCCACGAACTTCTTCTGAGTGGATGGAAGCAACCGGATGGTGAGCCGGGTTTCCCCAGCACATGGCCAATCCGGCTCCGTGCCCGAAGGAGATTCTCATGACCTCGACCACCACCGCAGCCAAGCTGACCTCGACCTCCACCACGCCCGTCCCCCTCATGCGCCTCGCCATCCTTGGAGCGATCGGCGGCATCGCAGCTGGCGCCGTCTTCGGAGCCCTCAACATGTGGTACGCCGCCAGTACCGGGATGCCCGCCGACATGCCGCTCCAGATGATCGCCACCATCGTCCAGGGTGAGGGCGCGATGGCGGCCGGCACCGCCAACCCCATCCTCGGCATGGCGGTCCACATGGTCCTGTCCATGGCCTTCGGAGTGACGCTCGCGTTCCTCCTCCGCTTCGGTCGCATCGACTCCGGTGCCGGCCGTGCCCTCGCGGGCCTCGGCTTCGGCATCGCGCTCTACCTCGTCAACTTCCTCGTGATCTCGCCGATCGCCTACCCCGTGTTCCAGGATGCCAACCAGCCCCTCGAACTGGCCACCCACATGATCTTCGGTTCCGTCGCGGTACTGTTCCTGATGGGCCGGCGAGCTGGACAGGTTCGCCCCTGACCCCAGCCACCCCTCCCGCAGGGCCCGCCGTCAGCACGACGGCGGGCCTTGCTGTCACCCGAGTCCCAACGACCGCCCTCCGAATGTGGCTCTTGTGACCGATCCGTGGGTTCTCTCCGGCCGGGGAGGGGGTCGCCCGGACTTCGACCAGTCGCACGCGGACGAGATGACCGTCCAGGATCCCCCACGGCTGCGCCCATCCCCACCGCTGTGTCCCATCCCCATAGCTGCGTCCATCTGCCCCCACAACTGCGCCCATTGCCCCCACAACTGCGCCCGCCGAACGATCCTGCGGGTCTTGTGGGG
>JBNJCY010000295.1:0-3316 GCA_051744325.1 Actinomycetota bacterium
CCAGTTCCTTCTCGTACACCGGGATCATCGCGCTCCCACCACCGAAGCCGATGGTCCCCAGCTTCATCATGGAGGCCAGGTGGCGCACGAGGACGTTCACGCTGCCAGCCTACGCAGCAGCGCGGAACCACTGGCGCGACGGCCCCGGCCGCTGCACCATTTCATACATGACCGGCTCAGTCCTCTCCCCGGCCGCAGCCCAGGCCAGCGCACCCGGCTGGCGCTACCTTCGCGGCGCCCTGCACCTCCACGTGGACCTCGAGAGCTTCCCCACCGCGCTCGACTTCGTCGGCCAGGTCGGCAAGCTCGCCCTGCCCTACAGCGACCCGCCGCACATCGACCTCCGCGGATCGCGCGTCCACCTCACCCTCACCACTCCGAGCCTCGGCGGCGTCTCGGAGCGCGACGTGCTGCTCGCGAACGAGGTCAGCGCGCTCCTCGTGTACCTGGGACACGTCCCGGACAACGGCCGGCTGGCCGCCGTCGAGATCACCATCGACGCCCACGACGGCGCTGCGATCGCGCCCTTCTGGCGGGCCGTGCTGGGGCTCGCGTCCGACGACGGCGCCACCCTCGCCGACCCCGACCGCCTCCTGCCCGGGGTCGCCATCCGCGAGGGCTCCGAGCCGGGGGAGAGTCCGGGCCGGGTCCGGCTCGAGATCACCCTCCCGCACGACGAAGCGCCACGGCGGGTGGCCGCGGCGCTCGCCGCGGGCGGGCGGACGGTGGCGGACGAGGCCCCCGCCTCCTGGGTCCTCGCTGATCTGGAGGGCAACGAGGTCCGCGTCCGGACGTGGCAGGACCGCGGCTGAACTGGTGGCTGAACAACCGGTCGCCATGGCGAGGCTCGTCAGGCTGCGGACACGTCGCCCGCGTGGTTGGCTTGGTGTGACACGACCCACACCCCGGGCCGCCCGACGAAGCGAAGCCAGGAGCCATGACCGCCACCCTTGAACTCCCGGAGGCCAGTGCCGACCTCAGCCCATTGGAGGAGGCCCGCACGCAGTTGCGTGGCGCCGTCGACTTCCTCGGCCTGTCCGAGGGCCAGTACCAGTTGCTCGCGAACGCGCGCCGTGAGGTGACCGTCTCGATTCCCCTGCACCGCGACGACGGCGAGCACGAGGTCTTCATCGGCCACCGGGTGCAGCACAACTTCACGCGGGGCCCCGCCAAGGGCGGTATCCGCTACAGCCAGCACGTCGACCTTGACGAGGTCCGGGCGCTCGCGATGTGGATGACGTGGAAGTGTGCGCTCCTGGACGTACCGTACGGCGGTGCGAAGGGCGGGGTGGCCATCGATCCGCGCAACTACTCGCCGGGCGAGCTGGAGCGGGTGACACGCCGCTACACCTCGGAGCTCATCCCCATCCTCGGCCCCGACAAGGACGTTCCGGCACCTGACATGGGCACGGACGAGCAGACCATGGCCTGGATCATGGACACCTACTCGGTGGCGGTGGGCCACACGGTGCCCGGCGTGGTCACCGGCAAGCCGATCTCCCTCGGCGGTTCGGAGGGACGACGGGAGGCCACCTCGCGCGGAGTCGTGCACGTGGCCCTGGCGGCGATGGAATCGCGCGGGCTGAGGCCGGAGAACTCGACTGCCGCCGTCCAGGGATTCGGCAAGGTGGGCCGTGGGGCCGCCCGCTTCCTCTGGGACGCAGGGACTCACGTGCTGGCGGTCTCCGACCAGTACGGCGCGATCCACCACCCGTCCGGCCTGGACCTGCCCGCGCTCGAGGAGCACGTGGACCGCACCGGCTCGGTGGTGGACTTCGCGGGCGGGGACCCGCTGGATCGCGACGCCCTGCTCGAACTCGACGTCGACGTCCTCGTCCCGGCGGCACTCGAGGGCGTCCTCACCCGGGAGAACGCCCCGCGCGTGTCCGCGAGGATCATCGTGGAGGGTGCGAACGGACCCACCTCGGCCCAGGCCGATGAGATCTTCGCGGAGAAGGACATCCTCGTGGTCCCGGACATCCTCGCCAACGCTGGTGGGGTGATCGTGTCCTACTTCGAGTGGGTGCAGGGCAACCAGTCCTACTGGTGGTCCGCCGAGGATGTGCAGCAACGGCTGAGTTCCCGCATGGTCGGCGCGTGGAAGGCCGTGACCGGGTACGCGCGAGACCACGACCTCACCCTGCGCGCCGCGGCCACGATCATGGCGGTGGAACGGGTTGCGATGGCGCACCGCCTGCGGGGCCTCTACCCGTAGACCGCCCCTGGGCGTTCAGCCCACCGGCAGGTGCCGTCCCCACCATTCCAGGATCGCGTCGAAGCGCTGTTTGCGGTGCCACGGGGAACCGCTGCGCGAGAGCTCGTGGTTCTCCCCCGGGAAGACGAGCATCTCCGCCTCGACGCCCCCGCGCAGCAGCGCCGCGAAGTACCGCTGCGCCTGCTCCAGCGGACAGCGCAGGTCCTGCTCGGAATGCAGCACCAGGGTCGGCGTCCGCACGGCCCCCACGTGTGCCATCGGGCTCTGCGCCGCGATCCGCTCCGGATCGGAGCCCGTGTAGGCGTCGGAGAAGAACCAGCCGATGTCCGAGGTCCCCACGAAGTTGACCGGGTCGAGGTAGCCGCGCTCCACGATCGCGGCCGCGAACCGGTGGTCGTGGGCGATGGTCCACGCGGTGAGGTACCCGCCGTAGGAACCCCCGAGGATCCCCACCCGCGCGCCGTCGAGCCCGAACTCCGCCACCGCGCCGTCGAGGAACGCGAGCACGTCCGTCCTGTCCGCGGTGCCCATGGCGTGCCGGATGGCCAGGCCGTGCTCGCGCCCGTACCCCGCCGACCCGCGCGGGTTGCACTGCACCACCGCGTACCCGGCGGCCGCGTAGACCTGCGCCTCGTCGAACCAGCCCCAGCCGTACTGCGCGTACGGTCCGCCGTGGATGTTCAGCAGCACCGGGTGTGGCCCGTCGCCCTCCGGCAGGTACACCCAGCCGTGGACCGGGTATCCGTCGGAGGCCGTGGCGGTGAACTCGCGTTGCGGCGCCGTCACCGTGGCCCGGCGCAGCGGCGCCGCGAAGTCCGTCAGCGCCCGCACCTCGCCGTCGACGACGGCGCCCACCTCGCCCGGCGTCGTGGGGTCCGTGTACGCGACGACGACGGTCCCACCCGCCTCGGCCGCCCCCGTCACCACGAGGTGCCCACCGAGGAGGACGCGCGGGCCGACGTCGGGCTCGATCTCGAACAGCACCCCCGCGCCCCGGACGGAGGCGACGCCGAGGACGCCGCTCCGCCCGAACGGGACGAGCGGGGCCTCGCCGAAGTCGTGGACCTCGACGTCCGCGAGGAGGCGGGGCTCGGAGCCGGA
>JBNJCY010000296.1:0-3281 GCA_051744325.1 Actinomycetota bacterium
GGATCGACGCCCAGCTGCCGGTGTTGCGCGCCGCCGCGGGCCGGGTGGTGTCGACGAAGGGGGACGCGTTCCGCGCCGTGATCACCGGCCAGACCGTCGCCACCCGCGCCGACGCAGCAGAGGTTCTCCGCGCCTGGGGGAGGACCCATCAGGTGCGGATCGGGTCCTGGCGCTCCCCCTCCCAGGACCTCCCGCTCGGTCACTTCGCGAGCATCGGAGGCTTGGAGGTGGAGGCGACCATCAGTCCACGGCCGGCGTGGGACACCCCCTCCGACGTGATGCTGCGCCTGGAGGACGTGCCAGGGATGCCACCGATGGTGGTGTCGTTGGGCGACCTGCTGGGCGGGGAATCGTGCCGCGGGTTGGTCACCCGGTTGGAGCACTACGTCGCCAGTGTGGAGAAGCAGATCGCCCGCCTGGAGACGCAACGTGGCGAGCTGGAGGTGGAGCGCGGGGACGCCGAGTTGCGGCTGGGGGAACCGTTCAAACACACGGCCGCGTTGCACGCGGCGCAGGAGCGGTTGCGGTCCGTCGACGCCCGGATGGCGAGGGCGGCCACGGAGAAGAACCCCGCCGCGGAGACCACCACAAGGGACGGGGAGAGCGTCCCAGCAGGGGTGGCTGGCGCGCTGCGGGCGGCCGGGGTGGGGGAGGTCGGCTACCGCGCGGCGCGGCGGACCACGATCAACGCGCACAACACCGACCCCGGGCATAAGGCTTGGGCAGCGGCGTAGCCGCCTCCAACGGCACGCCGGCTCGCCGGCGTGCCGTTCGATTTCGGCGCCACTTGGGGGTGGTTACGAACGGAACCCGCCCGGCACGGCCGGGCGGGTTCCTCTCTCGTGGTGTGCTGTGTCGTCAGTCGAGGAGCGCGTTCACGTCCACCGTCGGTGGCACGATGACGGCGTCGATGACATGGATGACGCCGTTGGAGGCCTCCACGTCGGTCGCGACGACCGTAGCGTCGTTCACCATGACGCCGTCGTCGGTCGTGATCGCGATGGTGGAGCCCTCGACGGTCGCCACCTCACCGGCGCTCACGTCAGCGCTCATCACCTCGGCCGGCAGGACGTGGTAGGTGAGGATGCTGGTCAGGGCATCGACGTTCTCGGGCAGCAGCAGGGCGTCGAGGAGGCCCTCGGGAAGGGCGTCGAAGGCGTCGTCCGTCGGCGCGAAGACCGTGAAGGGGCCGTCACCGGAAAGCGTCTCCACGAGGTCGGCGGCGGTCACGGCGGCCACGAGGGTCTCGAAGTCGGGGTTTGCCGCGGCCACGTCCACGATCGTGCCGGGCTCGTCCATGGCTTCGTCCTCCATGGGCTCCTCGGTCATGGTCTCCGCCGAGGTGGCGGTGGTCTCGGTCGCGGTCTCGTCGGCGTCCGTGGCGCAGCCGGCAAGGAACAGCAGGGCGGCGACACTGCCCGCAGCGGCGATCTTGATGTTCATGGTCACTCCTTGGGTTGGTACAAGCCGTCGTTCGCAGCTCTCACCCTGTACTTCGCCGGAAGTGCCCTCCTTGGATGCAGTGTGCACAATCCAATTATTTTCCGCGGCCTCATATGCCCGACCCCAGCGCTTGGTCCAGATCCACCCACAGGTCCTCGGGATCCTCGATCCCCACCGACAGCCGCACGAGGTTCTCCGGCACGCTCGCCACCTCGAGCGGGTGACGACGTCGTCGCTCGAGCTGCGACTCCACCCCGCCCAGACTGGTGGAGTGGGTCCACACGTGCGCTGCTGCGCACACGGCCTCGGCGGGGCCAGCGCCGCCGGCCACCTCGATGGCGAGCATCGCCCCGAAACCGGGGTACCGGACCCGCTCCACAGACGGATGGCCGGCCAGCCGTCCCGCGAGCAGCGCCGCCGTCGCGGACGCCCGCTCGAGCCGCACGTGCAGCGTCCGCACCCCGCGCAGCACGAGCCACGCTTCCATCGGCCCGGGGATCGCGCCGTGGAGGGTGCGGTGGGTGTGCAACCTCTCCAGCACGTCCGCGCGCTCCGGCGCGACCACCACCGCGCCCAGCAGCACGTCCGAGTGCCCGGCGAGATACTTCGTGGCGGAGTGGATCACCACGTCCACTCCCCATGCCAGCGGTTGCTGCACCACCGGGGTGGCGAACGTGTTGTCGACGGCCACCACCGGCCTCGCGTCCGCCCGCGCCAGGCCCGCCAGGACCGCGGGAACGTCGGTCACCTCCATCATCGGGTTCGTCGGCGTCTCGAGGAGGAGCAGGTCCGCGCCGGCGGCCGTGGCGACGATCGCGGCGACGTCGTCGGCCTCCACGGTACGCACGGTGAGCGCGCCGGCGGCCGCGCGCTCGGCGACGAGGGCGGTGGTGCCGCTGTACGCATGCTGCGGGACCACGACGACGCCGCCCACCGGCACCAGCCCGACGACGGCGGCGATCGCCCCCATCCCGGAGGCGAAGCTGAGCGCGTGCCCGCCCTCCAGCGAGCCGAGCACCTGCTCGAGGGCCTCCCACGTGGGGTTGGAGACGCGGGCGTAGTTGACTGGCGCGTCAGCGATGTAGGTGGAGGTGAACGTGACCGGCGGGTTCACCGGCGCACCGGGAGTTCGGGGCGGGCGGCCGAGCGCGACGGCGCGCGTGGCGGGGGAGAGGTGCATGCCGCTCACGGTAGCGGCGGATCGTGGATCCTGCCGTCAGCCGAGGGAGATCCCCAGGACGAGCGGACCCATGACCATCACAGTGGTCGTGATCAGGACCGCGCCGATGATGTTGAGCCAGATGCCGCCCTTCACCATGTCCCCGATGCGGATGTAACCGGACCCGAAGGCGATGGCGTTGGGCGGGGTGGCGACGGGGAGCATGAACGCGCAGGTGGCGGCGAGAGCCACGGGGATGACGAGCAGCATGATGTCCTGGTTGATGCCGCCGGCCACGCCGCCCATGATCGGCAGGAATGCCGCGGCGGTGGCGGTGTTGGAGGTCATCTCGGTGAGGAACGTGATGAGGGCGGCGACCGCGATCACGATGAGCACCACGGGTAGCCCGCCGATACCCCTCGTCCCCTCGCCGATCCACGCCGAGAGCCCGTTGGCCGTGAACATCGATGAGAGCGACAGTCCGCCGCCGAAGAGCAGCAGGATGTCCCAGGGGATCTCCTTGGCCGTCTTCCAGTCCAGCAGGGGGATGCCAAGGCGGGGGTGGACGGGGATGAGGAACAGCGCCAGCGCGATGCACATGGCGATGAGCTCGTCGCTGATCCCGGCGTCCCTGAACAGGGTGGGCAGGAAGATCCAAGAAAGGGCACCCACCAAGAAC
>JBNJCY010000297.1:0-3278 GCA_051744325.1 Actinomycetota bacterium
ACCGGATTCGTGGTCTACCGCGTGGTGCTGGGCATCATCATCGCGGTGCTGCTCCTCACCGGTGTTGTGACTGCCGTCTAGCTGGACCGGCCCTTCACAGGTCCCGCTCGGCCAGTTCGAGTTGGACCACCTGCTGCGGGGAACCGGACACGCACCGTCACCGTCCGCCCGCCCGTGGCGAGGACGCCACCCGCTGGGGATCGTCGTCCGCGCCGCGCTGCTGTACTACTGGACCCCGAACGTCCGCCAGCCGAAGTTCAGGTGGATCAGCCCCGGGGCCGTCATCGCCATCGTGATCGCCGTCGTCGCGTCTCTGGGCTTGAGCCTGTACGTCGCCAACTTCGGGAACTTCCGTGGAACCTACGGAGCGCTCGCCGGCGTCATCATCTTCCTGTTCTGGTTGTGGATCACGAACCTGGCGCTTCTCTTCGGCGCCGAGGTGGACGCCGAACTCGAGCGTGGCAGGCAGCTCCAGGCCGGGATCCGCGCGGATGTGAACATCCAGCTCCCTGCCCGTGACGATCAGAACATCGGCAAGAAGGAGCAGCGGGAGGAGGATCTGGTCGAGGGCGCCCGTTCGCTCCGGACATCACAGGGAGCCGCCGACACCGCCGCGGACGCCGCGCCCCCAGCCGACTGAGCGCGCCGACCCGCCCGGCTGCCGCTTCCCACGGAGTGCGCGCTCACAGTGACGCGTTCAGGATCTCCCGCAGCTCGTCGTCCGTGAGGTCGATCGGGTTGCCCTTCATGCTGGAGGAGGCGCGGGCCTTCTTGCAGGCCTCCTCGATCCGGTCCTCGCCGAGGCCGAGTTCGCGCAACCCGGGGATCCCCAGCTCCACGGTCGTGTCCTCCAGCCACCCGAGGAGGGGGTGGATCCCGAAGACCCCGCCGAGGAGTTCGCCGGCCTCCTCGAACCTCAGGAGTGCGGGGTTCTCCGGGTCCCGGTCAGCGAGCGCCCGCATGTTGACCCGGCAGGCCGCGTGCAGCAGTGCGGCACAGATCGCACCGTGTGGGGCGGTGATCATTCCGCCGAGGACTCCCGCGAAGCCGTGCACCGCACCGAGCTTGGCGTTCGCGAGCGCGAGCCCGGACAGCGAGGCCGCCAGCGCCATGTCCGTGCGGGCCGGGACGTCGGACCCGTCCACGTATGCCCGCCGCAGGCTTGCGCCGGCGCGCCGCAGGCCCTCCCGGCAGAAGCCGTCGGTCACGGGGTTCGCGAACCGGGACACCAATGGTTCCAAGCACTGGGTGAGCGCATCGAGCCCGCTGGCGGCGGTCACGTCGGGCGGGCACCCGAGCGTGAGGAGGGGGTCCACCAGGGCGACCCGCGGCAGCATCGACGCCCCCCGGATGCTGGCCTTCACCCCGTGGTCGGGGGAGGCGATCACCGCGTTGGCGGTCATCTCCGAGCCGGTCCCCGCCGTCGTCGGCACGGCGACGCAGGGGGTCGGAGTGGGGAGGGGCAGGCCTCGGCCGACCACCTCCATGTGGTCGAGCGGGTCCGTGTCGCCGGACACGAGCGCGGCCACGGCCTTGGCGGCGTCGATGACCGCGCCACCCCCGATCCCGACCACCACGTCGGCGGACTCGGCGCGTGCCGCGGCGACGGCGTCGCGCACCGCGGTCACGTCCGGCTCGTGCGCCGTCGGGAGGACGAGCGGCGCGCCGAGCGCGTCGAGGAGGTCCCGGTGCCGCTGCGGGCGTGAGCCGGTGATGACAACCGGCCGTTGACCCAGGCCGCGCACCACCTCCGGGAGGTCGGCGGCGCATCCCGCGCCGAAGATGAAGCGACCGGGCGCGGCGAAGGTGAAGTCCGTCACCGTGCGCCTACCAGTCCGCCGGGTCGGCCGGGGCGAGTGCCGTGTACGGCACTCCGTGGCGCGGCAACGCCATCATGTCCGCGACCACCTCGCGCCACCGCAGGTAGTGCGGGGTCTGCTTGTGCGCGGCTGCGGACTCGGGAGAGTCGTAGACCTCGTAGAGCAGGAACCTCTCCGGCTCCTCCTGCGAGCGCAGGACGTCGAAGCGGAGATTGCCCGGCTCCCGGACCGACGCGCGGTGGTTCTCCAGAGTCGCCTCGACGAAGGCCTCGACGTGCTCCGGCTTGACGACCACTTCCACTCCCGTGACCACGACCACTGCGATCTCCCTCTCTCGTGTGGTGATCAATTCTAGGCGCCGAGGTTCGGACGTGGTGGGATACGGGCATGGCCGAACGCGCACGCCCTCGCCAAAGGGTCCTCCGCTGGGTCCTGATCGCGCTCGTGGCCCTCATCGTCGGGTTGCCGGCAATCGGCTGGGCCGCCTTCCAGGTGGCGAACCGGACCAACGGCGAGATTCTGACCTCGGGGGAGACCCGCCGCTACCTGCTCCACGTCCCGGAGTCAATCGTCCCCGGTGAGCCGGTCCCGCTGGTGGTGGACCTCCACGGGTTCGCCCAATGGCCCGCCAACCAGCGGGACATCAGCAACTGGGACGACCTCGCCGACGAGGAGGGCTTCATCGTCGTCCACCCGGAGGGAACGGGGTTCCCCCTCCGGTGGGCCTCCCACAGCCCGGACGCACCGCAGACCGATCGTGACGTCACGTTCATCGCTGATCTCATCGATCACCTGTCCGGGGAGTACGCGGTCGACCCGGACCGGATCCACGTCGCCGGCATCTCGAACGGTGGTGGGATGGCGTTCGTCCTGTCGTGCGAGCTGCCCGGTATCGCGTCGATCGGAACGGTGGCCGGACTGTTCACCTACCCGTGGGAGTCCTGCGACCGCACCCGGCCCGTCCCCCTCATCGCCTTCCATGGCCTGGCCGACGAGATCGTGCCCTTCGGGGGAGGCCCCCTGGACAGCTCCGAGGACGAGGCGCCCGACGTCGCGTCGTGGATGGCGGACCTGGCCGCCCGCAACGGGTGCACCGAGCAGACCGCGCTCCCGGCGGAGGGCGTGCTCGGCGGCACCCGCTGGTCGCGGTGCGACGCGGGCGCCGACGTCGTGCTCCACACCATCGCCGACGGCGGCCACACGTGGCCGGGCGGCGACCCTCTGCCGGCATTCATCGCGGGGTACACGTCCCCGGCGATCGACGCCACCGCGACGATGTGGGAGTTCTTCGAGGATCACCCGTTACCGCGGTAACGCCAACCGACATGTGCTCGGAACGGAAGTCCGGTAGTGTGTGACCTACGACACAACCTTCCCGGAAAGGACCGTCACATGCGTGGTTCCAACCTTGTCTGGACGATAGTCGGAGTCCTGCTGATCATCGCCCTGCTGGTCTGG
>JBNJCY010000298.1:0-3265 GCA_051744325.1 Actinomycetota bacterium
TCATGGTCCCCGACGTCCTCAACGACGTCACGTTGTACCACAACCGCGGCGACTCCACCTGGACGGGGGAGTCCGTCACCTTCGGCGACTTCGTGGGCCTTGACGACCTCATGACCGAGGACCCGCTCGTCGTGGACACGATGACCGACATCTACACCGCGTGGATGGACATGGGGATCGACGGCTTCCGCATCGACACCGTGAAGCACGTGAACTTCGAATTCTGGGAGGTCTTCACCGCCGCGATCGCGGACCACGCCCTCACGACCCCGGTCACCGACGAGTTCTTCACCTTTGGTGAGGTCTATGATGCCGATGCCACGAAGCTCGCACCCTACGTCCGCGACACGGACATGACCTCGGTGCTGGACTTCACCTTCCAGTCCGTCGCGGTCAATTACGCCAAGGGCCAGAGCGCCCAGGGTCCCGCTGCCCTCTTCGCCGCGGACGACCACTACACCACCGACCACTCGTCGTCATCCGCGCTGCCGACCTTCCTCGGCAACCACGACATGGGCCGGGTCGGTTACCTGCTGCAGGGCGCCGGCGACGAACTGGCGCGCTCGGAGTTCGCCCACGCGTTCATGTACCTCACCCGCGGCCAGCCGGTGGTCTACTACGGTGACGAGCAGGGCTTCGTGGGTCTCGGCGGCGACAAGTCCGCCCGCCAGTCCATGTTCCCGAGCCTCACCGAGGAGTACCAGGACCAGCCGCTGCTGGACGGCAGCATCTTCGGGACGGGCGACCACTTCGACCCCGGCGGCCTGCTGTACGACCACATCGCCGGGCTCGCCACGCTGCGCGACGCGCATGAGGCCCTCGACACGGGCGCCCAGGTCGAGCTGTTCGCGGCCGACGGCGGTGGTGTCTACGCCTTCGCTCGCATCGACCGGGACGAGAAGGTGGAATACGTGGTCGCGGCAAACAACCAGACCACCGTAGGTGAGGTCTCCTTCGCGACCCTCACCCCCGGAGCCACCTACGCCCCGTTGTACGGCACCGCAACCGGCGTGACCGCGTCTGCCGAGGGCGAGGTCACGATCACCGTCCCGGCGCTCTCCGCCGTCGTCCTGCGGGCGGACCGGACGGTCGCCGACGCCGGTGGGGAGCAGGCGCTCACGCTCACCCCGGTGGCAGGGGCCAAGCTCGAGGGCATGGTTCCCGTGACGGCGGACGTCGCCGACGACCGCTGGGCGGAGACCTCCTTCTCCTGGCGGGTCGTGGGTGAGACCGACTACCACCCGCTCGGCACCGCCGAGGATGACACCCCGCGCGTCTTCCACGACCTCGTGGGGCTGCCTGCGGGCACGCCGGTCGAGTACCGCGCCGTGACGGTGGACGTCGACGGCACCCGCTCCGCCGCCTCCAGCTTCGGGGTGGTCGGCGTCGACCTCTCCGGCGTGGTGCCCGAGACCGACCCGGGCGAGCTCTTCGTCACCGTCCCCGGCAGCCACAACTCGGAGATGGGCTGCGCTGGTGACTGGGATCCGGCCTGCGAGGCCGCCCAGCTCACGCTCGACGCCGATTCCGGGATGTACACCCGCACCTTCGACCTGCCCGCCGGCGACTACGAGTACAAGGTCGCGATCGGCGGCACCTGGGACGAGAACTACGGCGCCGGCGGCGTGCCCAACGGGGCCAACATCGCCTATTCGCACGCCGGCGGGTCCGTCACCTTCTGGTACGACCCGGTCACGCATTACGCCTCCAGCACGGCCGAGGGACCGATCGTGACGCTGCCCGGCAGCTTCAACGAGGAGATCGGCTGCCCGGATGACTGGATGCCGGCCTGCATGGTCACCTGGATGCAGGACCTCGACCTCGACGGCATTCTCACCTTCGCCACCGACCTGATCCCCACGGGGTCCTGGGAGGTCAAGGTCGCCCACGACAGGTCGTGGGACGAGAACTACGGCGAGGGCGGGGAACTGGGCGGCGCGAACATCACGTTCTCCACGACCTCGGGCAAGATGGTGACCTTCACCTACGACCCGGTCACCCACCTCCTCACCATCGAGGTCGAGGACCCGCCGGTCGCCGGCACGGGCCAGTTCCTCGGGCACTGGATCGACGAGACCACGATCGCCTGGCCGGCCGGGCTGGTCAGCGATGCCGCCGCCACCACGTGGACGCTGTACGCCGCCCCTGCGGGCGGGATGGAGTTCGTGGACGGCTCGGTCACCGGAGGGGCGGCCCTCGGTGAGCTCACCTGGAACGCGGCCGGCCTCACGCCCGAGCAGCTGGAGAACCGCGGCCACCTCGCCGGGTTCCTCGCCCTCACGCTCCAGGGCGTGGACCGGGCGGCCATCGAGGAGGCCCTCACCGGGCAGCTCCTCGTGCTGCAGGAGAGCCCGGACGGGCTCGCCGAGGTGTTCACCGGCGTGCAGATCCCGGGCGTGCTCGATGACCTGTACGCCGCAGGCGCCCGCACGCGGGAACTCGGCGTCGCCTTCGACGACGGCGTGCCCAACCTGACGCTCTGGGCGCCCACGGCCAAGGACGTGGACCTGCACCTCTTCGAGGACGGGATCGCGTCCGCCGCCACGGTCCTGCCGATGGGCCGCCAGGTCGACGGCACGTGGACGATCACGGGAGAGGAGGGGTGGAAGGACCTCGCCCACCTCTACGACGTCGAGGTGTACGCCCCGACGACGGGGCAGGTCGAGGACAACCTCGTCACCGATCCGTACTCTGTGGGCCTCACGCTGGACTCCAAGCACTCGGTGATCGTCGACCTCGACTCCGAGGACTGGATGCCCGAGCTGTGGCTGGATGCGCCCGGCCCGGAGATCGAGCAGTTCGCGGATCGCACGATCTACGAGCTCCACATTCGCGACTTCTCGGCGACGGACGAGACGGTGCCCGAGGACCTGCGCGGCACCTACGCCGCATTCGCCCTCGACGGCACGAACGGCACGGCGCACCTGCGTGAGCTGGCGGAGGCGGGGATGAACACCCTGCACCTCCTGCCGTCGTTCGACATCGCCACCATCCCGGAGGACCGGGGCGACCAGCTCGTCCCTGACATACCCGCGGACGCGGCGCCGGACTCGGAGGAGCAGCAGGCGGCGGTGACCGCCGTCGCGGACCAGGACGCCTTCAACTGGGGCTACGACCCGTTCCACTTCAACGTCCCCGAGGGCAGCTACGCCTCGGAGGGCAACCAGGACGGCGGGGATCGCGTCGCGGAGTTCCGCCTCATGGTGGGCGGGATCCACGACCACGTCGTAGCCGAGGTCGTGGATCCCTCCCACCATGAGGCGGA
>JBNJCY010000299.1:0-3242 GCA_051744325.1 Actinomycetota bacterium
ATTGGAGGCGATCGATACTCACCGTGCCACCTCCTGGACATCGGTGCCGGCGTCGCCGGCGGTGGTGTCGGTCAGGGTGGTGAAGGTGATGGGCTGGGCGGTCATGGTTTCCTTGTGGCGGGTCTCGATGAGCCGGAGGTAGTCGATCCCCGAGGTCATTGTGGTGGCGCCGGTATCGGTGTCCGCGGTGGCGCGGGCGGCTTTGGGGTGGACGTGGCGGGAGATCTCCAGCAGCACGGCCTGCCCGGCCGGGATCCCGCCGGCGGCAGTGACGGCGATGGGGTCGGTCAGGTCGAAGGGGTCGTAGATCAGTTCGACGCGGGCCCCGGCCAGGAGCGGGTCGACCTGGTAGGTGTTGCCGTGCAGGGACACTGTGCCGGTCTTGGTGACGGTGCGTTGCGCGGACCAGCGGAACGCTTCGGCGATCACGTCGGGGTCCTTGCGTTTGGGGCGACGGCCGTCCCAGCCGGCCTGCCAGCGGCTCAGCGGGGACTGCCCGGTGGTGGTGTGCACGGCGCGGTGGTAGACGACCTCCACCCAGGAGGTGAACAGGGCGTTGAGCTCGTCCAGGGAGGCCACGTGGGTGCCGGTGGCCGGCTGCGCGGTCGCGGGGGTTTCGGTGGTGATCTCGGTGAGGAACTGGGAGTTCACGGTGTTGAAGAACCGTTCGATCTTGCCTCTGCCCTGGGGCCGGTAGGGGCGGGAATGGATCAGCCGGATCCCGAGGCGGGCACAGATCCTCATCAGGGACGCGTCAGAGAAGGCCGAGCCGTTGTCCACATAGATGCCCTCGGGGATGCCTCTGGCTTCCAGGGCCGGGCGGAGCGCCGCGGCGAGGCGTACCGTGTCCTCGGCGTAGGCCCACCGGGCGGCGACCACCATGCGGGAGTGATCGTCCAGGAACGCGAACAGGTAGGTTTTCCGGCCGTTGATCTTCGGGCCGTGCAGGCCGTCACCGACCCAGATCTCGTTCGGGTGAGCGGCCTCGAACCGGCCGGTAGCCGCCGCGGGCGTGCCGGTGGGAATGTCCAGGGTGCGGAAGTGGCGCAGCAGTGTGGACTCCGAGGGGGCGTCCCCCAGGGTGGCGGTCATGATCCGGCGGACCTGCGCGGCGGTCCGGGCCGGGTTCTCCCGCTTCAACGTCTCCGCCAGGCCCAGCACCCCGGGATCGGTGACCGGGCCCTGGGTGCGCCCGCGGGGCTTGAGGGCATCGAACCCGCCGGCCCGCCAGGCCCGGATCCACCGGTCAATGGTGTCCTTCGAAACATGGACGGGCTGCCCGAAAGGGCCGGGATGCTCCCCGGCCAGGGCCCGGACCATCGGGCCACGCTGACGCGGGGACACCGAATCGTCGGCCGCCTCGCGGATGAGTTGGTAACGGAACAGCGCGATCTTCTCCGCCCGGTCCTTCCGGGACAGTCCACCGCGCGAGGGGGTAGCAGACACCAGGGGCCTCCTGCTTTCGAGATGACGGTCAAGAACCGAGCCCCGGCGCCACACAGCGACCCCGGGGGCTCAGTGCGACCCTCCCCTACCACCCCCACCCCTCATAAGGGCGAAGTCGTGTTGCCCGGTCCGCGCCCACCACGCCGCGCTGAACAACCACCCGCCCGTGGCGGTGATCCCGGCCCGTGCCCACGTCACCATGCCGAGGCCGAAACGCTGCCCGACCGCGGTCGCGTAGGCGCTCAGCACCGCCAACGCTCTGCCGGCCTCCCGGCCAGGTCGCGGCCACAGTGCGGCCGCATCCGGGGCGTCACGCACCGTCAACGTGCTGAACGCCTCCACGATCGCGCCCGCCGCCGCCGCGAAACCCCGCAACCAGCCCCGCACCGTGGAGGCCGGCCGTCCCAACCACACCGCGATCCCGCGATGCCCCCGTCCCAGGACAACCTTGGCCTCCACCGCAGCAGTGATCACCCCCACCCCATCCGCGCGCCGCGCCGCCAACGAGGCCGCGAGCAGCACATGCGTCTCGCCGCACCCCCCACACCTGGCCCGCCGCGGCCGATGAGACGCTACCCGGGCGGCCCGACCCCACCCCTCCCGGATGCCTCGCGGTCGCGCCCAACCCCACGGCCGTAACCGCCCCCCACAACCCGGGCACGCGAGCCGGCCCCCACCCAAATCAAGCTCGACAACCGAAACGTCATCGCCTACCGTCACCATCAGCGCGAGTCCCTCTCGCGTCAGAACGGCCCGGCGTGATGCCTTCGAAAACATCACACGCCGGGCCGCTCGCTCACCAAGACATCGTCAGCCTGACGCCGCCGACCACCCCAGAGCAAACCCACACCCCACCACGACCCCCTCGTCACCGAGTACGCCGCCCCCACCGTCACCCAACACGCCGTCTAACACCACTACTCAGGCATGTCTTCCATCGGTCCCGGGGGACGCGAACAGAACCCCTGACATCCTTCAGATCCGCAAATCGGAGTTCTGACCCGGATCCGCGAATAGGCTCTCATCATCGCGGACGAGCCCCCAGCCCATTGATGGGAACGTGGAGCACCTCACCAGAGGTGACGGCGGGATCCGACGTAGGGTCCAACCACGCACTCTCATAGCCGCGAAGCTGCCGAAGGCAAGGGCGGAGGCTAAGGTCCTCGGCTTGGATGCCGCACCCGGGCCGGGGCGGTGTCCTCATTCGTCAATCCCCAGGAACCGGATGAACGCGTCGGTCCCCAAGACCTCAATTGGGTGCTCAGGGCGAATGTAAGTGTCGGGGGTCACGCGAACCCTGATCTCCTCGACGCCGTGCCGACCTGCTTGTGCAATGCGCCGCCTGCCATTCGGTTGGTAACCGGTCTTTCGGCTGACCGCCGCGGAAGCCGCGTTTCCATCGATATAGCCGGAGTGACACTCGAGTGCCCCGAGGTTGTCGAAGGCGAAACCAACGATCGCCTGCCTCATGAGGGTCCCCGTCCCTTTCCCCTGGTGGACCAGCCCCAGCCACGATCCCGTGTGGATTGAGCGGCTGAGCGGAAACTGGTCGGCAGACATGTCCTGCACCCCGACGACCACGCCCTGGCGTCGGACAACCAGGGCCAGGCGCCACTTGTCGCGTGCGAACAGGGCACGCTGAGACCACCACCATGCCAAAGACGTCGCTGGGAAGGCATTCGCGTTCCCCGGCTCGTACGGAGCCTCGTGCCAGGCTTCCACAAACGGCATCGGAAGCTGCGGGTCCACCACGCCGGCCGCAACGACGTCGACAACGCCCGGGATGTCCTCATCCC
>JBNJCY010000300.1:0-3170 GCA_051744325.1 Actinomycetota bacterium
GCACCACCGGGGTCACGCCGTGCCGAACCGCGGCCAGCGCCCGCCGCAGTGGTTCAGACGGCAGGGACTCCGCGGCCGCGCCGACGGCGCCGCACAGCTCCTCGGCCTCCGACCGCTCGCCCGCGGCGCGCAGGACCTCGGCCAGCCGGAGCCGGGAGCGCGCCAGCTCGTACACGTGCCCGTACTCCTCGAAGTCCCGGACCGTGGCGCGCCACGCCTCCAGCAGCTCCCCGAGTTCGACATGGCCACCGGCCCGCCAGCGCAGCCGGAGCAGGTCGGCCTCGACACGCGAGAGCCAGACCCGTGACTCCGCGCCCAAGCGCTCCGCCCGGCGCGCCACGTCGTTGGCCCGCACGGCGTGACCTGTGCAGAGCGCGAGCCACCGCTCGGCCGTCGCCCGGTTCTCCGAGGGGACGGCATCGGCGAGCACCCCGGTGAGGAGCGCGGTCAGGCGCAGGACCGCCTCGTGGCCCTCGCCCCATGCCTCGTCGAGGACGGCGAGGACGTCCCGGGTCACCGCGATCGCCTCCTCAGGCGTGGACGTGTCGATGGCAGCGGCGCCCGAGAGCACCGCGATGTAGGCCTCGTCCCAGTGCGGGCGGATCGCCGCAAGGTCGTCCCCGAGGCTTCCGTCGCGGGCCGCCCGCACCAGCATGCGGGCGGCCCGCAGGGGCGCCAGTGCGGCCGGGGGGACCGGATCGCTCGCCTCGAGGCGGATGAGGGCACCATCGAAGTCCCCCAGCTCGTAGGCGCAGCAGGCGCCCTGCACGCGCGCGAGGGTCTCCCAGACTCCCCAGCGCCCGCTGGCGGCCGCGATGCGGATGCCCTCGTCGTGGAGGGCGAGTTCCTCGGCGAGGCGGCCCCGGGAGCGCTCGAGGGTGGCAAGCTGCAACCGGGCGAGCACCTGCACCGACGGATCACCGCGGCCATCGGCGATCGCGTGCCGGAGGTTGGACTCCATCGTCTCCAGGTCCCCCGTGCGGTACATGCCGCGCACGAGGACGGTGCGCAGTTCGATCTCGGCGTCGTCCAGGCCCAGCCGCACGGCCAGGGCCCGCGCCTCCTCCCCGATGGGGGCGGCCGCGGAGAACTGCCGCTTGTCGATGAGGTGCTCCAGGTACGCGAGCAACACCTCGAGCCGGGCCTGCGTGGGGGCCGGCGAGACCAGAGCGTATGCCTCGGCGGCCTGGTCTCCGCCGCGCTCCCGCTCGGAGTACCGGGCCTGACGGGCGTACGCCGCGAGGAGGCGGGCGCGGCCATCCGGTTCCTGGCGGGTGCCGGGGTGGTCCAGCCGGTCGGCGAGGACCTGGATCGCCCGCGCGACGTCGCCGCTCGTGTGGGCGGCCCGCGCCGCCTCGAGGGTGATCGCGTCCCTCTCGGGGTGTGCCTCGTCCATCCAGGTGAGCGCCTTCTCGAAGTGGTCAAGGGCGTCGCGCGGCCCACCCATGGCGAAGGCGGTCCGGCCGGCGCGGACGGCGGCGGCGATCGCCGTCGGGACGTCCCCCGCGGCGGCGGCGTGGCACTCGAGGTCCGACGGCGGGGCGAGGACGCCGTCGTCGAGCAGCGCCGCCACGTAGGTGCGGTGGAGTCGGGTCCGCTCGCCGGGGAGGAGGTCCTCGCCGATGGCCTCGGCCAGGAGGGCGTGCCGGAAGGCGTACCCACCGGTCCGGTCCAGGGTGAGCATGCCGCCGTCGATGGCGGCGCGCAGGGACTCGTCGAGCTCGTCCGGGGCGAGGGGCACCACGCGGGCGAGGAGCTCGTGGGTGATGTGGCGGCCGTGCGCGGCGATCGCCCGCAGCACGCTCTTGGTGCGAGGTTCGAGGGCGTCGTAGCGGGCGAGCAGCACGCGCGTGAGGGTGTCGGTGAGGGCATGGCTGTCCGAGGCGGCGGCGAGTTCCTCCGCGAAGAAGGGGTTGCCCTCGCAGCGGCGGATGATGTCCTTCACCAGCGCGGGGTGCGGAGTGGCGACGAGCCGGAGGACGAGGTCCCGGATGGCGGGGTCGGACAGCGGCCCGAGCGTCAGGTGGTTCACCCCCTCGAGCCGGGTCCAGACGGCGAGGGTCTCGTGGAGGGGGTGGCGGCGGTGGAGGTCGTCGCTGCGGTAGGTGAGGAGGAGGGAGACGTCAGTGGTGAACCCGCGGGTCAGCAGGAGGGTGAGGAGGTCACGCGTGGAGTGGTCCGCCCAGTGCACGTCCTCGATGACGAGCAGCAGCCGGTTCAGCGCACCGGCGGCGGTGAGCGCGGCGTGCACGGCCTCCGCGATCGCCCCGGGATCGGGTGCCTCCCGGACGGCCGGAGCGTGCCCGGGCAGCAGTCGGGCGAGCACCGGGTGCCGGTCGAGCACCTGCTCGAGCGCGGCGGGATTCCGCGCCTCGAGTCCGGCGAGGAGCTCGCTGAACGGCAGGTAGGGGATCGCCGCTCCGGCCTGTCCCACGCAGTGCCCGACGACGGCGTTCCCACCCGCCGCCGTCGTCGCCCGCACCAGTTCGGCCACCAACCGCGTCTTGCCGATACCCGCCGCACCGGCGAGCACGACGAGGCCCCCCGGCTCGGTGGCCCGGGCGATCCTCGTCAGATCGTCCTCCCGTCCGAGCAGGGGGGTCTCGCTCCTGCCGTGCGCCACACCCGCCAGTATGGCGTGGCCCGTTGCTTCGGACCAGCCGCCGGTCACCGTTCGCGGCGTGGCACCGCTCGGTGGAGCAACCGCCACAGGTCCTCGCGGACCAGTGACTCGCGGATCAGTTGAGCGGACGTGCGCCGCGAGCCGGCCGGGTTGGTTCCGGCCGCCGTGCGGCGTTCGATCTCGTAGCTGGTGAGTCCGGGGTCGTACTGAAGCTGGTACATGGTCCCTCCTTCCATCGTGGTTCCACAATGGCGGACTAAGGTAGGGCGGCAGATCGGGCGAATGCCCAGTTCCCGCCGGGGCCGCTACCTCAGATCCTTGGGGCGGGGTACCTCAGGCCCAGGTCGGTGCGGGCGCGGGGTCAGCTCCAGACCAGCCCGTGCACCTGTGCCCAACTGCGTACGCAGGATCGTGGCGCCCTCCCAACTGCGTACGCAGGATCGTGGCGCCCTCCCAACTGCGTACGCAGGATCGTGGCGCCCTCCCAACTGCGTACGCAGAACGTTCCTGCGGGTGGTATACCACCCGCAGGAACGTCCAGGACCCG
>JBNJCY010000301.1:0-3138 GCA_051744325.1 Actinomycetota bacterium
TTTCGTTGCTATAGCAACGATTGGCGGTTGCGGTGTGGGGGCGGGTGGGTGTACACTCGAACGCATGTACACGGGGGCAGGAACGGGCGACTCGCACCCTTCCCACGCCCCTGTGGGTGCTCTCGCCGACGCGGTCGCCGCGTTGGATCAGGCGTGGACGGCGGCATTGCCTCCCTTCGGCGTGGTGGCCGGCGACGGCGACCCCTCCGTCCTCGTCGACCAGTTCTCCGACGCCGGGCTGCTGGCCGTCGTGAAAGCTGTTGGGTCGTTGACCCGCCGGGCTGAGGCCCTCGGGGCCGTCCTCGCCGCGGAGGTGGCCCACCGCTCCCCCGTGGGGCCGGAGAGCTTCGCTCGCAAGGCCGGGCACGCCTCCCCCGGCAGCCTTGTCGCCGCGTCCCGGGGTGGGCAGATCGGCCGGGCCCTGGACCTGGTGACGGTCGGCCAGGGCACCGCGGCCCGCCGCACCCTGGCCGGGGAGGTACTGCCGGCGGCGCACCCACACGTCGCGGCCGGGTTGCATGCCGGGACCATCAGTGTGGATGCCGCGCAGTTGATCATCACGATGTTGGACCGGGTCGCCCCGCGAGCGAACCCAGTCGAACTGGAGGCCACTGAGGCGACCCTGGCGGAGCAGGCCACCCGGTTGAGCTACCGGCAGATGCTTCGCACGGTCGGGCACGCCGCCGAACGGCTCGACCCCGACGGGAAGGAGCCGCGGGAAGAGGCCCAACACCGGGGCCGGTCGGTGACCATGTCCCAGGACGCCACCGGAGTGTTCCACCTCAAAGGCACCCTCGACCCCCAGACCGGTGCCCCCATCAAGACAGCCCTGGACGCCTACGTCACCGCCCGACTGCGCGAGACCCGCGGGAACAACCACCCCGAGACGGACGGGACCAGCACCACCGGTGGCGAGGCAGGCGCGGGAGAGGCCGACCAGCCCGCCGTGCGAGAGGGTGTCGAGACCCGGTCCGTTCCGCAGTTGCAGGCCGACGCGCTGGCAGACTTCGCCCGCCACATCCTCGCCTGCAACACCACCGTCCCCCTGGTCCCGGCTGTGACGATGGTGGTCCGGATCGAGCTGGCCGACCTGCGCGCGGGCCTCGGGGCTCGTGGCCTTGCGACCATCGACGGGGTCGACCAGCCCGTCTCCGCGGCCATGGCCCGCAAGCTGGCGTGCGACACCGGGTTGATCCCCGCCGTGTTCGACGGGCACTCCCTGCCCCTGGACCTGGGGCGCCGGTCCCGGACCTTCACCCGCGCCCAGGTCCTCGCCCTGGGGGAACGGGACGGCGGGTGCGCGTTCTGCGGGCAGAACACCTTCGTCGAGGCCCACCACATCCGCTGGTGGCACCGCGACAAGGGGACCACCGACCTGTCCAACGCGGTCCTGTTGTGCTCCCGGTGTCATCACCTCATCCACCGCAACGGCTGGGGAATCGTGGTCGATGAGGCTGGGGAGGTCACCTTCACCCCACCCCGGCAGGTGGACCCCGACCGGATCCCCCGACCCGCGGCCCCCAACCCCGGGCGGATCTTCGGTCCGACCCGGCATACACGGCAGGTACCGGCGGACGCGAAGGGACGAGAACTACCAGTCGGCGAGGTGCCGGTTGGCGAGATGCCGTCCGGGGCGGTCCCCGCGCACCAGCGGCCACCGGACCGCGACGACACCCGACGACCACCCACCGGCCCCGGCCGCACCACGCCCACACCCCGCGCCGACCGACCCAACCCCGCCATCGACGAACGCCGACGGGAGTAGCGAGAAGCGAACTCACGCCGACCCGCCAGACCTTCGCCGCGAACCGACTATCCGCGCGTGGTCAGTGCCATTCGGCGAGCCGGGTGGCGGCAGCGTGACAACTCGTGGTGCCGGACGCAAGGGCGATGACCAGGGCGTAGGCGTCGTCGTCGGGGCTTCCAGGGCGACGTCGTTGAGGCCGTAGAACACCACGACGGCGAGCCATCCCAACCGTTTGTTGCCGTCGACGAGGGGCGTGGTTGCGCACCACCGATTCGAGGATGGCCGCGGCCTTGAGGTCGAGGCCGGGATAGGCGTCGCGACCGAATACGGTCGTTCGAAGAGAGTTGGCGGGATTGGCGACGCGTCCCGGCGATAGCCTGACAGCGTGCCCCACCTCCACCCCGCCTCCCCCGCCTTCACCGCCGACACGGGCGCGGAGAAGGCGGTCTGGGACGCGCTGGTGGCCGGGCTCCCGGACGACGCGCACCTGATGCACGGCCAGCGGATCACGGCCGAGGGTGACGAGATCGAGATCGATCTCCTCGTCATTTGGCCGGGCTTCGGCACCGCGGTGCTCGAGGTGAAGGGCGGGATGATCTCGCTGGAGGACGGCCGGTGGATGCAGTCCGGTGCCCGGGAGAAGCACCAGATCGACAGCCCCATCGCCCAGGCGCAGCGCGCCAAGCACGCCCTCGTGGACTACATGCAGCCCCGCCTCGGCGCCGGTATCGGGGCGTGCGTCCACATGGCCGTCTTCCCGTACACGCACCTGCCCGCCACGTGGCACGTCCCCGACGCACCCCGCGACCTGGTGGTGGACGCGACGCAACTGGGCGACGTCGTCGGGAGCATCGTGGCGGCGCTGCGCACCCACACCCACCATCCGCCGATCGGGGAAGCGAGCGCCGACGTCGCGGTGAAGCAGTTGCGGCGCACGGAGCGGGCGATCGTGAACCACCAGCTGCTGGCGGACATGCTGGAGGACAAGGGCAACCTCCTCACCGCGGAGCAGGAGCGGGTCATCGAGCTGCTGCAGTACCAGCATCGGGCCGAGTTGATCGGCGGGGCGGGGTCGGGGAAGACGAACCTGGCGATCCTGAAGGCGCGGGCGTTCGCGCGCGAGGGCAGGCGGACGGCACTGATGTGCTACTCCCGCGGCCTGGCGCGGCACTTCCAGCTGCTCGCCGCGAAGTGGCCGGCGCGGGAGCGGCCCGCGTACATCGGCAACTTCCACCAGCTGCCCTTCCGGTGGGGCCTGGAGGTCCCGGAGACGGTGACCCCGGAGTATTTCGAGACAGAGCTGCCGCGGCGGCTGGCCGAGGTGGCGGCGGGCGTGCCGGAGGGGGAGCGGTTCGACGCCGTCGTCGTGGACGAGGCGCAGGACTTCGGCG
>JBNJCY010000302.1:0-3110 GCA_051744325.1 Actinomycetota bacterium
GTGCCGGGTCCACCGTGAGCTGGGCGAGGTGGACCCGCTGCTCGTCGAGCTGACGGGGCAGCAGGAGCGCCCGTCCGTAGGAGGACGTGACGGGCGCGGGGAACGCCTGGACGGTGCGGTGCACGAGGTGATGGTGCCTCACTCCGACCACCCGTCCGTGGCCCATGCGTTCGGCTGGGGCCGCGCGAACCACGTGGCCGTGATCTCCTCCGAGAGGAGCCGCAGCCGCCACCGGATGGACTCGAGGTCCTCCGCGACCCGCCGTTCCCCGCCCGGCGTGACCTCGTCCCAACGGAGCGGCGCCTCCGCCAGGATGTCGGAGATGTCGGCCAGCGTCATGGTGGCCGCCTCGGGCGTTGCGGGGAGCCCCCCGAACGCGCTGTGCACCCGGTCCAGCTGGAAGCGCAGCGACCGCGGGTTGTCCCCGTCCGTGAGGAGGAGCTCCCACACCCCCGTGATTCCGCCGCGAAGGTAGCGGCGCCGGTAGGTCGCAACGGACTCGTGCGCCGTGAGCGTGGCGTCGATGAGGAGCCGCTCCACCTCCGGTGGGTGTACCCGGGGATGCGTGTCGGCGAGCGTGGCGACGACGCCGCTCGCCCGCTCGATCCGCCGTCCGGACTCGAGGACGTGCCAGCCGGCGTCTCGTACCATCGACTCGTCCATGATCCCGGCGAGTGCGAGGAGGTGGGTGAGGACCCGGCCGAGCGGGACGCCGAGCCCCACGCCGTCGCGGTCGCCGTTCCGGCGGACCCGCGCCAGCTGGCGCTCGATCCCCGCGAAGGCCGGCCATGTGTCCTGTGACAGGAGGTCGGGCACGGCGAGCGCGTGGCGGTGGGCGGCCGCGACGGCGTGGGCGAGCGAGCCCTCCGCCTCGCCGGCGACGACGTCCGGCAGGCCGCCGTCGTTCGCCTGCCCGCGCAGGGTGGCGAGCAGTGCGGTCAGGGCGGCGCGGCCGGTGGGGTCCGCGGCGCCGTCGGCCGTGGGGCGGCCGTGGAAGTCATCCCAGCCCTGGGCGGTGACGCGCAACAGTCGGGCGAGTGACTCGGCCCGCTCCAGGTGGCGGCCGAGCTGGTACAGGTCCTCGGCGGCCCGTGGGGAGATCACCGGGACGAGCCCGGGCAGCAGCGGCTCGGGCTCCTCGACCACGACTGCGGGTTCTCGCGCCGCCACCCAGACGTCCTTCGCCGGCCTGGCCCGGCCCTCCTCGACGTCCCCGACCCGGCCGAGCGCCCCCGGCATCACGGTCCAGCCGTCACTGTCCGCGAGCGTGAAGGTGCGCAGCGCCGTCGGCATCGCGTTGACGCCCTCCGGTCCGAGCGACGGTGCCTCGCTCGGCTCGACCGGTTCCTGCCCGACCCACGCCCACGGTTCGGTGGAGATCCGCGCACACAGGTCCGCCCGCTGCGCGAGGGTGAGCTCGCGGGAGTCGATCACGGTGGCGCTGGTGGTGGAGCGAACCATCAGGCGATGGACGTTCGCGATGACATGGGAGCACATCGAACGGTCGCCGCACCAGTAGGTGGCCACGGACGGGAGGGCCAGCTCCTCGCCGAGCAGCCGCCGCGCGAGCCTGGGGAGGTAGGTGAACAGCGCCGGGCTCTCCAGCAGCCCGGACGCGAGGGTGTTGGCGACGACGAGCGTCCCCTCCCGGATGGCGTGGAGGATCCCGGCGGTGCCGAGGCGCGAGTCGCCGCGCAGCTCGAGCGGATCCATCATCGGGGCGGCCACGCGGCGCACGAGGATGTCGAGGGGTTCGCGCACGTCCAGGGTGCGGGACCAGAGCCGTCCATCCTCCACCATCAGGTCCTCCCCCTCCACGAGGGGTACTCCGAGCATGGCGGCGAGGTGGGCGTGATCGTAGGCGGCGCGCGAGGTGGTGCCGGGGGTGAGGACCGCGATGCGGGGGGCCTCGACGTGGGAGAGTCCCTCGAGGGCCCGCCGCATGGCGCGGAAGAACGGGCCGATACGGCGCACGCGCTGCTCCCGGTAGCGGGCCGCCATGACCTGTGCGACGACTCGCCGGTCCTCCATCGCGAACCCCAGGCCGGTGGGGACGCCGGTGCGGTCGGCGAGGACGGTCCATGCGCCGTCGGCGTTGCGGACCAGGTCGGTGCCGGCGATGAAGAGCTGGTGGGGGCCGGGGAGCGTGAGCCCGGCGGCGGCGCGGACGAAGGCGGGCGACGACGCGACGATGTCCGGGGGCAGGAGGCCCGAGGTGAGCAGCTTCGCCTCGTTGGTGAGGTCGGTGAGGAGGAGGTTCAGGAGCTCGGTGCGTTGGGCGATCGCCCGCTCCAGGGGCACCCAGTCCCGTGCCTCGACCACCAGGGGGAGCGGGTCGAGCTGCCAGGGGAGGCCCCGGCCGTGGGTGACGCCGTGCTCGCGCAAGAGGTCCTCGGTGGCTTTGTAGAGGCCGTCGAGCGACTGCTGTGGCGACAAGCCGTGCCTCCTCGTGAGCGGTTGGAACCGGCGCGCCCAGCAAGCCTACTCGCTTCGACCAAGGTTTGTTCAAGCCCGAACGTGGCGGGTTGGTGAGCTTTGCCCGTTCTTTGCGCCGGTGGTCTCCTGCGCACCCGCCTCTGCTCGGCCTCGTCCGCGCACTGTGCCTCTGCTCACCCGCGTCTGCTCACCCGCGTCTGCTCACCCGCGTCTACGCACTCTGCCCCTGCCCGTCGGCCGCCTCTTCGACCGCGCCCGCGCGCAAATGGAGCCTCCCAACGATCTCGGAGGCGTGGATCCCGGCCTCCGAGATCGTTGGGAGGCTCCATTTACGTCGTCGCTCCTGTCCAGAGTGCACGTGGAGCCTCCGTTTGCAGCACGACCTTGCAGAACGACCTGGGTAATCCCGTTGGCGAAGGCCTGTCCACAGGGAACCAGGCCCGAGCTCGTGTCCCCTCGTCGAACCGACGATGCTGCACTCATGGCCAGCGATGCTCCCTTGCAGATCCACCCCGTTCGCACGAGTCAGTACAGGACCAACGGACTCCCCTACGCCCGGATCACCCAGCGCCGTGACTCCGGCGAGATCACCAGACTGCGTACCGGGGTGTTCCTTCCCACGGAAGAGTGGAAGGCCCTCGGTCCGGTCAATCGTCACCGGCTCCTCGTGACGG
>JBNJCY010000303.1:0-3083 GCA_051744325.1 Actinomycetota bacterium
AACGCCGCCGCCTCCCTCAGTCCCTCGCCCCGCGAGAGCCGGAACGCGAGCGCCCCGGCGAACGCGTCGCCCGCGCCGGTGGTGTCGACGACGCGCACCGCCGGCGAGGTCACCCGTGCCACGCCGTCGCCGTCCGCGACCAGTGCCCCGTCCGCCCCGAGCGTGACGACGACGGAGCGCACCCCGGCCCCGAGCAGCGCGCGGACGGCCGCCTCGGTGCCGTCGGGCGCGGGGAGGCCGAGCTGGTCCAGGGCGAGGGCGGCCTCGTGCTCGTTCACCACGAGGGGATCGGCAGCCTCCAGCACCCAGCGGTCCAGTTCGAGCACGGGGGCGAGGTTCACCACGAGGCGCCCGGTGGCGAGTGCCGCCGCGCGCTCGATGCCGTCCCGGGGGATCTCGCCCTGCAGCACCACGATGCCAGCGGCCGCGATGGTGTCCGCGGCCGTCTCCACCGCGGCCGCGTCCATCGTGCCGTTCGCGCCCGGGACGACGATGATCGCGTTCTCCCCGGAATCGGCCACGGTGACGAGCGCGAGCCCGGTCGGTCCGGGCACCACCCGCACGGCGGCCAGATCCACTCCGGCGCCACGGAGGAGGGCGGTCGTGGGGCCAGCGTGGGCGTCGTCGCCCACCGCCCCGACCATGGCGACGTCGCCCCCCAGCAGCGCCGCGGCGAGGGCCTGGTTCGCACCCTTCCCGCCGGGGGCGATGTCCCCGCCGGAGCCGTGCAGCGTCTCCCCGGGCCGCGGGTGGCGGGCCACCCGCACCAGCAGGTCGGCGTTCAGCGACCCGACGACGGCGATCCCCACCATGACCACTCCTCCCCGGCGGAGTGCTCCGCCTCGCTCCCGACGGTACCCGGGTTCCCCGGTTCGGCGCGGCATCTGCGAGGATCGGGGCATCCCCACCCCAGAGGAGCATCGATGACGCCGCTCGCCCCCTCGCCCACCGTGCGCACGGTGTTCCGCCTGGCGGCCCTCTTCACCTTCCTCTCCGTGCTCATGGGCGCGGTCGTGTGCGCGACCGAGTCCGGCTTCGACTGCCCGAGCTGGCCGGGCTGCTACCCGGACCGCATCACGCCGATCGGGGACATCAACCCGTGGATCGAGTTCACCCACCGCGCGGTTGCGGTCCTCACGGGCCCGATTCTGCTAACCGCCGCCATCCTCGGGCAGCGCAGCCCCGCCGTGCCCCGCTGGGTGAAGCGCGCCCAGTGGCTCGCACTGGCCGGTGCCGCGGCGGCGGCGGTGTTCGGGATGCTGATCGTGCTGCGCGGAATCCCGGTGTGGCTCGGCGTGGTGGACATGGCGGCCGCCCTCACGGCGATGATCGCCACCGGGATCGCCGCCGTCGCCGTCGAGGCGCGCACGTGGCGCCGCGGTGTCCTGTCCGTGCCGGCCTGGACTGCCGTCGCGACTCTCCTCGTGTTCCACCTCAGCGGCATCGTCGTGGCCGGGCCGGCATCGCTGACGCGCTGTCTCAGCTGGCCCGTGTGGACCCTCGTCGAGCTCGACGGCGCCGCCGGCCCGCAATTCGTCCGACTGATTCTGGCGGGCGTGGCGGCGTTCCTGCTCGCATTCACTGGGACGCGGGCGCTCCGGCAACCACGCCTGCGTGGCTGGGGGATCGCCGTGTTGGTCCTGCTGGCGATGGTTCTCACCGTCGGTCTGGTGATCGGGGAGGCCGGCCTGCCGGCAGAGGATCGCTACGAGGGTGCCGGACTGGCTGCCGCCGCGCTGTACGCGGCCCTCAGCGTGACACTGCTTCGCACCGCGGTGGAACTTGCGGTGCGGGGTTCGCTCACCAGGTGACCTGGAGCTCCTCGAACGCATGCCCGCCGCCGCGGCCGCCGCAGTACGGTGGGCGCGTGGCCGGTCGCGGGTGGCGGTGGACGGTGTCACGGACAGGCTGGCGGGCCGGGCCGATCGTGCGGCGCGTCTGGTACTGGGCGCTCTCGGTACTCGCACTGATCCTGGTGGGCACGGTCGGCTACATGGTGCTCGAGAGCTGGACCTTCGGGGACGCGATCTACATGGCGGTCATCACGCTCACCACGGTCGGCTACCGCGAGGTGAACGAGCTGGACCCTGCCGGGCGGGTCTGGACGATGATGTTCGCCATCGCGGGGATCGGCGTCCTGTTCGGAACGGTCGGGGTGGTCGCGGAGGCTGTGCTGACCGAGGTGACCAGCGGTCGGAGGGAGGTCAGGACCATGCAGAAGTCGGTGGACACACTGCAGGACCACTTCATCGTGTGCGGCTACGGCCGGGTCGGGTCCATGGTGGCCCGGCAGCTCGTGGCGGACGGGTACGACGTCGTCGTCATCGACATCCGGCCGGAATCCCTCGAGATCGCGGCGGCGGACGGGCTGCGGACCGTTGCCGGAGACGGCACGTCGGACGCCGTCCTGGTACAGGCGGGCATCGCGCGCGCACGCGGGCTGGTGAGCTCGATCGACTCGGACGCGAACAATGTCTACGTCACCCTCTCGGCCAGGGCCATGAACCCGGGCCTGTTCATCGTCGCCCGGGCGAGCGCGGAGGGTGCCGACCTCAAGCTGCTCCAAGCGGGTGCGGACCGGGTGGTCTCGCCCTACACCATGGCCGGGCGCCGGATCGCCGAGCTGGCGGTCCGGCCCCGGGTCGTCGAGTTCATCGACGCCGCCATGTCCCATGGGGAACTGGCATTCACGATGGAGGAGGTGGAGGTCCGCGCCGGCGGGAAGCTGGACGGCCGGTCGGTCGGGGAGCTGCGGGCCGACGGGATCTTCACCCTCGCCGTGGTCCAGGAGGAGGGCGGCTACCAGGCGAACCCGCACGATGACAGGATCCTCGCTGTCTCGGAGCACGTCATCGTCTCCGGGGCGGCGGGCCTGCTCCGCAGGCTGGCGGAGCCCTGAGTTCCACTGCCGATCGCCGCACTGTCTAGACTCGCGCTGTGACCGTGCTCCTGATCATCGTTGGTCTCCTCGCGCTCGTGGCCGGAGGAGAGGTCCTGGTGCGTGGCGCCAGTGGGCTCGCACGCACCTTCGGCATGTCCCCGCTGATCGTGGGGCTCACCGTCGTCGCTGCGGCGACCTCCGC
>JBNJCY010000304.1:0-3077 GCA_051744325.1 Actinomycetota bacterium
GGCCGCACGCTTGGAGGGCGTCCAGCGGGCGGGAGGCCTCCAGCGGGCGGGAGACCTCCAGCGGGCGGGGGAATCCGGCCGGTAGCAGCTACAGGCCAAGTGGGCGAGTCAGGCCAAGTGGGCGAGACAGGCCAGGTGCGCGAGTCAGGCCAGGTGGGCGAGCACGGCCAAGTGGGCGAGACAGGCCAAGTGGGCGAGACAGGCCAGGTGCGCGAGTCAGGTCAGGTGGGCGAGCACGGCCCCCGCGAACTCCCCCGGGGACTCGACGGCGGTGAGGTGCGCGCCCGGGACCTCGACGTACGTGGTGTTCGGTACGCCGTCGGCGATGACGCGGAGCACCTCGGTGGTGGTGCCCTTGTCCCCGGGCGAGGCGATGACGAGGGTGGGGGCGGTGATCTCGGCGAGGCGGGGACGGAGGTCGGTGTGGGCCAGCGACATGCAGCACGCGGCGTAGCCCTCGGGGTCCGTGGCGAGGAAGGACTCGCGCAGGCCCGCGCGGATCTCGGGATGGGCTACGGCGAACGGTGGGGTGAGCCAGCCGTCGATGACCTTGTCTGCGATCGCCTCGAGGCCCTGGTCTCGGACGGTGGTGGCACGCTCCGTCCAGGTCTCGACGCTCCCGATGCGCGCGCCCGTGTTGGCGACCACGAGGCGGTCCAGCCGGTCCGGGTGGTGCAGGGCGAACGCCAGCGCGGTCTGGCCGCCGAGCGAGATGCCGGCGAGATCGGCCCGCTCGATCTCGAGGTGGTCGAGGATCACCGCAATGTCTTCGGCGAGGTCCGTGACGCTGTACTCGCCGGGCGGGGTGGTGGAACGGCTGTGTCCGCGCAGGTCGTAGCGCACGACCCGGCGGGCCGGCGTGAGGTGCGGCAGCACGCGGTCCCACATCTCCAGGCGGGACCCGAGCGATCCCGAGAGCACCAGGACTGGGGCTTCCTGCGGACCGTCGACGGTGAAGTACAGGTCATGCGTGGGGGTGTGGACTGTGGCCATGCCAGCAGGATAGGTGCGTGGCGCTGGGCTCGCACCCCTCGAAGCGGAGGCTCCGGTTGCGAGGGCGGTGCGAGAACTGATTCTTCCTCGCACTGGAGTTGGTTGGATCGGCCCTCTGGCTGTTCATCCGGGCGATCGTCCTCCTCCAGTTCCTCGGCCGCTACATCGGCACGATCCGGCGTGCAGGCCTGCTCATGACCGTGCCCTTCACCTCCAGGAAGAAGGTCCCGGTGAAGGTCCGGAGCTTCGAGACCAATGACCTGAAGGTCAACCACGCCGATGACAACCCGGTCAACACCGCCGCCATCGTGGTGTGGCAGGTGGCGGACGGCGCCAAGTCGGTCTTCGCCGTCGAGGCTGACGACGAGCGCAAGGCCGCCATGGTGTCCAACATGCTCGTTGTCCTGACCAGCGACTCGAGGGTCACACCGGTGGTCAACACGGGTTCGCTGTACGCGTGACGACGGCGCGGACGGCCGCCGTGGCGACGAACGTGGCGAGGGGCGCGCCGTCGTCGGGAGGGGACTGATGGCGGGACGCAAGGCGGTACTCCTGCGGCTCGAACCTGCCGTCCACGACGCCCTGGCGCGATGGGCCGTGGACGACATGAGGTCCGTCAACGCCCAGATCGAGCTGTTGCTGCGAGAATCGCTGCGGAAGGCGGGGCGGGCACCCCGGGATGCGGGTCAAATCCCCCGCCGGGGCCGCCCCCGAAGGCCTGATGCCTCCGGCCGACGCGCTTCCTGCCGCTCGCCCTCTTCCCTCGCACGAGGGAGCCTCCGTGGGGCCAAGGACCACCCGGCACCACCCCTCCCCCACCCGACGGAGCCTCCCTTCCGCCACGGACCACCCGGCACCACACCTCCCCCCACCCGACGGAGCCTCCGTGGGGCCAAGGACCACGGACCACGGCCCGCGGAGAGTGCACATGCTTCGGTGGCGCACAGGTATCCACAAGCTGCGTGCCAATTCCCCCGGGAACACGAACGGCATCACCACAATCACCCCTATGCGTTCGTATCCGCCACAGAATGTGGCTCCGCTCGGAGTCATCCGCACAACATCTGGCCTCCTCCCTGGGCAGCCCTACGCCGGTCTTGCGGGGACCAACAAGGAGACCGTGCTCACCCGCATCCGCGCCGGCAGCTACGCGGCAGCGGAGGAGTGGGATCGGCTGAAGCCGGCAGAGCGACACGTCGCCCTCCTCATGGAGACTGTCGTCGCGCTCGGGGACGATCTCCTCTTCTCACACCAATCGGGTGCAGCACTTCTGGGTATCCCGATCTTCGGCAGCTATCCAATCAAGGCCAACGTGACCTGCCTGCACAAAGGGGGTGGAGTGAGCACGACGCACGTGACCCGGCACACCACGAAGAAGCCGCCCGAGGAGGTCGCCGTTGGGAACCTCAGGTGCACATCGCCCGCGCGGACGGTTATCGACATCGCGCGCACTGACACGTTCCACTCCGGCCTTATTGCGATGGACCACGTCCTGAGGAATGGACTCGCTTCCGAATCCCAGTTGCGGGAGGAACTCGACACAATCGGCCGAGCGCGCGGAGCACACCGAGCATCCCTCGTCCTCGAACGTGCCGATCCACTGTCGGAATCCCCGGGGGAGTCCCTCTCCCGCGCGCGCATGTATCAACTCGGCGCTCCCCTTCCAGTCCTCCAGAAGAAGTTCTACGATGCAGGCGGACATTTCGTGGGCAGGACAGACTTCTACTGGGAGGACGAGGACACGGTTGGAGAGTTCGACGGCCTCTCGAAATACAGACGGGGCCAGGATTCTGCTCCCGAGGACATCGTCACTGCCGAGAAGGTACGCGAGGATGACATCCGTCTCCTGGTGTCGAAGTTCATCCGGTGGACGTGGCAGGAAGCAGCAGCGGTGACGCCGCTTGAGACCAAGCTGCGCCGGTCCGGGATCCTGAAGGGCCCGCCGCTTCGGCTTTTCGGCCTCTCGATGCGCTAAGGCACCACACCTCCCCCACCCGAGGGAGCTCCCCCACGCCACGGACCACCCAGCACCACCCCTCCCCCACCCGAGGGAGCCTCCCCCACGCCACGGACCACCCAGCACC
>JBNJCY010000305.1:0-3063 GCA_051744325.1 Actinomycetota bacterium
GGGTCGAACCGGGTGTTGGGCGCGGCGGGGCCGGGTCGAACCGGGTGGTGTGCGCGGCTGGGCCGGGTCGAACCGGGTGGTGTGCGGGGCTGGGCCGGGATGCGGAGCGCGCGAAGGGCCAAGCCGGGGGCCGAGGAGCTGAGGGAAGATTCGAGCGGAGTGGTCGGGTGGAGAGTGCGGTCAAGCCGGGGGCCGAGGAGTGCTCAATCACCCGGCGAGCGTGTTTTCCCGACCTCCCCACGCGAATCGACTCTCCCCATCGCCACGGCACGCTCCGAGAGCATGCGGTTGTAGGCCTCGAGTTCGGCGTCGCCGGTGCGGTCGGCCTTGCGGTCCAGCCGGACGGCCACCTTCTGGTCCGCGCGCGCCCACATCATCGCCATGATGATCGCGAGCACGAGGGTGGGCGCCTCCCCGATCCCCCAGGTGACGAACCCGCCGATCTGCTGGTCCAGCTGCGCGTCCACCCACCATGTGAGGCCCAGCCGCCCGAAGTAGTCTGCGGCCAGGAGTGCGTTGAGGCTGGCCAGGGACAGCCCGAAGAACGCGTGGAACGCCATCGTCGCGAACAGGAGCACGAGCCGCACCGGGTAGGTCGGCCGGTCCACCCCGGGGTCCACCCCGATGATGACATTCGCGAACATGTATCCCGCCAGGGAGAAGTGCACCACCATGAGCACGTGCCCCACGTGGGTGGTGAGCGCGATCTCGAGCAGGTCCGTGTAGTAGAACACGAACAGCGAGCCGGCGAAGTTCACCCCTGCCACCCACGGGTTCGCCCACGCGACCGCCCACCGCGAGTGCAGCAGAGCCAGCAGCCACTCACGAGGTCCCCGGGAGCCGTCCCGGCGTGCGGGCAGCGCCCGCAGCGCGAGCGTGATCGGCGCGGCGAGGGTCCAGAACACCGGGACCAGCATCACGAGCGTCATGTGCATGACCATGTGCGCCGAGAACAGCAGGATCCCGTACACGAACGGACCGCCGTTGGTGACCCAGATGAACAGCACCCACGCCACCACCCACGAGATCGTGCGTCCCACCGGCCACCGGTCCCCCCGGCGCGTCACGCGCCGGACCCACGTCAAGTAGACGACGACGGCGCTCGCCGCACCCACCAGGTACAGCGGGTCCGGGTGCCACTGGGTGAACCACGTGGCCACCGAGGGCAGCGGGGGCTCGGGGTAGCCGCTCAGCGCGAAAACCGCCGAGGGATCCACAACCGCGTCCTGCGGGACGGGGGGTGCGGAGGAGCCGAGGACCACCGCGAGCCCACTCACGGCACCCATGACGAGCACCTCCACCCCGGCGAGCCGCCAGAAGAGCCCCGGCCGGTCGGCGAGCCGCGGGATGGTGCGCTCGCGGTGCAGCCAGCCCATCACGCCGAGGCCGAACCAGAGGAGGATCTTCAGCCCGAGGACCGCGCCCCAGCTGGTCGTGAACAGCTCGAGGGGAGAGTTCAGCCGGATCACGGAGGAGAAGACCCCGGAGACTCCCACGAGCGCGAAGCACCAGAGGGCCAGTGCCGAGTACCGCCGGGCGGCGCGCGGCAGCTCGTCCCCGAGGCGGTGCGCCACCACCCCGAGTGTCGCGAGCCCGCCGACCCACAGTGCCAGGGGCACGAGGTGCAGCCACATCGAGGAGACCGCCAGGTTGTGCGCCACCGCGCCCTGGGAGTGCCCGGTGAGGGCGATCGGGACGAGTGCCACCGCGCCGAGGACGGTGGTCCAGGCCGCCATCGTCATCCCGGCAGTCGCCACCGCGAAGAGCGAGACCACGATGGCCAGTACGGCGGCCCAGAAGTACGTGATCCCCAGTTCGGTCGCGGTGAGGAACACCCGGAGCTCCTGCCCGAAGGTTGGGGAATCGAGGGGGCGGCCCCAAACCTGCGCATAACCGAAGACCACGTGCGCCACCTGGGCGAGGGCCCACGTCACGGCGCTCACGGTCCCGATGCGCGCCGCCAGGGACCACGCGGGGGAAACCTGCCGGGAGCGTGAACCCCTGCCCGGCCCAGCCAGAACCAACGCACAGATCCCGAACGCCCCGATCGTCACGAACGCCGCCACCCGGGCCACCACCGTGACGACCGGCAGGCCCCACCGCACGAGGGTCCCCGGATCCACGAGCTCGTTCGGGCGGGCGGCGCCCGTGAACGCCAAACCGGCGGCGAGTGCGATGATGGCGACGGGCAGCACGCCCAGCAGCCAGGCGACTGCCCGGCCGGGGCTCCTTGCCGCCGTGCTCGTCACATACGTAGCCTAGTGCGGACCACTCCCGGTGTGTGCCGGCGCCGGGGGGCGGCACGGCGGTCCCTCCCGGGCTCGCGGCACCGCCTGCGGCACCGCCTGCGGCACGGCGTACGGCACGGCGCACGAACGAGGGGACCACGGTGAACCAGACCGGTATCTCGCCCGAGGAGATGGAGCGCGCCCAGGCGCTGCTCGCGCAGGTCTCCGCCGTGTTCGACCAGCGGTTGGTCGGTCAGGAGCCGCTGCGCACCGCGCTCACCACTGCGCTGCTGTCCGGCGGCCACGTCCTCCTCGAGAGCGTCCCCGGGCTCGCCAAGACGACGGCGGCCCAGACCCTGGCGGCAGCTGTCTCCGGGACCTTCCACCGCATCCAGTGCACCCCTGACCTGATGCCGAACGACATCGTCGGCACCCAGATCTTCAACTACACGACCGGGGAGCTCACCACCCAGCTCGGGCCGGTGCACGCCAACCTCGTGCTGCTGGACGAGATCAACCGGTCCTCCGCGAAGACGCAGTCCGCGATGCTCGAGGCGATGCAGGAGCGCCAGACCTCGATCGGCGGGGTGCTGTACCGGGTCCCGCAGCCGTTCATGGTGATGGCGACCCAGAACCCCATCGAGGAGGAGGGCACCTATGTGTTGCCCGAGGCCCAGATGGACCGGTTCCTCATCAAGGAGGTCATCACCTATCCCACGCCCACCGAGGAGGCCGAGATCCTTGATCGCCTGGCCGACGGGTCGCTGGCGTCGCCGCTCACGACGGAGCCCATCTCACTGCCGGACGTCGAGTTCCTCCAGGACGTCGCGAGCAG
>JBNJCY010000306.1:0-3058 GCA_051744325.1 Actinomycetota bacterium
TGAGGTCGTCAAGGCCCACGAAGTCGCCGAAGGTGACGGACTCCCCCGTCCAGGTGGAGTCGCCGCGGTTGTGGTACAACGTGACGTCGTTGAGGACGCCGGGGACCATGATCTCGTTCTCCACCGGCCGGACCGGCGTGTACGGGAACGAGGTGTCGTCCGGGTTGAACTCGGGGAACGGCTCGGTGCCCGCGAGGGCGGAGACGTCCACGATGTTGCCGTCGACGTCACGGTACGGGAAGTCCGCGATGGTGCGGTATGAGTAGACGCCCTCGTCATAGTCGATGAGGTCCGCGGTGTGGTTGGTGATGATGTCGAAGTACACCTTGATGCCGCGCGCGTGGGCGTCAGCGATGAAGTCCCCGAGTTCGGCATTGGTGCCGAGGTGCGGGTCGATCTGGGTGAAGTCGGTGATCCAGTAGCCGTGATAGCCGGCGGAGGCGTCGGTGCCCTCGCCCTGAACGGGATTGTTCTTGAACGACGGCGTCAGCCAGATGGCGGTGGTGCCGAGGCCCTCGATGTAGTCGAGCCGGTCGGCCAGGCCGGCAATGTCCCCGCCCTGGTAGAAGCCCTTGTCCGTGGGGTCGAAGCCGGTCACCATCCGGTCGCCGACGAGGCCACCCTCGTCATTGGTGGTATCGCCGTTCTCGAACCGGTCGGTGAGCACGAAGTAGAAGGTCTCCCCCTCGCCCAGTTCACGGACCGGCGTGGACACCAGCGCCGCGTCCGTCGCGGCGTCATGGCCACCGGGGAGGTCCGGAAGGTCGATGGAGACGAGGTCCGTGGCGTCGTCGAACTGGAAGGTGACCTCGGTGGCGGCGGCGAGGTTGAGCGGGATGTTGTCCGCGGGATGGGACTCGTCCCACGTCCCGTCCAGGGCGACCTTGAACTCCCAGGCGCCGGCGGGCACGCTGAACGTCTCGGCGTAGACGTCCTCGGCGCCGGTGGTGGGGAGAAGGGTGGCGGCGCAGTCGGGCTGCCAGTCGTCCGAACACCCGAGCTCGCTCTGGAGGTTCCCCACCAGGGTCACGAGCCGATCGGTGGCCGCGGTGGCTGGGTTGATGAGGATGGCTGCGCCGGGCAGCAGGACGGCGAGGGTGGCCGCCCCTGCAATCGCGCGCCGGATCCGTGATCTGGTCATGCGGGATTCCTTCAGTTGTCCAGGCACGCCGATTGTGCCGATCCACAGACAGTAGACCCCGCCGCTGACGGACTCCATCCCCTCGGCTGCCCGTTCACAATTCCTCCACTCACGGCGGAGGGGCGGCCCCCGCTGGGACCACCACTCTGATCCGCGGGCCTCCTCAGGCCAGCCGCGCCGCCAGGTTCTCGTCGAGGGCAGCGAGGAACTCCTCGGTGGTCAGGAACGGCTGGTCCTTGCCCACGAGGAGGGCGAGATCCTTCGTCATCCTCCCCGACTCGACCGTCTTGACCACCACGTCCTCGAGCGCCTCGGCGAAGCCGGTGACCTCGGGGGTGCCGTCCAGCTTCCCGCGGTGCTTCAGCCCCCCCGTCCACGCGAAGATCGAGGCGATCGGGTTGGTGGAGGTGGGCCTGCCCTGCTCGTGCTGGCGGTAGTGGCGGGTGACGGTGCCGTGGGCCGCCTCCGCCTCCACCGTCTGCCCGTCCGGGGTCATGAGGACGGAGGTCATGAGGCCGAGCGAGCCGAAGCCCTGCGCGATGGTGTCCGACTGCACGTCGCCGTCATAGTTCTTGCAGGCCCAGAGGTACCCGCCCTCCCACTTCATGGCAGCTGCGACCATGTCGTCGATGAGGCGGTGCTCGTAGGTGAGGCCCGCCGCGGCGAACTCCTCCGCGAACTCCGACTCGAACACCTCGGCGAAGAGGTCCTTGAAGGCCCCGTCGTAGGCCTTGAGGATCGTGTTCTTGGTCGAGAGGTACACGGGGTAGCCCCGCTGCAGGCCATAGGAGAAGGAGGCGCGGGCGAAGTCCCGGATCGAGTCGTTGAAGTTGTACATGCCCATGGCCACGCCACCGTCGGCGCCGAAGTCCGCCACGACGTGCTGGATCGGCTCGGAGCCGTCCTCGGGGGTGAAGGTGATGGTGAGCTGGCCGGCGCCGGGGACCTTGAAGTTGGTGGCCTTGTACTGGTCGCCGTGTGCGTGGCGGCCGATCACGATCGGCTTCGTCCAACCGGGAACGAGGCGCGGGATGTTCGAGATGATGATCGGCTCGCGGAAGACCACGCCGCCGAGGATGTTGCGGATCGTGCCGTTCGGGGAGACCCACATCCGCTTCAGCCCGAACTCCTCCACCCGGGCCTCATCCGGGGTGATGGTCGCGCACTTGACGCCAACCCCGTGTTCCTTGATCGCGAGGGCCGCGTCGACGGTGACCTGGTCGTCGGTCGCGTCGCGGTTCTGGATGGACAGGTCGTAGTACCGCAGGTCGAGGTCGAGGTAGGGGTGGATCAGGCGGTCCTTGATGAACTGCCAGATGATCCGGGTCATCTCGTCGCCGTCGAGCTCCACGACGGGGCCTGCAACCTTGATCTTGCTCACGTTCTTCCTTTCACGGCGGTACGGGTCCAGATTACTCGACATCGAGATATCGCGCGCGGCTACGACGGGGCGGTCGCGAGCCCCCAGGGCGCCAGCAGCGCGGCGGCCAGGGCGAGCAGGAGCAGCACAGCGACGTCGAAGCCCCGGCCACGACCTGTCAGCACGACGCCCTCGGGCAGGGTCGCGCGCAGGACGCCGGCCGCGAGGAGCGCCCCGGCGAGCAGCAGGGCCGCGGCGCGCACGTCGGCCCACAACGCCATGGCGACGACACCGCCCGCCAGTGCGACGCTCGCCGCCGAGAAGGTGGAGCGGAGCGCGCTGGGCATGCCTCACACTAGCGTGGGCGGCATGGAGAGCCCCCTGTACCCGCACCCCGCGATTCCCGACATCCTCGTCATCGGGGGCGGGCTCGCTGCCACGGCGCTCGTCACCGCCCTGCGCGCCGAGGGGTTCCCGGGCACGATCACGGTCGTGGGGGACGAGCCGCCCCACGACCGTCCCCCGCACTCCAAGCAGCTCTTCTCGCGCAACGAGCC
>JBNJCY010000307.1:0-3037 GCA_051744325.1 Actinomycetota bacterium
GGAGCTGGTTCACCAGCTGCGCGGTGGCGACCACGGGGTCGAGGGTCACGGCCGGGGTGGAGGCGTGCCCGCCACGTCCGTGGATCGTGATCCGGAAGAGGTCGGAGTTCGCGGAGGCGGGACCGTCCTTGATGTCCACCTGTCCGGTCGGGATGGTGGTGAAGTAGTGGAAGCCGTGGATGAAGTCGAAGCCCTCGAAGTAACCGGTGGCCACCATCTCCCGTGCACCTCCGGGCGGGGTCTCCTCCGCATGCTGGAAGATCGCGTGGATCTCGCCGGTCAGCTCCTCGAGGTGGTCGTCGATCCAGGTGCAGGCCGCCATGACCGTCGCCGCGTGGCCGTCGTGGCCGCAGGCGTGCATCCGGCCGGGCGTGAGGGATTCGAACGGGAGGTCCGGCCGGTCCTCCTGGACCGCGAGGGCGTCGATGTCCGCCCGCAGGCCGAGCTTCGGGCCCGGCCGGCCGGTCTTGAAGACGACGACGAGGCTCGTCGGGGTGAGGCGCTCGAACCGGGCATGGCTGAGCCGGCCGGCGAGTTCCGCGGCGATGTAGGCGACCGTCTCGTGCTCCTGGAACGACAATTCCGGGTGCTGGTGCAGGTGACGGCGCCAGGCCACGAGCTGGTCGAGGTAGCGGCTGATCTCGTGCACGTCATTCTCCTTCACGGGTCCGCGTCGGGGCGCCGTCAGCCGTCGACTCGCAGGACGACCGTCCAGCCCTCGCCGCTCTCGGTCGCCCCATCCTCGGCGGGAAGCGTGACGTCCAGCGTCCGCGTCCCCTCCCATGGGTAATCCGCTTGGACGCCGTCCGCCCGGACGGACACCCGCTGTGCGCCCTCCATGACGATGGTCATGGCGAGTTCCGCTCCTTCACCGGCTGAGCGGCAGGTCCCGGTCACGTCGTTGTCGGCGTCGAAGCTCACCGTGTAGGTGCCCCACTCGGCCTCGAACACCTGGTCCTCGAAGAGGATCGGTCCCCCGCCGTCGACCACGAACAGCCCGTCCTGTTCCGTCACGGTGAAGGGGATGGTCCCCACCGCTACGCGGTCCATGCCGACGGCCTCGGAAGGTCCCACCAGGACCTGCATCTCGATGCTGCCGGCGAGCCCGGCACACGGGTCGAACTCGGTGGTCGGCTGCGCCGGGATGACGATGATCTCGGTGGGGGTGGGTGTCGACGTCGTCGTCAGTACCTCGCCGGGCATGAGATCAGGATCGGTTGCACCCCCACAACCGGAGACGGCCAGGGCCGAGAGGCCGACCGTCAGCACACCGAGAACACCTTTGCTGCTCATTGTCTGGCTCCGAGTCGGTTGCGGTGGATCGTCGGTGGTGTGGGTCAGGGAATTGGGCTGACCAGTCGGCCCTCGGACAGGAAGGTGCGCAGGTTGTCGAGGACCAGGTCCGCCATGATCTGTCGGGTCTGCTCGGTCCCGCTCGCGACGTGAGGCTGGAGGACCACAGTGTCGAGTTCCAGCAGCGCAGCGGGCACGTTCGGCTCGTCGGCGAACACATCCAGGCCCGCGCCGGCAAGCTGACCGGAGGTCAGGCGCCGGACCAGGGCCTCCTGGTCGACGACGGACCCACGGGCCACGTTGACGAGGTACCCCTCCGGGCCGAGGGCCTCCAGCACGTCATCGTCGACGATCTTCTCGGTGGCCGGCCCACCCGGCACCACGACCACGAGCACGTCGGAGGCCGCCGCCAACTCGACCGGGTCCGGGACGTAGTGGTGGGGGACGTCGTCGACCTCGTGGCGGGAGTGGTAGGCGATCTCGCAGTCGAAGCCGGCGAGGCGATCGGCGATGGCGCTGCCGATGCGGCCGAGGCCCAGGATTCCGACCTTCGATCCGTGGACCTCGCGGGTCAGAGGGAAGCTCTCGCCCGCGGCCCACCTGCCGTCGCGGACGAAACGGTCGGCCCGAGTGATGCCCCGGAGGGTGTCGATGAGCAGGCCGACGGCGAGGTCGGCGACGGCGTCGGTCAGCACGCCGGGGGTGTTGGCGACGGCGATGCCGCGCTCGCGGGCCTGGGCGGTGTCGGTGGAGTCGTAGCCAACGCCGAAGATCAGGACCGCCCGCAGGTTCGGCAGGGCGGTCATCAGCTCCGCTCCGACCCCCACGTTGTAGGACGTGACCACCACCTCGACGCGCTCGGCGTTGGCGGTGAGGTGGGCGGCGCGCTCCTGCAGGTCATCCGGCAGCTTCTCTGCGTGGAATTCTGTGCGGAGGGCCTCGGCGAGGCTAGGCTTCAGCGGCCCGACCTGGAGGATGACGGGAGTGTCAGACATGGTGAGAGCTTTTCACATCGTCCGGCGCAAGTTGCCCCGATTGCGGGCCAGGCCGACCCCAGGTTCCGCCCCGTGGGTCCATCCTGGCGGTTGCGTGCGGGCGCCGCCGACCGCGGCTGGATCAGGGCTGTCAGACCCGTGATAAGGCTCAGGCTCGCGCCGGGTGGGGATTCCGGCATTGCGGCGCCCCGGGCTGGGGCCTGCCGTTCTCACTGGCCCTCATCCCGTGGGACGAGGTTCGCCTTGAGGCATCCACGACCCCGGACTACCTCGACACGGTCCTTCCGAATCCGCTGTTCGAGGTGGTCAACCACGGTACCTACCACACGTGTGTCTACACGCCGTTCACGGAGCTGTACGGCAGCTCCGCGGAGGAGTTCGACTGCGGCATGCCCGTCCCGCACTCGGTGAACCTCATGCGAGTCGGCCAGGAGTCCATGCTGGGTGCCCTCGCGATGGACACCGCCTCCCACGGCCTCACCGGTTTCATCCCACCGACCGACGCCTACGACGACGCGGCCGAAGAGGCGATGCAGGCAGTCGGGTACTCATGGGTGTCCTCGGCGTGGTACGCCGAACCTGCCGGCCGCGAGGATTTCGCCTACACGGATGAGGCTGGGCTCGTCCACGTCCCGTGGTCCCAGATCGCCTGTGGCAACGGGGCCGCCTCGTGGACGAACTGCCAGGCGGGCCTGACCCAAGGCGTCGCCGCCCATTCGGGCACCGACTGCGACGACCCCGATGTGTGC
>JBNJCY010000308.1:0-3011 GCA_051744325.1 Actinomycetota bacterium
CCGCGCGGTACAGCTCGTCGTACCGCTCCGCGACGGCCTCCCACGAACACTCCCGCGCCCGCGCCAGGCCGGCGTCGCGTGCTCGGGCGACGGCGTCGTCGTCGTCGAACCCGAGCAGGGCCGACCGCAGGCCGGCCGCGTCGCCAGGCGGCACGAGCACGCCCGCCCCGCCGACGACGTCGGGCAGCGCCCCAGAGTCGCTCGCCACCACGGGCGTCCCGCTCGCCATCGCCTCGACCGCCACGCGCCCGAACTGCTCCAGCCACGTCGCCGTGGGCAGCGACGGCACGGCCAGCACGTCCACCGCACGGTAGAACACCGGCAGGTCCTCCTCGGGCAGGAAACCGAGGAACTCCACCCGGTCCGCGACCCCCAGCTCCGCCACCCGGCTGCGCAGCGCCTGTTCGGACGGCCCGCCGCCCGCCAACCGGAGCGTGAGACGTTCGTCTCGCTCGACGGCGTCGAGCAGCACGTCCACGCCCTTGTGCGGGGCGAGCCGGCCAGCGTACCCGGCGACGACGCGCCCCTGCCGGTCCGCCGGGCGCGGCGTGCCGGGGGTGAATCGGGCGAGGTCGATCCCGAGCGGGATGGTGCGGGGAGCGCCGGGGAAGCCCTTGCGCACGCAGATCTCGCCGGCCTCGCGGTTGCAGACGCTCAGGCCGGCCGCGCCGCGCAACGCCCACCGTTCGAACCACCGGAACGGGACGGGGTAGCGCTTCTCGATGTTCTGCGCGGAGTACAGCACGTACGGCGCCCGCTGCCGCCGCAGCGCACGCAGGGCCAGGATCTCCGCGGTGGCCAACGCGAACGGCTCCTCGTGGAGGTCGATGACGTCCCAGCGCTCGCCGAGCACCCGCCACAGCGGCCGCGGGTCGTAGAGGAAGAGGGCGGGGTGGCGGCCGATCGTGGCCACGCCCTCCACCGGCTCGCCGGTCCGGGGCCGCAGCTCGACGACGGCGCCCCCCTCGTCCCACCGGCGCGCGGACAGCAGCCGGACGTCGTGACCGAGGCGGCTCAGGGCCCGCTCGCGCTCCCGCCAGGCGTCGACGACGGCGCTGTGGGAGACACGCAGCACGCGCACGGTCAGGGCTCCTTCAGTCCGGCGGCATCCCGCTCAGGATAGTGCACGGTTCCGCAGCCATTCAGCCGGGGGATTCCCTCCGTGGACAGGGCCGGGGTCCCGTGTGGGACAATCCGTGACAGCAAGCCCCGTCCAGCCGCTGGAGTGATTCGTGCAGTTCCATGACTTCCTCGAGATCCTGCTCAAACGCTGGAAACTGATCGTGGCCTCCGTGCTGCTCGTCGTGGGGGCGACCGTCTGGTACACGATGCAGCTCAATCCGGTGTACGAGGCCCGGGCTCGGGTGTTCCTGTCCACGGAGAACCGGGACGGGGAGGCCGGGCCGTACGTGATCACGCGCCAGGACCTGAACACCTACATCGAACTCCTCGGCTCCCCGGTGGTCATGGAACCGCTGCGGGAGGAACTCGGCATCGAGCCCGGCACCCCCGTGTCCGTGACTGGGATCGTCTCCGAGGACACCAACATCCTCGGCATCGTGGCCATTGCGCCATCGGGCCAGCTCGCCGCGGACCTCGCGAACGCCGCCGGCCCGGCCCTCGCGGACATCGGCGGGGACTACTCGCCCCTGCTCGCGAGTGCGGGCCAGCGGGTCGAGTCCACGAGCATCACCGCGGCCGGCGTCCCCGGCGCGCCCGTGAGCCCGAACATGACCCAGAACGTGGCGCTCGCCGTGCTCGCGGGCCTCGCACTCGGCATCGGGCTCGTGCTCCTGCGCCACTTCCTCGACACGAAGGTCCGCAGCGAGGTGGACCTGCGCATGATCTCCGACCGCCCGCTGTTGGCCCGGCTCCGGCGGTTGAAGGAGCCCTCGCACGGCCTACTCGTCGTGGACGCGGACCCGCACAGCGTGGCCGCGGAGGAGTTCCGTCGCCTGCGGACCAACCTGCAGTTCGTGGACGTCACCACCGGGGGCAAGCACTCGTTCGTGGTGACCTCGGCGATGCCCAGCGAGGGCAAGACCCTCAGCGCGGTGAACCTCTCGCTTGCGTTGTCCCGCTCCGGCATGCGCGTCCTGCTCGTGGACGCGGACCTCCGGCACCCATCGGTCGCTGCCGCCATGGGTCTCGAGGGCTCGGTGGGGCTCACCACCATTCTGCTCGGGCGCGCCGCCCTCGACGACGTGGTCCAGCAGTGGGGTGAGACCAGCCTCTACGTGCTCCCGGCCGGAGAGATCCCCCCGAACCCCAGTGAACTGCTGGGCTCTGCCGCCATGGAGGCCCTGTTCGAGGAGTTCCTCGCGGCCTTCGACTTCGTGATCGTGGACAGCCCGCCCGTCCTCCCCGTGATCGACCCCGTCCTCATCAACCGGCTCGTGGGCGGCATGCTGCTCGTGGTGACCGTCAACCGCACGAAGAAGAGGGACCTCGCCCACGCCCTGAAGAACCTCGCCACCGTGGACATCAAGCCCGCCGGCTTCGCCCTCAACATGGTGCCGGGTGGGAACGGCTACGGGAAGTACGGCTCCTACTACGCCTACGGCCGGGACTCGAAGAAGGGGAGGAAGGCCGCCGAGACCCAAGCTGCGGTCGAGCCCGCGCCGGTCGAGGAACTCCCGGAGGAGCCCGCGGCCCGGGCGAAGTCAGCGCGGCCGGGAGCAGCTCGAGCTGAGGCTGGACGCGCGAAGCCCTCCCCCTCGCACGACACCGATGCTCCCGCCTCGCGCACACCGGCGAACGCCGGCAAGCGTTCCCCGGCGTCTCCCCGCCTGCCGGCACGCGCCGATGACGACGATCCCCTCGCCTTCATCGACGCCGCCCTGGACGAGTCGCGCACCTCGAGCCAGCCCGTGTTCCCGCCCGTCCGGGAGTCATGACGCCCCGGCCGCGCGTCGCCATCGCCCACGACTACCTGACCCAGCGGGGCGGCGCCGAACGCGTGGTCCTGGCCCTGCACCGCGCCTTCCCGGACGCCACGATCCACACGACGC
>JBNJCY010000309.1:0-2997 GCA_051744325.1 Actinomycetota bacterium
TCGGACGCGGCACGCTCTCAACTCCTTCTCGTCAAGTATTGACCAGAACAGCGCACCCCACATACCCATCAAAGTAGCGGCGACACGCTACTAGTCGACGACTATCGCCGACTACTCTGCGCGGGATATGCTTCTGCCACCCGGCACGGAGAAGTCGCCGGCGGTTCCATCGGGTTCTCGCGGTCGCGAGCCCGTCCCCATGAGGACGCCGAATTCCAGAACTGGAGATGACGAAGTGAGTCCGCCGCAAATCGTGGTCTTTGATCTCGACGATACCCTTGCACCATCGAAGTCGCCGCTTCCGGACTCGGTTCGAGACGCACTGTCTCGGCTTCTCGACCACGTTGCGGTCTGCGTGATTTCTGGTGGCCGCTTCGAACAGTTCGACCAGCAACTGTTACAGGGCCTCTCCGCGTCAGATACTCATCTGGAGCGACTGCACCTAATGCCTACTTGCGGGACCAGATACTACCTATGGTCGGGCGCTTGGCACCTGCAATACGCTCACGATCTTACCGAATCAGAGAAGAGCAGGGCGATCGCCGCCCTCGAATCGGGGGCACGAGAATTGGGACTCTGGTCCTCCGAGACTTGGGGTCCGATCATCGAAGACCGCGGCAGTCAAATCACCTTCTCGGCCCTTGGGCAGGCCGCGCCGGTTGCGGCCAAGATGGAGTGGGATCCGGACGGAAGTAAGAAAGAGGGTCTCCGGGCCTTTGCCCAGTCGCGGCTTGCGGACCTTGAAGTACGAAGCGGTGGGTCCACGTCAATTGATGTCACCCGCAAGGGAATCGACAAGGCCTACGGCGTCGCCAAGTTGGCTGAGATGCTGAACCTCGAACTGCGTGACATGGTCTTTGTGGGCGATCGCCTCGACGAAGGAGGAAACGACTACCCAGTGAAGGCAATGGGCGTTGAGTGCATTGCGGTCGAGGGCTGGGAAGAGACCGTGATCGTCATCGATCGTCTGCTCGCGAGGTTCTGGCCGGACCTCGGGAAGTGATCCACGGTTGGTGAGAGTTGTCCGTCGGTGGCTGCAGGCGGCAGCGTAGTGGCGGGTTCTGGTAGCCAAGGAGCTCTCCTGTGCGTCAAGTGTCGGCGCCCGGCTCTTGCGCACTTGTAGGGATGGCAGCGGTGGCGGAAGCCGCCCCGCGACCTGTCCATCGTCGGGTTCGACGACTCGGAGCTCGCAGCCTATGTCTATCCCGCCCTGACGACGATCCGCACCGACCCAGTCGCCCGGGTCTGGTTGACGGCACGGACCCAAATCAAAGTCGTCCACCACGTCCGCCGGGTAAGATTGGTCAGTGTCTCTGGCGAACTACACGGACGACGCCGCCGTGGCCCAGGACAACCCCTTCGGGGTGGCGCTCGCAGGCGCCGTCGTCCTGGCACTGCCCGCCGTGGTGCTGTTCGTCTTCTTCCAGCGTCACTTCACATCGGCGAATCTCGGATCAGGAGTCAAGGGATGAGGAACACGACCGTTCCATACACGCTCACGCGCCTTCACACGGTCATGGTGCCCGAGGCAGGCAACGCCCTCGAGGTCGAGGGGGTGCTGAACCCTGCCTCGGGCCGGACGCCGGATGGTGAGCTCTACCTGCTGCCCCGGCTGGTCGCCGAGGGGAACGTCTCCCGGGTCGGGATCGCCAAGGTGGTCCTTGAGGACGGGGTGCCGGTCGGTGTCGAGCGTGAGGGCGTCGTCCTGGCCCCGGATGCAGGATGGGAACGCGCACTGAACCACGCGGGCACCGAGGATCCCCGCACGACCTGGGTTCCGTCCCTCGGGCTGCACGTCATGACGTACGTGGCCTTCGGCCCGCTCGGCCCGCGAAGCGCCCTCGCGGTCTCGGCTGACCTGCGGAACTGGCGACGCCTGGGTCCTATCCATTTCGAGTACCAGGAGGAACTCGACGCCGATCTGAACCTCTGCTCGAACAAGGACGTCGTCTTCTTCCCCGAGGTCGTCCCCGGGCCGGGTGGCGTGCCGTGCTACGCGATGATCCACCGCCCGACCTGGGACATCGGCTGGATCCGACCAGGGGAGGGGTTCCACGTCCCTGCCGGGATCATCGACGATCGTCCCGGGATGTGGATCTCCTACGCGCCGGCCGACCAGGTACAGCAGGACGTCGCCGCCTTAGTCCACCAGCACGACAGCGGGCTGCTCGCACTGTCCGAGTTCCGCTTCGAGCTGCTCAAGATCGGCGCTGGCCCCCCACCGATCAGGGTGCCGGAGGGTTGGCTGCTCATCCACCACGGCGTCTCTGGCGAGATCATCGACCAGTGGTCGACCGGGAACAAGGTCCGCTACGCGGCGGGCGCGATGATCCTCGACGCCGACGACCCGTCCCGCGTCATTGCCCGGACGGCCGAGCCGCTCCTGGCGCCGGAGACTGAGGACGAGCTCGTCGGCACGGTGGGAAACGTCGTCTTCCCTACCGCGATCGAGGAGGTCGACGGCCGGCTGTTCGTCTTCTACGGCATGGCGGACGCGAAGATCGGTGTGGCACGCCTAGACCGGGTGGCCGGCTGATGCCATGTTCCCGTTGGCGAACATCGTGCGGCACTACGACTGGGGATCGACGACGGACCTCCCGGCTCTCCTCGGGCATCCCGGTCGCCGCGCGACCCCCACGTCCCTCGTTCGCTCGAGACCGCCATCGCGGCGGCGTCGGCCGAGCTGCTCGGCCCTGCCATGGCGGCACGGTTCAGTGGTCGGCTGCCTTATCTCCTCAAGCTAACTGACTGCGGATCGGCCGCTCTCGCTCCAAGTCCACCCGACCGCCGAGCAGGCCCGCGCAGGATTTTGCCCGTGAACGGGTCCACGGCGTGCCGGCCCAGCCGGAGTACCCGGACGGCTCGCACAAGCCAGAGCTGCTCGTCGCGTTGAGCGACGTCGTGGTGCTGGCCCGCTTCCGCGAGCCGCCGGAGGTCGCGGACCTGTTGTCCGGGTTCGGCGTCGCAGTGTCCGACGCGATCGTCGCCGGGCTGAGG
>JBNJCY010000310.1:0-2996 GCA_051744325.1 Actinomycetota bacterium
ATCATCTGGGAAGGGCGGACCCTCAATCGAGATCGCTGCCCAGGCGATCATCGACCTGCGGTGCCCGCGCGAGTGCTTCGACGCCTACGTGGCGGCGCGGCCGGGGCTGCCGCGTGCCGATCGCGCGCTCGCGCTCAGTGCTGCGCTGCTTCAGCCGAGCGCTTCCGGTTCCCCATGACGCGGTAGGCGTCCAGGACGCCGTCGATCCGGCGGATCGCTGCGAGGAGATGGCCCATGTGCTCGGTGTCGGCCATCTCGAAGGTGAAGCGGAGGGTGGCGAGCCTGTCCCTGGACGTGGTCGAGGAGGCGGACAGGATGTTGACGTGGTTCTCGGAGAGCATCCTCGTGACCTCGGAGAGGAGGCCGGTACGGTCGAGCGCCTCGATCTGGATCTGGACGAGGAACACGCCGGCCCCGCCCTTCCCCCACGCGACCTTGATGATGCGTTCCGGCTCGTTGCGCAACTGCTCGACGTTCCCGCAGTCCTCCCGGTGCACGGAGATGCCGGAGCCGCGAGTGATGAAGCCGATGATCGGGTCGCCCGGGACGGGGGTGCAGCACCGCGCGACCTTCACCCAGACGTCCGACGAGTTCATTCCCTCGACGACGATCCCCGGATCGCTGGTGCGGGCGCGGGACACGGTGCCGGGGATGGTTGCCTCGGAGAGGTCCTCCTCCGCCCCCGCGTCACCGCCGACCATGCGCACGAGCCGGGTGACCACGGTGTTCGCGGAGATGTGGTTCTCGCCGATCTCGGCGTAGAGGGCGGCCACGTCCGCCAGCCTCATGTCGTTGGCCAGCGCGGTCAGCGACTCATGGTTCATCAGCCGCTGCAGCGGAAGGTTCTGCTTTCGCATGGCCCGCGCGAGCTGTGCCTTGCCGGCCTCGATGGCCTCCTCGCGGCGTTCCTTGGTGAACCATGCCTTGATCTTGTTCCGGGCCCGCGGGGACGCAACGAAGTTGAGCCAGTCGCGGGATGGTCCCGCGCCCTCGGCCTTGGAGGTGAACACCTCGACCGTGTCACCGTTCTCCAGCTTGGAGTCCAGCGGGACGAGCTTCCCGTTCACCCGTGCACCGACCGTCCGGTGGCCCACCTCGGTGTGGACCGCGTAGGCGAAGTCCACCGGGGTCGCCCCGCTCGCCAGCGAGATCACGTCTCCCTTCGGGGTGAAGACATACACCTGGGTGCCCGCCATCTCGTACCTCAGGGAGTCGAGGAACTCGGTGGGGTCGGCGGTCTCGTTCTGCCAGTCGACGAGCTGGCGCAGCCACGTCATCTCACGGGCGTCCTCCGGACCGGTCTTCTGGGACTTGTTCGGGTTCTCCTTGTACTTCCAGTGCGCCGCCACGCCGTACTCTGCCCGGCGGTGCTGGTCGTAGGTCCGGATCTGGATCTCCACCGGCCGCCCGCCCGGTCCCAGCACAGTCGTGTGCAACGACTGGTACATGTTGAACTTCGGCATCGCAATGTAGTCCTTGAAGCGCCCGGGCAGCGGCTTCCACCGGGCGTGCATGATGCCGAGCGCCCCGTAGCAGTCGCGGACGGACTCCACGAGGACCCGGACGCCGACGAGATCGTAGATGTCGTCGAAGTCGCGGCCCCGCATGATCATCTTCTGATAGATCGAGTAGTAGTGCTTCGGCCGGCCGGTGACCGTGCAGCGGATCCCGGCCTCCCCCAGGTCGTGCTCGATGTTGCTCCGGACGCTGGCCAGGTAGGTCTCGCGCGCCGGCGCACGCTCGGCCACCAGGTGGACGATCTCGTCGTACACCTTGGGGTAGAGCGTCTGGAAGGAGATGTCCTCCAACTCCCACTTGATGGTGTTCATCCCTAGCCGGTGGGCGAGCGGGGCGTAGATCTCGAGCGTCTCGCGTGCCTTCCGGGCCGCGGACTCCCCGGCGACGTACTTCCAGGTGCGCGCGTTGTGGAGCCGGTCCGCGAGCTTGATGACCAGGACCCGGATGTCCCGCGACATCGCCACGATCATCTTGCGGACGGTCTCCGCCTGTGCGGCGTCGCCGTAGGTCACCTTGTCGAGCTTGGTGACGCCGTCCACGAGGTTGGCGATCTCGTCGCCGAACTCGGTCCGAAGCCTGGAGAGCGCGTACCCGGTGTCCTCGACCGTGTCGTGCAGAAGCGCGGCCGCGAGGGTGGCGGGCAGCATGCCCAGCTCGGCGAGGATCGTGGCGACCGCCACCGGGTGGGTGATGTAGGGGTCACCGCTGCGCCGGACCTGCCCGGAGTGCGCCACTTCGGCAACCTCGTAGGCCTTGAGGATGACGCTGATGTCCGCCTTGGGATGGTTGGCCCACAGTGCCGCGATCAGCGGCTCGATCAACTGCGGGATCGAGTGGCTGCGCGCGCCGAGACGGACGAGCCGCGAGAGCATGCTCGCCATGGGCACGGACGCCGGTACGTCCGACTCGACCCGTTGGTCATCCGTCATTGGACAATGGTACGACGGACAACGAGGCGACCGGTCCTGGACTCAGTACGCCAGCACGGACTCCACGTCGTAGCCCTCGAGGCGGGCACGGCCGTTCAGCTCCCGCAGCTCCATCAGCATCGCCACGCCCACGACCTCGCCACCGGCGCGCTCCACCAGATCGACCGACGCGCGCGCGGTCCCACCGGTGGCGAGCACGTCGTCGATGACGAGAACGCGCTGGCCTGCGTGGATCGTGTCCGGCCGCAGCTCCATGCGGGCGGTGCCATACTCCAGCGCATAGTCGATCCCGATCACAGGGCCGGGCAGCTTCCCGGCCTTGCGGACGGTGATCATCCCCACCCCGAGGTGGAGAGCGAGCGGTGCCGCGAGGATGAAGCCCCGCGACTCGAGGCCCGCGACGGCGTCGACCCGGCCCTCGTAGTGCTCGGCGAGCGCGTCGATGAGCGTGCCGAAGGCGGGACCGTTCGCGAGGAGCGGGGTGATGTCCCGGAAGAGGACGCCCGGGCTCGGATAGTCCGAGATCTCGCGGATGTTGGCCTGGACGAT
>JBNJCY010000311.1:0-2990 GCA_051744325.1 Actinomycetota bacterium
GACGTCGGTGCCGTGGTTGTTGAGGATGGCGCTCTTGCGGACGATGGTCTCGGCGTCGCCGAAACTGTGCCAGATGTCGGCATGCTCAGCGACGACACGCAGGGTCTTCTTCTCACCCCCGCCGCCGATCATGATCGGGATCTGTCGGGTGGGGGCCGGGTTGCCGGCCGCTAGTCGCTGGCGGATGCGCGGCAGAGCCTGCCCCAGGGCGGCGATGCGCTGGCCGGCGGTGCCGAACTCGTAGCCGAAGTTGTCGTAGTCCTTCTTGAACCAGCCGGCCCCGATGCCCAGGATCAGCCGCCCACCGCTGATGTGGTCCACGGTCCGTGCCATGTCCGCGAGCAGGTCGGGGTTGCGATAGGAGTTGCAGGTCACCAGGGCGCCGATCTCAATGCGACTGGTCTGCTCGGCCCACGCGCCGAGCATCGTCCAGCACTCGAAGTGCTTGCCGCCGGGGTCACCGGACAACGGGTAGAAGTGGTCCCAGTTGAAGGCGGCATCGACGCCGATCTCCTCTGCGGCCCCCACGGCGTCCCGGATCTGGGCGTACTCGGCGTGCTGGGGCTGGATCTGCACTGCGATGCGAATGGGGCGGACCATTACCTCAGCGTAGAACGCCTCCCGCCCCGTGGACAGGGGCAGCATCCGAAAACGAGGTGACGCCCATCTCGCCGCACTCAGCACCCGTTGCGCCCCTGCTGGTGTGATGGGTGGTTCCGTTCTCAGGACGTGTAGGTCGCGGTCCAGGGCTCAGGCCCCGCCCGCACCAGATCGACCTCGCGCAGTTGGGCGCGACATCCTGGTCGCGGCGTGAGCGGAAGACACCCTTCCCTTTGGCGATCGGCGTCATCCCCCTCGGCCTCCTCGCAGCGTGAACCGCCGGTCCCCGGACCGGGTTGCCACCCTCAGGAGGCCGAGAGAGCCTCGAACACCTTCTTGTGGAAGACCGACTCACCCGGCACGAGAAGTGGTCTGACTCGCGCAGCGAACGACTCGAAGATCTCCTCGTCGGGCAGAGTCCGGAGGAACGTCATCGTTCCGTCGAGGCTGAGCTGGAGTCACCGTTCGGGGCGCTTCGCTCCCCGAGGTCGACGGCCCTCGGTCAGGACGCCGCCGGTCTGGTTGAAGATTCATTGATGAAATCAACGCTCAGATTTCAGAGTTCGCTGCATCTCGACAAATCATGTCGAGATGCAGCGAAGACTGAGGAAACACGCCGGCCATCTTTGAAGAATCGTGCCCTTGGCAGCGGGTTCCTCAAAGTAGCCGGGCGGGGTCAGGGTTCGGGGAGGTCGGTGGGTCTCCGGGCATCGCGTGTCCGTGCGTCGTCGGCTGGCTGAGCACGTTTCGTTTCGAGCGTGTTCTTATCCTCGGCCGTAGCGGTTTGACGCATCCAGGAGAAGAAGCCCGGGAACACTCACGGCGAGGAAGCACAGGATCACGGTGGCGAGGCTGACGGTCGTCAGTTCAGCACCGACGCCGGCCCAGGAGAAAACCAATGCGTAGGCTGCGGCGGTGCCCGTACTGACGAGGAGCGCCGTCCTGGTCACCGTCAAACGAACGTGCCGGGCGGCGACGGGAGGAACACCTGCGCGCTCGAGTCTTCGCGTGCCTGATCCCGAGGCCATGGCGAGGTCGGCGAAGCGTACAAGTGCCGCAAGTGAGGCAATCGCTGACGCTGCAACGACGCCCGCCTGAAGCCATTTCGCGACTGGTTGGACGATCTTCGTTCCGGAGTGGATGTCGTAGGCGTCAGGGGCGGTGAAGTGATCGAAGGCGATTCGATACGCACGCGCGATGGGCACGCCTCGGACCAGGACGTCGGCACTCGGCGGTACCGGGGCCCACTCGCCGCCCATCTCAACCTGCACGTCCAGTCCGGTCAACTGTTGCCACGTCTCGTGAACCACCGTGGGCAGGGTGCCCGCTGACTCACAGACGGACTCGGGCAGGTCTACGAACGATGCGGCGAGTTCACAGTGGCTGGCCAACGCTACCCCGTCCGCGACGGGGATCACCGGGATGGTGGGGCCGACCGCGTTCGAGAACACGTTGAGGTCTCCCGCCTCGGGGTCCCGCCAACTGACCAGGACGATCCGGTTGTCGGATCCGGCAACGAGGTTGTCGGCTTGACCGGTGGTCGTTGCGACGACGGAGAGGACCGCGCCGCTCAGGAGTGTCATCAAGCCGAGGGGCCCGACGAGCGCTGCGAGGGCGGATGCGCCGTGGCTGAGTTGCCGGCGGGAGAGATCCCTGGACGGGCTGGTTTCCTGGCGGGCGAGAGGGGGCACCGAAAGGGCCCAGATCGCGGTGCGCGTCAGGGGGGTCCATGCCAGCAACAGGACCAGCAGTGTCGCCCAGAGGGTCGAGGCTACCCACGGCCCTCGCGAGTTGCCGGCGACGGCCAGCGTCCCCAAGGACGCGGCAAAGACCGACAGCCCGAGGGCGCGCTGAAGGCGACCCGGCGGGCCGGTCGGCGACCGGCCCACGCTCTGCGACGCACTGTCCCGCCACGTTCCCGACACCACCGCCATGCCGCCAGCCAGAGCGAGGGTGAGGAGAACGGCGAGCAGCGAGGAGACTGGCGACGGTGCGAGGGCCCCCGGAGCGAGTTCCCATCCCGTGAGGGGGACCGTGCTCAGGTGAGGGAGCACAACCACCCCAACAAGACTCCCAGCGACGATCCCCGGCACCACGAGGAGCAGCGTCTCGAGCAAGAGCACCGTCTGCAGTTGGCACCTCGCCAGGCCCAACAACCGCAGCACGTCGATTCGCCTTCTACGGGCCGGCGCGCGAATCCGGATCGCGGCCGCGAGGAGCGCACCGGAAGGAACCCCGAGGAAGAGCAGGGCGCCCGTTGCGGCGACCAGCGGCGACGGGTAGTCCGGGTCGGTCTCGAGAAGGATCCCGCCATCAGAACCGAGGGGCAGGCCGAAACCGCTGATCGCCAGGCGAGCACCTCCGGGCCCGAGGTCGCGACCCTCGGGTGG
>JBNJCY010000312.1:0-2966 GCA_051744325.1 Actinomycetota bacterium
ACGAGGGTGCGGACGCCGGGATGCAACGCGACCGGCTCGCCGGCGGGGGCGGGGACCATGCGGACCGGGGCGGGCGGCGCGCCCGGCTCCCAGCGGGCGGCCGGGAGGAGTGGCTCGCGGAACCCCACGTTGACGTGCACCGGACCCGGGTCACGGCTGAGCGTGCCGAGCGCGGCGGCGACGAGGCGCGTCACCTGGCCGCGCACCGCCCGGGGCTCGAATCCGGCGGGAACGTCCAGCGTGGCGCGGACGGCGGAGGCGAAGATTCCCCACTGGTCCGTGGTCTGGTTCGCGCCCGTCCCGCGCACCTCGTGGGGGCGGTCCGCCGAGACGACCACGAGCGGCAGGCCACTGTGGGACGCCTCCAGGACGGCGGGGTGGAGGTTGGCGACGGCGGTTCCCGAGGTGGTGGCGACTGCGACCGACCGCGGTTCGCCCCCCAGAGCCGCGGCGCGGGCCAGGCCGAGCCCGAAGAACCCGGCGCTGCGCTCGTCTACGCGGACGTGGACGGTGAGCCAGCCGGCCCGCTCCGCCGCGGCCAGCGCGTAGGCGAGCGGCGCGGAGCGCGAACCCGGCGAGAGCACGGCGTCGCGCACCCCGGCCGCCACCAGCTGCGTGACCAGGGCACGGGCGACGGCGGTGGAGCTCATCCCAGCACCCTGAGGTCCAGGCCACCCCGCTGGGCGACGGACTCCAGGCGGGCGCGCCAGCGGGCGGTGAGCCGCGGATCGACCTCGTCCACGGCGTCGGGTTCCACGGCGCGCACCGGGAGGAGGCCGCCCTCGGGCAGGAGGGGGGCCGAGGTGACGTCCCGCTCGAGGAGCTGGACGGTGGCCAGCCCACTCGCCAGGCCGTGGTCGGGCAGGGCCGCGGCGAGCGCCACGCCCATGGCGATGCCCACCGAACTCTCCAGCGCAGAGGACACGACCACCGGCATGTCGAGTTCCGCGGCGAGTTCCAGGCAGGCGCGCACCCCGCCGAGCGGCTGGACCTTGAGCACGACGACGTCGGCCGCCCCGGCGCGCTTCACCGCGAACGGGTCGGCGGCGCGGCGAATGGACTCGTCGGCGGCGATGGGGACGGCCACGCGACGGCGCACCTCGGCCAGCTCGGCGACGGTCCGGCAGGGCTGCTCGGCGTACTGGAGGCCACCCGCGGCGCGGTCCAGGACCGGGAGCACCGAGACGGCCTCGGCGGCGGTCCAGGCGCCATTCGCATCGATGCGGATCTGCCCACCCGGCCCGAGCGCGGCGCGCACGGCGGCGAGGCGTTCAACCTCGTCCTCCAGTCCCTGACCAGGTTCGGCGACCTTGACCTTGGCCGTGGTGCAGCCCTGGGAGGCCCGGACCAGCTCCGCCGCCCGCTCCGCTCCCACTGCCGGGATGGTGACGTTGACGGCCACGTGGTCCCGCAGTGGTTCGGGGAATCCCTCGGTGGCGGCCTCGAGGGCGGCGCGCAGCCAGGGCACGGCGACGTCGTCGTCGTACTCCCAGAAGGGGGAGAACTCCGCCCAGCCGGCGGGGCCACGCAGCAGCAGGCCGTCACGCGCGTCCAGGGAGCGGAAGCGGGCCCGCAGGGGGCTGGACCAGGCGACGTTCATGGCCGCGCGACCGGTGAGAGGGCCTGGTACATGGGGAGGAACTTCTGCGCCGTCTCGGCAAGCTCCTCGTTGGGGACGGAACCGTCCACGATGCCCCCACCGGCGAACAGCCGGACCGAGCAGCGGTCGGCGGCGAGCTGGCCGGAGCGCAGCGCGATCGCGAACTGGCCGTTGCCGTCCGCGTCGACCCAGCCCACCGGGCCGGCGTACCGGCCACGGTCCAGGCCCTCCAGTTCGGAGATGAGCTCGGCGGCGCGGTCCGAGGGGGTCCCGCACACGGCGGCCGAGGGATGGACGAGAGCGGCGACGTCGAGGGCGGAGAGGTCCTGGGTCAGGGTGCCGGTCACCTCGGTGGCCAGGTGCATGATCGTGGGGAGGCGCAGCACCTCCGCCGCACTCGTCACCACGGCGGCGACCCGCCCGATGCGCTCCGCGACGGACCTCGCGGCGAACTCGTGCTCGATGCGGTCCTTGCCGCTCGCGAGGAGGCCGGCGGCGGCGGCGGCGTCCGCGTCCACCCTTCCCGTGACGGGCGCGGATCCCGCCAGCACCCGGGAGTGCACGGACCGGCCGAGCACGGCGGCGAGCAGCTCCGGGCTCGAACCGAACATCCCGTCGACATGGAACGTCCACGACTCGGGATTGGCGTACTGGAGGCGAGCGAGCACGGCCGACAGGTCGATGGGGTGGGTCGCGACCGCCTCGAGGTCTCGCGCCACGACGATCTTCTCCACCTCCCCGTCCTCGATGAGGCCCACTGCCCGTGCGACGGCGCGGCGGTACTGCTCCCGCGTGAGGCTCCCGGCGCGGAAGTCCAGCTCCTCGAACTCGCCCGGCTCGGACGGCTCCGGGACGGGACCCGCGGCGGGCAGTTCGAGCTGGCCGTGGTGCCACCGGCCCACCACCTCGGGTACGACGAGCACGGAGTCGACGGCCGAGTCCGCGGCGAAGGTGACCGTCACGAAGGCGAGCGGTGCGGCGTCGCCGTCGCGCCGGGTGGCCTCGACGTGCTCGCGGAAGGCCGCCGAGAGCTCGGCGAAGCGCCGCGGACCGCGCGCTGACGCCCGGAAGCGCTCGCCCCAGCCGAGCAGTGCGCGGCGCTCACGCCCGTCACCAGAGGCCCAGACGAGGGGGGTGCCCCGGCGCAGCGACGTTGCCAGCGGCTCGCGGATCGCGAGGACCTCGACGTCGGTGGGCAGCACAATGGGCAAGGCTACCCGACCCCGACCGGCGCGCGGATATCGTGGGCGCCATGGACAACCCCTTCGACCCGTCCCGCTGGCGCACCGTCGAGGGGTTCGCGTTCACAGACGTCACCTATCACCGCGCCGTGGACGACGATGGGCGCGACCTTCCCGCCGTCCGC
>JBNJCY010000313.1:0-2966 GCA_051744325.1 Actinomycetota bacterium
ACGAGACCCGCAGGATCGTTCTGCGTACGCTCTTGGGGCCGAGGACACCATCGCCGTCCCCAACGGCGGGCGCAGGAACGTTCAGCGCCCGCAGTTGGGAACCGGGGTGAGCCCCACGAGACCCGCCAGACCGTTCAGCGGGCGCAGTTGTGGGGCAGATGGGCGCGGTTGTCGGGATGGGCGCAGTCGTGGGGGCAGATGGACACAGCTGTGGGGATGGGCGCAGTCGTGGGGGCAGATGGGCGCGGTTGTGGGGATGGGCGCAGTCGTGGGGGATCCTGGACGGTCATCTCGTCCTCGTGCGACTGGTCGAAGTCCGGGCGACCCCCTCGCCGGCCGGAGAGAACCCACTGATCGGTCACAAGAGCCGAGATTCAGGCGTTCCTTCGCGCGTTCCTTCCCGCTATCCGCACCGGGGCCGCGAGCCATGCCACGAGGACGGCGAGCGCGACAACCCCCGCCACAGCGAGCGCGACACCCCGGGTGGCGACGACGTCGAACACCAGCAGGACAACTCCCGTCACCACCAGCCCGAGGAGACCGAGGGCAAGCTTGGCGGTGCGGTCGCCGATCTTCACGGTCTCGGATTTCAGGTGCTTGCTGAACAGGAGCCGGTGGAGGCTCACCGGGGCCACCACCACGATGGTGGTGACCACCGCGAGGATGACGAGCACGAGGTAGGTGACCACCTGGAACTGGTCCAACTCGGTGAAGCGGGACTGGAACGGCAGGGTGAGCAGGAAGCCCGTGAGGATCTGGGTGCCCGTCTGCATCACGCGCAACTCCTGGAGGAGTTCGTTCCAGTTGCGGTCGGAGCGTTCCTCGGGAGTCTCATGGCGTCCCGTCGCCAACTTCGCTGCCATGGAAAACACCTTGCCCCACCTCGCGGTGCCGTGCCACCCTCGATGACATGTGATCCCGGGGCGCAACCAGCGCAGTTCCGCCGCAGCCTTTTCGCGCCCAGGAGACACATGCCCGCCTCACTCCACCTCACCGGGCTCGCCGCCTCGTTCGGCGACCGCCCCCTCTTCGCCGGCCTCGACCTGATCGTGGCACCGGGCGACGTAGTCGCGGTCGTCGGTCCGAACGGCGCCGGCAAGACCACTCTCATGCACATCGTCGCGGGGCTCCACCCCGCCGATGTCGGCACGGTCCGCCTCGCCCCACCCGACGCCACCGTCGGGTTCCTCCCCCAGGCAACCCCGGCCACGGACGAGAGCCTGCTCGACCACGTTCGCCGCCGCACCGGCGTCGGCGCTGCGACGTTGTCGATGGAGGCCGCCGCGGCCGCACTGGCCGAGGAACCGGGAAGCCGCGCCGCCGCCACCCGCTACGGCCGGGCCCTCGACCGTTGGCTCGCGCTCGGCGGGGCGGACCTGGAGGACCGGCTGCCCGCCCTCGCGCACGACGCCGGGCTCGACGTCCCCCTCGACCGTCCGCTGCGCTCCCTGTCCGGCGGGCAGGCCGCGCGCGCCTCGCTGGTCTCCGTGCTGGCCAGCCAGTACGACCTCCTGCTCCTCGACGAGCCCACCAACGACCTCGACGACTCCGGCCTCACCCTGATGGCGGCGTTCGTCCGCGCCCATGCGTCGCCCGTCATCATCGCGAGCCACGACCGCGCCTTCCTCGACGACGTCGCCACCCGGGTCCTCGAGCTCGACCTCCACCAGCAGCGCATCGGCCACTACGCCGGTGGGTGGTCGGCGTACCGGGAGGCCCGGTCGCTGGATCGCGTCCACGCGTGGACGCTGTGGGAGTCGTTCGCCGAGACGCGGGGCGCGCTGGAGGCAAGGGCACGGCGCCGGGCGGAGTGGGCCGCGAAGGGGCGGGCCGCCGTCGGGAGATCCGGGGAGAGGGACAAGTTCATCCGCCAGTTCCTGAAGGAGCGCGCCGACGCCCAGGGCGCGAAGGCCGCCGCCACGCGGCGCGCGATCGAGCGGCTCGAGGAGGTGGAGCAGCCGCGGAAGGAGTGGGAACTGCGGTACTCGATCCGTCAGGCCCCTCCGTCCGCGGACGTGGTGGTCACGCTCTCGGAGGCGGTGGTCCGCCGCGACGGCTTCACGCTCGGCCCGGTCACGCTCGAGCTCGGCTACGGCGAGCGGCTGGCGATCGCGGGCCCGAACGGCTGCGGCAAGACCACGCTGGTGCAGGCGCTACTGGGGGCGCTGCCGCTCGAGGCCGGGCGACGCTCGGCCGGGACGCGGGTCCGGATCGGGGTGATGGATCAGGACCGGGCGCTGGTGTCCGGGCCGGAGCCGCTCGCCGACGTCGTCCGCCATGCCCTCCTCGACGGGCACCCCGAGGGGTGGCCCCCCGGCGAGGTGCGCACCCTGCTCGCCAAGTTCGGCCTCGGCCCGGACCACGTGGACCGGCCCTGCGACTCGCTCTCGCTGGGCGAGCGCACGCGCGCTGCGCTCGCGATCCTCCAGGGCCGCGAGGTCAACCTCCTGGTGCTGGACGAGCCGACCAACCACCTCGACGTCGAGGCGATCGAGCAGCTCGGGGTTGCGCTGGCCGCCTACACCGGGACGCTTGTGCTCGTCACGCACGACCGTGCGCTGCTCGATGGTGTGGGGGTGACGCGCGTCGTCCAACTTTGATTGCGCACAATCTTATTGCGTGCGATCATCGATGCATGCAAGCAGACCTCGCGCTCGACCACCAGCTGTGTTTCGCGCTGCACGCCGCGTCGCGGCGCATCACGGCCGCCTACCGGCCGCTGCTGGACGAGGTGGGCCTGACCTACCCGCAGTACGTGGTCCTGCTGGCCCTCTGGGAGAAGGACGGGATCACCGTGCGGGAGCTGGGAGAACGCTTGTACCTCGACTCCGGCACACTCTCGCCCTTGCTCGTCCGGCTCGAGGGCGCGGGCCTCGTCACCCGCGCCCGCACCGATCCCGACGACGGCCGCCGCCTCACCGTGACCCTCACCAAAGCCGGATGGGACATGCGGACCCGGGCCGAAC
>JBNJCY010000314.1:0-2962 GCA_051744325.1 Actinomycetota bacterium
TACACCTCCGCCACCGGCGAGCAGATCGCTGCGATCGCCAAGCAGTACGTCGGCGTCCCGTATGTCTACGGCGGGGCCACCCCGGCCGGCTTCGACTGCTCCGGGTTCACCTCCTTCGTCTATGCGCGGGCCGGCATCTCGATCCCGCGCAGCTCCTCCGGCCAGCACGCGCTCGGCGGCGTCGTGCCTGCTTCGGCGGCCCCGGTCGGTGCACTCATGACCTGGGACGGCCACACCGGCATCTACCTCGGCGGCGGCATGCACATCGCGGCCCGCAATCCGGGTACCCCGCTGTCGATCAGCCCGATCTACCGCAGCGGCGCCGTTTACCACGTGCTGTTCTGATATCGAGCCCACCTCAGGATTCCCACTGGATCCCCGCCCCCACCGGGTGCGGGGATCTCGTGCGTTCGGGGGCGAGCCCCTGCACTCGTCACCCCATCAGTGCCAAGATGGAACCACGATGTGTTCTGCAACACACCATGGAGGTGGGGATCGTGTCTCGTGAACCGGTGGTCCTGGTCGGGTGTGACGGCTCAACGGCCAGCGTGATGGCCCTCGATTGGGCCATTGCCGAGGCGAAGCAGCTCGGGTGGCGCATCCACGTCGTGTGCATCTACTCGCTGCCCTCGTTCTCCGGAGCGACCCTCGACGGCGGGTACCTCGCCCTCGACGACCGGCAGATCAAGGCGGGCGCGCAGCGCGTCGTCGATGAGGCCGTGGCGAGGGTGGGTGACCGGGTCCCGGTTACCTCCGCCGTCGAGACGGGCGACTCGACCGGCATCCTCATCGAGCTGTCCAAGCAGGCCGGGCTCGTGGTGATCGGCAAGGAGGGCGGCACCGGGTTCGCGGACCGCATCCTCGGGGCCGTGTCCACCTCCTTGGCCCCGCATGCCCACTGCCCCGTGGTGATGATCCCGGTGCGGCACGGCGAGCAGAAGCCCCTGCGGCTGCCGGTACGCCGCATCGTCATCGGCGTGGACGGCTCCGCCTCAGCCAAGGTGGCGTTGAAGCGCGCCATCCTGGAGGCCGAGGTGTGGGACGCGGAACTGACGGCTGTGGCCGCGGTCCCGATCGGGCAGGGTGCCGGCGCCATGGCCTGGCTGCCCGGCAACATCGACCGCGACGAACTGCTCGCCGATGTGCGCGAGGGACTCAACGTGACCGTCGACCAGGCGCTCGGGGACAAGCAGGTCCGGGTGCGCCGGCATGCGCTGGACGGCAGCCCGGCGGCGCTCCTGACGGAGTTCTCCACCGCCGTCGACCTGATGGTGGTCGGGACGCGCGGCCGGGGCGGGTTCGCGGGGCTCCTGCTCGGCTCAACCTCGCAGACCGTGATCGCCCACTCCGACTGCCCCGTGATGGTGGTGCCCGCCAAGCTCGAGGAGGAGGGCGAGTTCCCGACCCGCTTCCCCTGGCAGAAGTAGGGGGCTCCGCCCGGAGCAGCAGGGGTTCTCGTCCCGGCGGTCAGGCGATGGCGGTCAGGCGATGGCGGTGGCTGGAAGTTCGCCGTGCGCGGTGTGCAGCGTGTCCGCGAGGGCGTCCATCGCCAGGCCGAGTTCGTCGCGCTCGATGACGAGCGGAGGGGCGAGCCGGATCGTGGAACCGTGCGTGTCCTTGGCCAGGACGCCGCGGGCCTGCAGCCCCTCGCAGATCTCGCGCCCGGTCATCCCGAGGCGCGGGTTGGCATCCACGCCCGCCCAGAGCCCGACGTGACGGGACGAGTTGATGAGGCCGTCCGCCACGAGTTCGTCGAGGCGCTCGCCGAAGAATCCCTCGAGGTCCTTGGCCCGCTGCTGGAACTCGCCGGTCTCCAGCATCGAGACCACCTCGAGGCCGATCCGCGCGGCGAGCGGGTTGCCACCGAAGGTGGAGCCGTGGGTGCCGGGCGTCATCAGCGAGAGCACGTCGTGCTGCCCGACGACGGCGGAGACCGGCATGATCCCGCCACCCAGCGCTTTGCCCAGGGTCACGAGGTCGGCCTTCACCCCCACCCGCTGCTGGTCAAGCGTCCACCCGGTGCGCCCGAGGCCCGCCTGGATCTCGTCCACGATGAGGAGGACCTCCCACTCGTCCGCGATCTCGCGCAGGCGGGGGAGGTAGTCAGGGGTGGGGATGACGACCCCGGCCTCTCCCTGGATGGGTTCGATGAGGATGGCGACCGTGAACTCGGTCATCGCCTCGGCCACCGCGTCGGCGTCGTCGTAGGGCACGATCGTGAAGCCGGGGGTGTACGGACCGTAGTGGTCACGGGCCTTGGCGTCGGTGGAGAAGGAGACGATCGTGGTGGTGCGCCCATGGAAGGAGTTCGCGGCGACCACGATGTTTGCCCGCTCGTCCGGGATGTGCTTGACGAGGTAGCCCCACTTGCGGGCCGCCTTGATGGCGGTCTCGACGGCCTCGGCGCCCGTGTTCATGGGGAGCATCGTCTCGGTGCCCGTCAGTGAGGTGAGCGCCTCGGCGAACGGCTCGAGCATCTCGTGGTTGAACGCCCGCGAGACGAGCGTGAGCTCCCCGACCTGTTCCCGCGCCGCCGCGACCAGGCGCGGATGGCAGTGGCCAAAGTTGACGGCCGAGTACCCGGACAGGCAGTCCAGGTAGCGGTCGCCGTGGACGTCCGTGACCCACACTCCTTCCCCGTGGCGGAGGGTGATGTCGAGGGGGGTGTAGTTGGGTGCGAGGACCCTCATCTGTGGCACGAAGCCAATGGTAAGGGAGCCGCGCCCTCCCTGCCGCGTTGGGTGGGCGCCCGGACGGGCGGGCGGTGTGGGGTGTGTGGGGCTCGGGATCGGGTTCCCTGTTGGCGCCCGGACTGCCCTGTTCTCGTGCTCTTGTAGACTAGGGGTCGCACTCTTGGGCCCCCGTAGCTCAGGGGATAGAGCACCGCTCTCCTAAAGCGGGTGTCGCGCGTTCGAATCGCGCCGGGGGCACTTGTATCACCGCAGGTCAGACTCGGTGTTTT
>JBNJCY010000315.1:0-2958 GCA_051744325.1 Actinomycetota bacterium
ACGAAACGTGCCAGGGGGCCCCCAACAGCGCCCGCACGATCGCCCTGCGCCCGCTCTTGTGGGCGAGCGCGAGGGCGAGGGCGACACCGGCGGGGAATCCCGCGCCGCCGGATCGACGCCGATCAGGGTCGGGTCCACCCAGCGCGGGCCTAGGCTGGGGTCTGTGGACAAGCCTGCGACGACCTACCTCCTGGTGGATGGCGAGAACATCGACGCGACCCTCGGGATGAGCGTCCTTGGCCGCCGCCCGAACCCGGAGGAGCGTCCGCGGTGGGACCGGATCCTCGCATTCGCCAGCGAGGTGTGGGACATCCCCACGCGCGCCCTGTTCTTCCTGAACGCCTCCTCGGGGCAGATGCCAATGGGCTTCGTGCAGGCTCTGCTCGCGATGGACTACCACCCGATTCCGCTGTCATCCCACGGCAGCGACAAGGTGGTCGATGTCGGCATCCAGCGGACCCTGTCGGCCATCGCGGCCCAAGGTCACGGTGACGTGCTCCTCGCCAGCCATGACGGGGATTTCATCCCGCAGATCGCCGAACTGCTCCGACTCGGACGCCGCGTGGGTGTGCTGTGCTTCCGGGAGTTCCTGAACGCCCACCTCTCCGAACTCACGAACGAGGGCCTGGAGATCCACGACCTGGAGGACTCGATCGGAGCGTTCAACGCGGTGCTTCCCCGGGTGCGAATCATCCCGCTGGAGAGCTTCGACCCCACCCGCTACCTCTGAGGTTCCCAGCGAACTCCCAGTCTCCACGGCCACACTGGTGGCATGAGGAAGCCACAGGAACCAGAGGCGACTCTCCTCGTCGTCGACGACGAGCCCAACATCCTGGACCTGCTCGCCGCCTCGCTGAGGTTCGCGGGCTTCGGCGTCGTCACGGCGTCAAATGGGAACCAGGCGCTGCGGGCGGCCGCTGAGCACCACTTCGACCTGGTGGTGCTCGACGTCATGATGCCGGACATGGACGGCTTCACGGTCCTGCGCCGGCTCCGGGCGGGCGGCTCGCACCTACCCGTGGTCTTCCTGACGGCGCGCGACGACACCGAGGACAAGGTCAAGGGCCTCACCGCCGGTGGTGACGACTACATCACCAAGCCCTTCTCCCTCGAAGAGGTCGTGGCCCGGATCCGCGCGGTGCTGCGCCGTACGAAGGGCGGGGACGACGACGGGATCCTGCGGTACGCGGACCTCGAACTCGACGAAGACGCCTACGAGGTGCGCCGTGCCGGCCGGCACGTCGACCTCTCCCCCACAGAGTTCAAGCTGCTGCGGTATCTGATGGTGAACGCGGAGCGTGTGGTCTCGAAGGCCCAGATCCTCGACCACGTGTGGGAGTACGACTTCATGGGTGAGGCCAACATCGTGGAGTCCTACATCTCCTACCTCCGCCGCAAGATCGACGTCGCCGACCTGCCACCCCTGATCCAGACCCGCCGGGGGGTCGGGTACATGCTCCGGTCAGAGAGCCGATGAGGTCCCGGCTGCGGCAGGTCTCCCTGGCGGGCCGCCTCATGGTGGCCTTCGTCGTGCTGCTCTCGCTCGGGCTCGCCGTCGGCACGCTCGCGATGACACTGGTGCTCCAGGTGCGACTGCTGGCCCAGGTGGACACCCAGCTGCGCTCCTCCGCCTCGATCCTCGGGAACGCGGCCCTGGACGAGATCGCCGCGGGGAGCCGGGACCGTACCGCCCTGCCCTCGGACTACTACGTGATGGTGAACGATCCGCTGCGCCGGGAACTGGAGCTGGTCCTGCCTTCCACCGTGGAGGAGAACGGCCGGCCGGACCTCACGGGGTACGACTTCTCGCTCACCTCCCTGAGCGACCCCGTCGCCACAACCGTGCCCGGCAGCGACGGCGGCCCGCCGTGGCGCGTCATCACGATCCCGATCTTCCAGCGGTTCGCGGACACGCCCACCGTGGTCGGCTCGATGACAATCGGCCTCCCCCTGACCGCTGTGGCCCGCACGGTGCGCGGGTTCGTGAGCTGGGTCGTCCTCGTCGACGCCCTCCTCATCGTCCTCGGCGCACTGCTCGCCTGGGCGGTGGTCCAGCGGTCGCTGCGGCCGCTGCGCGAGATCGAGGCGACGGCGGGAGCCATCGCGGCCGGCGACCTCTCCCAGCGCATCCCACCCGGTCCCGACACCACCGAGGTGGGCTCGCTGGCCAACTCGCTGAACGTCATGCTGGCGAAGATCGAGCACTCCTTCGCCGTCCAGCGGGCGTCGGAGGAGCGCATGCGCCGCTTCGTCTCCGATGCCTCCCACGAACTGCGGACGCCTCTTGCCACGGTGCGCGGATACGGTGAGCTGTACCGGATCGGGGGGATCCCCGAGGGCCAGGTGCCGGGCGCGATGGGGCGCATCGAGTCCGAGGCGAGAAGGATGTCCGGCCTCGTCACCGACCTCCTCCAGCTCGCCCGGCTCGACGAGGGCCGCCCGCTCTCCCTCGCACCCGTCGACCTCACCCGCCTCGCCGACGACGCCGCCTCCGACCTCCGCGTCCTCGACCCGGCGCGCACCGTCACCGTGGTGGGCCTCGACGGCCTCGACGGCCCCGACGCGAGGGTGACGACCGCCGTCGCCGACGAGGAGAAGGTGCGCCAGATCCTTGCCAACCTGACGGACAACGCCTTGCGGCACACCCCAGTCGGCACTCCCGTCGAGATCGCGGTGGGCAGCGACGAGGGGAACGCCGTGCTCGAGGTCAGGGACCACGGGCCCGGGGTACCCCCGGAGGACGCCGACCGCATCTTCGGACGCTTCTTCCGGCTGGACACCTCCCGTTCCCGGACCTCGGGCGGATCGGGACTCGGCCTTGCGATCGTCGCTGCTATCGCAGCTGCCCATGGCGGGACCACCCGTGCCGGCCAGACTCCCGGGGGAGGCCTCACGATCCGGATCACCCTCCCGCAATCCGCGGCGTAGCCTGAAAAGAGGATCTCGACGGGAGTGGAG
>JBNJCY010000316.1:0-2957 GCA_051744325.1 Actinomycetota bacterium
CGAACACGAGATGGCCGAGCAGCTGATGGTGGATTCCGTGGTCACCTGGGCGGCCGACTACCACGTGGACGGCTTCCGGTTCGACCTCATGGGCCACCACAGCCGGGACAACATGGAGGCGGTGCGCTCTGCCCTCGACGAGCTCACGCGCGCGGAGGACGGCATCGACGGCGCTTCCATGTACCTCTATGGCGAGGGCTGGAACTTCGGGGAGGTGGCGAACAACGCCCGCTTCCTCCAGGCAACGCAGGGCCAGTTGGACGGCACCGGCATCGGGGCGTTCAACGACCGCCTGCGTGACGCCGTCCACGGCGGCGGCCCGTTCGACGCCGACAAGCGTGAGTTCCAGGGCTTCGGCACGGGGCTCTTCACCGACCCGAACGGGGTCTCGACCCGGACCGAGGACGAGCAACTCGCCGACCTGCTCCACCGCACCGACCTGGTGCGGCTGGGAATGGCCGGGAACCTCGAGGACTACGAGTTCCTCACCAGCGCGGGCGAGCTGCAGTCCGGCGCCGAGCTGGACTACAACGGCCAGCCGGCGGGCTATGCCACCGAGCCCCACGAGTCGGTGAACTACGTCGACGCCCACGACAACGAGACGCTCTATGACCTCGGGGTGTGGAAGCTGCCGACGGACACGACGATGGATGACCGGATCCGGATGAACACGTTGTCGCTCGCGACCGTGGCACTCGGCCAGTCGCCTTCGTTCTGGCACGCGGGCACGGACCTGCTGCGCTCGAAGTCGCTCGACCGCGACTCATACAACTCGGGCGACTGGTTCAACATGCTCGACTGGTCGAAGCAGTCGAACAACTTCGGCGTGGGGTTGCCCCCCTTCGAGAAGAACGGGGAGAAGTGGGACCTCATGCGCCCGCTGCTCGCCGACGCCGCGCTCACCCCGGCACCGGAGGACATCGCGTCCTCCGGCGCCCAAGCGCTCGACCTCCTGCGGCTGCGCAGCTCTTCCAACCTGTTCACCCTCGGCAGCGCGGACCTCATCAAGGAGAAGATCACCTTCCCGAACGGCGGCGCTGACGCGACCCCGGGCCTTCTCGTCATGCGCGTGGACGACACCGTGGGGCCGGACGCCGACTCCGCGCTCGACGGACTGCTCGCGGTGTTCAACGCCTCGGACGAGCCGATCACGGAGGCCATCGACGGGATGGCGGGCGCCGAGCTCGCCCTCCACGAGGTGCAGGCCGTTGGGGCCGACGCCGTCGTGAAGGAGACGGCGTGGGAGGCGAGCACCGGCACCGTCACCATCCCGGCGCGGACCGTCGCGGTGCTGGTCGACGACCAGCCCGGCGGGGGGGAGCCGACCGGCGAGCCGACTGGCACTCCCACGGGGACGGCGTCGCCGACCGGCGGACCGACGGCCGTCCCGACCAGTCCGGGTGGCGGCATGCCGGACACGGGTGTCGACGGCCTCCTCGCGCTGATCGCGCTGGCGCTCGTCGGGGTTGGGCTCGCGGTGCTCAGCGTCCGCCGGCGGGCTGCCACGGGCTGATCGGCAGGATCATCGAGGGGCGCCCCACAACGGAGCGCCCCCTCGATGCTGTCCGGGCAACCCGGGTTCAGGCGAAGACGACCGTCTTCGACCCGTTCAGGAGCACCCGGTGCTCGGCGTGCCACCGGACGGCCCGCGCGAGCACCGTACGTTCGACGTCCTGCCCCTGGGCCAGGAACTCGGCCACCGAGTCCGAGTGCGTCACCCGTGCGACGTCCTGCTCGATGATGGGACCCTCGTCGAGGTCAGCGGTGACGTAGTGCGCGGTGGCCCCGATGAGCTTCACCCCGCGCGCATGGGCCTGCGCGTACGGCCGCGCGCCCTTGAAGGACGGGAGGAAGGAGTGGTGGATGTTGATGACCTTCCCCGGCAGTTCGCGGCACACCGGGGCGGAGAGGACTTGCATGTAGCGCGCGAGCACCACGAGTTCCACGCCGAGGTCGCGCACGAGGTCCAGCAGCCTCGCCTCGGCCTCCGGCTTGGAGTCCCGGGAGACCGGGACGTGGTGGAAGGGCACACGGTAGAAGTCCGCGAGCGGCTCGAGGTCGGGGTGGTTGGAGACCACTCCGACGACCTCCACCGGCAGGAGGCCCTCCCGGGCCCGGAAGAGCAGGTCCGAGAGGCAGTGCGCCTCCTTGGAGGCCATGAGGAGGGTGCGGACGGGACGGCCGACCTCGTCGAGCGACCACGTCATCCTCATTTGTGAGGACAGCGCTGTCAGGGATGCGCGGAGGCCCTCCTCGTCCTCGATCGAATCCGCCTGCACCCGCATGAGGAACTGGCCGGAGTCGACGTCCCCGAACTGCTGGGACTCGGTGATGTTGCCACCGGCCCGCGCGATCGTGCCCGTGACGGCGTGCACGATCCCGCGCTGGTCGGGGCAGGAGAGGGTGAGGACGAGTTCGGTCACCCGGTCAGGGTAGCGGTTGGCCGGTTGGCCGGGCGGGAAGGGACCATTTGCCGGGTGGGTGCGCACCATGGCTCGCTAAGGTATGAGGAGACGCCAACCTACAAGGAGATGCGATGTCCACCAGCCCAGTCACCGTCACAGTCACCGGGGCCGCCGGACAGATCGGGTACGCCCTGCTGTTCCGCACGGCGGCCGGGGACCTGCTCGGGCCGAACACTCCGGTCCGGCTCAAGCTGCTCGAGATCCCGCAGGCGCTCAAGGCCGCGGAGGGCAACGCGATGGAGCTCGACGACTGTGCCTTCGACCTCCTCGAGACTGTCGACGTCTACGACGACCCGAGCCAGGCCTTCGACGGCACGAACGTCGCGCTGCTCGTCGGCGCCCGCCCCCGCACCGCGGGCATGGAGCGCGGTGACCTGCTGGAGGCCAACGGTGGGATCTTCGGTCCCCAGGGCATGGCCTTGAACGACAATGCCGCCGAGGACCTGAAGGTTCTCGTGGTGGGCAACCCGGCCAACACGAACGCGCTCATCG
>JBNJCY010000317.1:0-2957 GCA_051744325.1 Actinomycetota bacterium
TACACTGGCGCGGCACCGCCGGTGGAGCCGAAGTCGACGGCGAGGACGGCGGGCTACACCGTGGTGTAGCCCGCCTCCGGCCGGAGCACCAGGACCTTGTCGCCCACCCCGGACGTGGGGTCCGCGGAGTCCCACGTGTGCAGGTGGAGCTCCGCCATGTCCGATGTCGCATCGATGGTCAGGAAGTTCTGCCGGTCGCCCACGTGCCACAGGCGCTGGATCTTGCCGAACAGGTCGGACGTGGCGTTGAAGCTCAGCGGCCCGCCGACGCTCAGCAGGCTGAGCAGCCCCTCCGCACTCGGCGGGTCGTTGGTGAGGGCCGACGACGTCACCTGGAAGATCGGCTTGCTGAACCCGTCCGGTTGGAAGGCGAAGGCGTTCGACAGGTGGATGTCACCGGAGATGTTGACCATCTCCATGTCCGGGCGGTCCTGGTGGAGGTCCCGCAGGATCTCGAGCAGCTTCGCGAGTTGCCGGCGGTTCGCTGGTGAGTGCCAGGAGTCCCGGATGTCGTCCCTCATCTCCTGCCCGGTCTCGGTGCCCGCGAGCGCGGACTCCGCGGCGATCGACTCCACGAAGTCGAGGATGTAGATGAACGGGACACTGTTCCCGAGCAGGAGGAACTTCACCTGGGACTGGCCCTTGATGTGCCGGCAGAAGGCCTTGAAGTCCTCGAGCTGCAGGTCGGAGACCACCTCGCCCGGGTTGTGCCAGCGGTAGACGTCCACGATCTCGGCCGCGAGCGCCCCGCCGCTCACCCCACCGGCCACGCCGCCCGCGAGCATTCCCACCGGCCCACCCCCGGCCAGCCCCAGCAGCATGCCGGCCAGCGCGCCCGCGAGGATCGGCACCTCGGAGGGGACGGGCATGTCCTCGCCGTAGTTCCGGCTGTTCCGCCCGTCGAAGATGAACGCCGCGACGGTGTGATCCACGTAGGCCTGGTGCTTGTCCACCGCGCTGTTCCGGGTGCTCTCGCTCCGCAGCTTCGGGCTGTACTGGAACAGGTACTCCTCGGCCGCCTGCGTGGCGATCTGCTTCACCGCCTGGTTGCACGCCTTGAAGTCCCGCTCCTCGCTGCCGTACCCGTCCCGGATCTCGTGGTCGTCCCACATCCCGAGGTGCGGGTAGCGGCGCATCACGGCCTGCATCTCCGGGAAGCTCCAGTGATGGCGGTAGTTGAGCCGGTACAGGGAGAGGAGGTCCTTCCGCATGGCGTCGTTCTCCTGCCAGCCGGCCTGGTCGTAGACCTGCCGCACGAAGTCCAGGGTCCCGGTGCCATCCGAGTAGACGCTGTCGCCGAGCATCCAGACCCGGTGCGGCGAGAACGTCCGCAGCTCCTTTTCATACCAGCCGAGGATCCGCCGCGTCTGATCCTTCACAACGGCCCGCCCGTCACGCGAGGCGTACGGCTGGTGGCAGGACCACACCGCGAGCTTCGACCGGCCCGCCGCTCTCTCCTCCTCGAAGACCACCTCCCCGGACATCGCCGGCCTGATGTCGAAGAGCAGCGTGCTCCACGACCGCTGCCCGACGGCGTGCCTCGCCAGCGCCGCGCTGCCCAGGCCGGAGAGGAGCCCGTCCGCGACCTGGAGGGCGTCCAGCTCCTCGAACCGGTCCTCCTGGTCGGAGGAGCCCTCGGTCTTCACCACCCGCCACTCCCAGGTGTCGAAGAACCTCAGCTCGGCGGGGATGTCGACGTCGATCACCACGGGCGCGCTGTTGAACGCCTGCACGCGGAACTCGCGCAGGATGACGGTCGTGTCATCCACGACGTTCCGCGGGTGCATGAGGAACGCGAACCTGCCGCCGTACTTCGGCCGCAGCAGGAACGAGCGGTGCCAGTCGCGCAGCCGCCCGACCACGGCGACGTCGTCGATCCGGTTCGGGTACTTGACCGCGGTCAGGTGGTCGACGGCGTAGACGAGCGCGCCGTCGTCGACGTCCGCCGGGACGGGCGCGGCGGCCGTCAGCGGGCCGGCGAGGTTCTTCACTGTTCGGCGAAGGTCTTGTTGCTGAGCACCGCCTCGAGGTGGCGCCCGAGCACCAGCTCGGAGTCGTAGCTGTCGAGGAGCAGCTCGTCCTGCTGCAGCTCGGAGAAGGCCGCCCGCTGGTCGTCGATGTACCTCTCCACGGTGTCGAAGAGGTCACGCCACGTGGGGTCCACCGCGTTGCGCATCGTGTCGAAGAAGATCTCCTCGGCCCCGGGATTGAGCGGCAGGAAGAAGCGCACCGCCTGCACGTTGAGGAAGTGGTACGGGGAGAGCACGTCCGCGTAGAGCGAGGCGATGTCGCAGGGCTCGGGATCGATCCGGCTCCTGCCCCAGTCGATGCAGGTCCGGATGATGCCCATGTAGTAGGACCAGTTCCCGTCCACGCTGCCGAATATCTTCTTCATGAGGGAGACGAAGGCGTAGTCCTTGAGATCGTCCGCGTTCGCCTCGTACTTGCGGATGAGCTCGTCCCGCTTGAGGGAGGCGTACTTCCGCGCCTGGACCTTCACGGCGTTGCGGCGGGCCGGGTTCGTCTTCTCGGTGGTCAGCGTGTACTCGTTCTTCTCCTGCCGGTAGGCCTCGGTCTCCTGGAACTTGTCGATCGAGACGGTGATGTGGTGCCGGTCCGGGTCATTGCCGGTGACGTCGTCGACGTGGTACTTGACCGTGACATCGACCCAGGAGTCGCCCCCGTGCCGGTCTGTTGACTCGATCCGCATCCAGCGGTCGTCCTCGTCATAGCCGTTCTCGTACCAGTCCACGTGCTGGTAGAACTCGAGCCGGATGTCCTCGCCGAACATGGTGCCCGTGGCCTGCTCGCTGGCGGTGAGCCTGAAGGAGACGGTCTCGGTGTAGGTCCCGGGGGACGAGTTGTCCGTGGTGTCCTTCGAGACCCGGCTCACGGTCCCGTAGCTCGGGATCGGCTGCAGCGGGTCGATGACGTAGTTCTCCTCGATGTAGTCGAGG
>JBNJCY010000318.1:0-2950 GCA_051744325.1 Actinomycetota bacterium
GGCAGGACATGGTCGAAGGCCGAGATCCTGTCCACCGCGATCCCCGACAAGGGCAAGATCCTCAGCCAGTTGAGCCTGTGGTGGTTCGATCAGCTGTCCAATGTTGTCCCCAATCATTTGGTCAGCCTCGACGTCCCCGCCGCGGTCCGCGGCCGCGCCATGATCTGCCGGCGCCTCAACATGATCCCCGTGGAGTGCGTGGCCAGGGGCTACCTCTCGGGTTCGGCGCTCAGCGAGTACCGCGCCACTGGTGGCATCTGCGGGATCGAGCTTCCGAAAGGCCTGCGGGAGGGCGACGAACTGCCGCAGCCCATCTTCACCCCGGCGGCGAAGGCCGAGCTCGGGTCCCACGACGAGAACATCACCTTCGAGCAGATGAAGCGCCGCGTGGGCGCGTTCGCTCCCCAGTTGCGCGACCTGACGCTGGAGCTCTACGGGCGCGCGCGGGAGATCGCGGACCGGAGGGGGCTCATCCTCGCGGACACCAAGTTCGAGTTCGGGGTCACCCCCGAGGCGGACTTCGTCCGGGACGTGGTGCTCGCGGACGAGGTGCTGACCTCGGACTCCTCCCGATTCTGGGACGCGGCCGACTGGCAGCCCGGACGTCCGCAGTTCTCCTTCGACAAGCAGTTCGTGCGCGACTGGCTCGTATCGCCGGCCTCGGGCTGGAACCGCCATTCGGACGACCCACCGCCGCCGCTCCCCGACGAGATCGTTGAGAAGACCCGCGATCGGTACATCGAGGCGTTCCGCCGGCTGACCGGTTCCGAACCCGTCCTCTGACGGCGTCCGTGCTGGCGATCTCTGATTCTCCGTGCCCGCATGGTGACCGGGCGCCCGATGTGATCGGCGTGGCCACTAGGTTGGATGGCATCGCGAGCCTGGAGGTCACTGTGGGACGAATCATCGTCGAGGTCATGCCGAAGCCGGAACTCCTCGACCCACAGGGCAAGGCAGTCGCCGGCGCCCTCCCGCGGCTGGGGTTCGACCAGTTCACGGGCGTCCGCCAGGGCAAGCGCTTCGAGTTGACCGTCCCGGGCGAGGTCACCGAGGAGCACCTCGCCGCCGCCGGTGCGGCCGCGGAGAAGCTGCTGTCCAACCCGATCATCGAGGACGTCGTGCGCGTGGTGGAGGCGGGGGAGTGAGAGACGCCCGGATCGGAATCATCACCTTCCCGGGCTCGCTTGACGACCGCGACGCCGCCCGGGCCGTACGGCTCGCGGGTGCGACTGCGGTGCCGCTGTGGCACGCCGACGCCGACCTCCACGAGGTGGACGCCATCGTGATCCCCGGCGGCTTCTCCTACGGCGACTACCTCCGCTGCGGCGCCATCGCCCGCTTCGCACCCGTCATGGAAGGCCTGGTGGACGCGGCCAACGGGGGGATGCCGGTCCTGGGGATCTGCAACGGCTTCCAGGTGCTGTGCGAAAGCCACCTCCTCCCGGGCGCGCTCCTGCGCAACGACCACCAGCTCTTCATCTGCCGCGACCAGGCGTTACGGGTCGAGAACGCCTCCACCGCCTGGACCAACGCCTACCACCCGGGCCAGATCATCACGATCCCGCTCAAGAACGGCGAGGGCGGCTACATCGCCGACGACGTCACCCTCGACGAGCTCGAGGCGGAGGGCCGCGTGGTTGTCCGATACTCGGGCGGCAACCCCAACGGCTCTGCGCGGGACATGGCCGGCGTCAGCAACCGTGCCGGGAATGTCGTGGGCCTGATGCCGCACCCCGAGCACGCCGTGGAGGCCGGGTACGGCCCGGACGGCCCGCTCGGGCCCCGCACCGGCACCGACGGTGCGGGCTTCTTCACCTCCGTCCTCACACACCTGCTGGCGAACGTCCAGCCCTGACCCCGTGGAAAACCCGGGGCGCGAGCGCGGGCGCACGCTCATGGCCTGCGGCTTTGCCTGATCCTTGCCTCTTGTTTGCGCGGTGAGGTGAACGACGGGTGTCGCTCGCGGATGCCGGCCCACGGGCCCGATGTCCACCACTTGAGCCGGGGCTGTGCATAACGGTGGGCGAACGTCATGTCAAGCGGCTTCGCGCACCTCTTTCTGCAGTCCAGCGATGGTCGTCGTTGAACCCCTAAGTGTTGTGATTGCAACGATTAGCGGTTTCGCTCCACCGAGTCCACCGCGTGTCCACAGGCGGAACCGCGGATTCACACCACCGTCCACAGGTCTGTGGACAGAACCTGTGGAAAACACGTTCAACGGCCGTTTCCAAGGAAAACAGCAGGTGAACGGGCCTTCACTACTGGGACATCACCCTCCGCTGTCCCACATGTGTGGGTCAAGCAGTATTCGAGGCAGGTTCGAGGACGTGTCCGGCGAGATGGGTCTTCCCGGAGCGGGCGGAGGCCACCTGCCACGTCGTCCCGCCCGGCACGTCGCCGAACTCCAGGACCACGCGAGCGGGCAGGACCACCGGCTTTCCGAAAACCACGGCCCAGTCCAGGGAACCGCCGCGCGGGACGGGGACCTCGGCCAGGGCGCGCGCCGCGGTGTACATGCCGTGGGCGATGGGGCGGGGGAATCCGAAGAACTTCGCCCCCATCCGGGAGGTGTGGATGGGGTTCCGATCCCCGGACACCTCCGCGTAGCGCCTCCCCGTGTCCGCGGGCAGGGTCCACACGTGGCGGCCGGGGCCCGGCTCGGACTCGTCACGCGCCCTCTCCGCGGGCTCTCCCTCGGCGACCCTCAGCCCCGTGGCGAGGTATGTGGACACCCCGGCCCAGGCGACGGCGTCGCCCACCGACGCCGTGAGATGCACGTCCACCGTGGTGCCGCGGCGGTGGGGGCGCGGCCCGTCCACCCAGGCCGTGAACGCCAGCTCCTCGTCGAAGCGCAGCCGCCGGGACTGGAGCACGCGGTTGGCCACGTGGACCAGCCCGAGGACGGGGAGTGGGAAGTCCGGGTGCGTCAGGAGGGCCATCGAGAGCGGGA
>JBNJCY010000319.1:0-2931 GCA_051744325.1 Actinomycetota bacterium
CTCCTTCCGTGCCGTCGCGTCCCGACGGCGCTCCCTCACCTCAACCCCGTGCCCCCCGCCACAATTCCCGCGGGAGCGTCACCCGAAGTTGCTCGCGTACAGGTCGAGGAAGCGGACGTACCGCTTGTCGTATTCCCTGACCCAGGAGCGTGTCGGCGTGATGATGTCCCCAGCCTCGGGTTCGGCGCGTGGGACGTCGGGCGCGAGCGTCTCGAGGGCCATGAGCGCGCTGCCGCGCAGGGTGGTGCGTTTGAGGTTGATCGGCAGCAGCGGCTTGTCCAGCGCGTTCGCGACCACGGAGAGCCACGCCGGCAGCAGCTGGGCGATCGCCCCGGCCGCCACGATCCGCTCGATCCCCGGCGCCACCTCGTCCAGTTGCTCCACCACCCGCCGGTAGCTGAGGGCGACGCCGTCCATCGCCCCGCGGTAGAACTCGGCGGCGTTGGTCCCGGGGCCGATGTCCGCCACGATCGCGCGGGCATCGCCGCGCCAGCCCGTGGACCGCTCGCCGGTGAGGAAGGGAAGGACAACGGGCGTGTCCGCGGTCGGGGCATTGGAGAACCAGTCGTTGCGGTTGCCACGCGTGGGGATGGGCGTCACCGTGTCCAGCCAGGACACCACGTGCCCCACGTCGCTCAGCGTCCCGCCGATCAGGGAGCGCTCCCGGTCCACCCGGTAGCACCAGAGCCCGCTCGGGACCCTGTCCGTGATGGCCTTCCCGAGCACGCGCACCGCCCCGGAGCCGGAGGCGGAGATCGACATTGTGCGTTCGTCGGTGGCGCCGGGACCGAGGTTGGAGGCCAGCCCGTCCGGGATCGACGGGAACCACACGGCGCCGGCCAGGCCGGGCCACCGCCGGGCGATGCGACGTGGGATCTTCGCGAAGGGCTGGCCGGGCAGCCGGATGGGGTTGCAGTGCTCGTCGTGCAGTCCGAGGAGGTCGAGCAGTTCCTCGTCCCAGTCCAGGGTCTGCCGGTTGACGAGCCCTCCCCAGGACGCGGTCGAGAGCGCGACGCCGTGTACGCCCAGCAGCCGCAGCTGCACGTACTCGCCCAGCGACATCCACCACCGCGTCAGCTCGAACGTGTCCGGTTCCACCCGGCGCAGCCATCGCAACCGGCCGGGCAGGTAGGAGCTGTGGAGCCGCGCGCCGGTGCGTTGCTGCAACTCGTCCTCGTCGAGCAGTTTCCGGAGCTCGTCCACCTCCCGCCTGCAGCGGGTGTCCGCGTACGTGTAGCACGGGGTGACCGCGGCGTCGTCCTCATCCACTCCAACGAGCGAGGACGCGAAGGTGTCCATCGCGACGCCCCCGATGCGGCCGGCGAACTCAGGGCGGGCGACGGCGTCGAGCACCGCCGCCACCTCGTGCACGACCTGGTCCGGGCTGATCTCGCTGCGGCCCTCCGCGTTCGTGTGGAAGGCGTGGTCCACCTTGATGCGAGTGCGGGCGATGGGGCGGCCGGTGGCGTCGAAGAGGCCGCCACGGGTGCCGGTGGACCCCACGTCGAGCGCGAGGACGAACGGCTCGATCGCCTTGGTCAGGGGGACGGCGAACGACTCAGCCATCAGTGGACACGGTTTCACCCATGTTCGATGCTAACCGGCGGGTGCTGGGCGCGTCCTGACCGCCGCGTTCTGCGGTGCGCGCGTTCGACGCGGTCCGCCGCGCAGGGGGCTGACCGCCGCGCGCAACCGACCGTCAGAGCAGGAACTCGAACACGGGGGAGTCGGGGGCGAGCTTGTCGATGGCCAGCGGGCTGGCGTCCATCTTGGCGAGCAGGCTGGGAAGGGCATCCGCCCGCGCGAGGTCGATGCCGACGAGCGCGGGCCCGGTCTCCCGGTTGTTCTTCTTCACGTACTCGAACAGGACGATGTCATCCTCCGGGCCGAGCACGTCCTCGAGGAAGTGCCGGAGCGCGCCGGGCTGCTGCGGGAAGGTGACGAGGAAGTAGTGCCGCAGCCCCTCGTGCACGAGGGAGCGCTCGAGGATGTCCGCGTAGCGCGAGACGTCGTTGTTGCCACCGGACACGATGCACACCACCGGACCCTCCGGCGCGCGCGGAAGGTGGCCCCGGAGAGCGGCCGACGCCAGCGCACCCGCCGGCTCCGCGATGATCCCGTCCGTCTGGTACAGGTCGAGCATCTCCGAACAGATCGCGCCCTCCGGCACGGCCACCACGTCGTCCACGAGGTCCCTCGCCACGGCGAACGGGACGTCGCCCACGCGGCGGACGGCGGCGCCGTCGACGAAACTGTCGATCGTCGCGAGCTCCACCGGGCGGCCCGCGGCCAGCGCGGCCTTGAAGGACGCCGCCCCCTCCGGTTCCACGCCGACCACGTGTACGTCCGGGTAGAGGTGCTTCAGCCACACGGCCACGCCGGCGATCAGCCCGCCGCCGCCCACCGGGACGAGCACTGTGTCGATGGGATCGGTGAGCTGGTGGGTGATCTCCCACGCCACGGTGCCCTGGCCTGCGACGATGCGGGAGTGGTCGAAGGGTGGGACGTAGACCGCCCCGGTCGCGGTGGCGTATGCCTGGGCGGCGGCGGAGGTCTCGTCGAACACCGCGCCGGTGATGACCTGCTCCACCCAGCGGCCGCCGATGTCCTGGATGCGGGCCCGCTTCTGGCGGGGCGTGGTAGCGGGGAGGAACACCTTGCCCGGGATCCTCAGTTGGTGGCAGGCGAAGGCAACTCCCTGCGCGTGGTTGCCCGCGGACGCGCACACGATGCCGCGCGCCTGCTCCTCGGGTGCCAGTGCGGAGATGAAGTTGTACGCGCCCCGGACCTTGTAGGACCGGCCCACCTGGAGGTCCTCGCGCTTGAGGTGCACGGGTTGCCCTCCCGCGGCCACCATTCTCACAGGGGATTATGTCTTCGCGCGCGCGGCTTACCTGGTGACCCGGACAGGAAGCCTGCGACTAACCCAGC
>JBNJCY010000320.1:0-2929 GCA_051744325.1 Actinomycetota bacterium
ACCTCCTCGGCGCCGACGGCGCATGGCTGGTGTCCACGGTGCGCGGCGTTTGCCCGGTCCTCGAGCTCGACGGAGCACCCGTGCCCCACGACCCGGACCTCACAGCCCGCCTGGCGCGCGTCGCCGGTTTCTGATCACTCCAGCACGGTCACCCGCATCGGCATCCGGTTGTCCTTTCGCAGCCGCCCATCCACCACGGAGCGGGCGGCACGACTCATCGACCGCAGTGGGGTGAGATCCCTGTACTCGGGATCCTCCCCGGTGACGAGTTCGAGCACCGGCTCGGCGGCCACGTCCGGCGGTTGCCCCCACAGCCCCACGACCACGGGCAGCGCCTGCACCTTCTGCTCATAGCCCGGTGCGACGGTCACGTCCCCGAGCATCTCGGTCATGACGAGCCCGGGATTGAAGCCGTGCACGTACACCCCGGTGTCCTTGACCTCCCGCTGCAGGGTCCGGGTGAAGGTGCGCACCCACGCCTTGGAGGAGGCGTAGGCGCTCTGCAGCGGCACCGGCTTCGTGGCGCCCCGCCCGTAGAGGTTCACCACGTGGCCGGACCCACGCTCGAGCAGTACCGGAAGCGCCGCGCGGCACCCGTGGAACGTGCCCATGATGTTCGTCCGCACCAGCCGCTCGAAGGTCTCCGGCGGCACCAGGTGCGCCGGGCCGTAGATGCCGGCGCTGCCGGCGTTGTTCACCCAGATGTCGAGGCCACCGTGGGCGAGCGCGACGTCGCGCAGCGCCTCCACGTCCTCCCACCGCCCGACGTCGCAGGCCAGCCCGTGCGCCTCCAGCCCCTCGTCCGCGAGGCGGGCGACGGCGTCGCCCAGCGTACGGGCCCCGACCACGACGGTGGTGCCGTGGGCCCCGAGCAGTCGCGCGATCGCGAGGCCGAGTCCCTTCGTCCCGCCGGTCACGACGGCGACCTTGCCGGACAGGTCGTAGCGGGCGGGATCGGCGGCGGAGCGCTTGGAGGGCATGGCGGCAGCCTACGCGCGGGGGGCGGAGCGCTTCCGGAATGTGGACGGGCAGGTGCGCGTGGGGGGACGTTGGTCCTAGGTTGAGGTCATGGCTCGCACTGAGTACCCCGTCGCTCCCGCCCGCGTGGCGATGCACTGTACGGCGGCGCGGCTCGTGCGAATGCCCGCTGCGGCTTGAGGCCGCACGTGCCCTGACGATCGAGTCGCGGGTACCGCGACCCGAGGGCACGACGGGCGGGTGGACCTCCCGCCGACCACCGCCTCCCGAGCTCTCCTCAGCGAGGCGTTCCCTCTCCCGCATGGCATGACAGCCATGGTCCCGGTACGCGGCCGCGCCATGCTCCCATCCCCAGAAAGCAGTGCACCATGACCACCACCATCCAGTCCTCTCCTGCCACCTCAACCCCGCAGCAGTTCGAGGTCGCGGCCTCCGGCGACTGGCGCGGCCAGTTCCGGACCGACATCGCGACGCGCGGCTTCACCTTCACCGTCGCCGAGCCCGAGGGCCTCGGCGGCGACGACACCGGCCCCAACCCGCTCGAGTACGTCCTCGGCGGGTTCCAGGGCTGCATCGGGGTCGTCGTCGAGGTGGTGGCCCGCGAACGGGGCATCACCCTGACGGACCTGCGCACCCACGTGAGCGGCACCATCGACCTGCGCGGCTTCGGCGGCGTCCCCGGGGTCTCGCCGTCATTCCTCGCGATCGAGGGGAGCGTCCGGTTGTTCGCGGACATCGACCAGCAGGCCTTCGATGACCTCGTGGGCGAGGTCGAGCGGCGGTGCCCGCTGTACAACCTGTTCCGCGACGCCGGGGTGACGCCCAGGATCCGGTGGTCGCTGAACGTGTGATCGCACCGAGTGCCTGGGATCCCACCGGGCATTCGGCGGTGCCCCACGTGATCAGGAGAGCAGCGCCATCGCCCGGGCGACCATGCTCGTGCGCTCGAGCCGGGTGAGCCAGCCGTTGCGGGCGATCCGCAGCGTGCTGGACGCCCGGTGGAATTGGGACCGGCGCAACAGGACGTCGACGTCCCATTCCTCCGGGAGGGCTGCCACGTAGGCCGATCGGGTGAAGGTGTCCACCTCGGCAGCCTCGTCGCTGTTGCCGCCGTACCGGAGGACCGCGTGGGTGACCTCGGCGAGCAGGCGACCCAGATCGCTGGCGGGGTCCGCCACGTGCATCCTCTCCCAGTCGATGGCCACGAGCCCGTCGGCCTGCGCGACGATGAAGTTCGAGGTGGTGGCGTCGCCGTGTATCCAGCTCGGGATGTACTCAGCCATGGCGCGGTCCGCAGCCCACCGGTCCACGAGCCGGTGCAGTGCCTCGGCGACCACCGTGTTGTCCTTCAGGACCCCTGCTTGGGAGAGGTCGCCGACGTAGGAGTGGGCCCTGGCGACCTCCCAGCCGAGGTCCGGCTCCGCGTCGGGCGTCCGGCCGTTGATGTGCAGTGCTGCCAGCAGACGAACGGTGTCCTCGAGCGCGCGGAGCAGCATGCCCGGGCGGGTACGCCGAACCGCGACCACGTCTTCCAGCGTGAGCCCGTCGACATGCTCGAGGAACAGCACGTCCCGCACCCGGGCGAGGGTGCGTGGCGCCCGGCGGCCAGGGTCGGTGAGGTAGGGCCGCGCCTGCCGCGTGCGCTCGAACTCGTTCGTTGCGTTGAGTTCCGCCCACCGCGGGTCGTAGACCTTCTCACGGTGGAACTTGACGAGGACGGACCAGCGTGTGGCCTTCTCGCGGTAGACGTGGATGGCGCGTGCGAGCCGCGCCGCCTCCCAGAGCTGGGGGCGTTCGGGCAGGTCCCACAGTTCGTGGTGGAGGTACAGCGGGATGGGTGAGTCCGTGGGCACGTCGAACCACGAACTCAGGCTGAAGGTCGGCGCGTTCGTGGGTGGCTCGAACGACACGCCCTCGAACTGGTCCATGTGCCTCCGATCCGCCTCACCGC
>JBNJCY010000321.1:0-2921 GCA_051744325.1 Actinomycetota bacterium
GCTATTGTTTGGTGCGAATAATTCACATATCAACCGACGGGGACAGCGGATTCGTGTGGGGAGGGTGCGGATGCGCTGTCCCTACGCGCATGGGCTGTCCCTGTCCGAAGGGGGGATGGCGGATTCGTGTGGGGAGGGTGCGGATGCGCTGTCCCTACGCGCATGGGCTGTCCCGGAGCGCCCGCTCCTCCGGGCCGATCTGGAACCGCTGCAGGTAGGCCGTGTACGCCGGGATCGGTGGCAGCGCCAGCACCCGGCCGTGGTACGCCGCGAGGCCCACGAGCTCGAGAGCCATCCCCACGCACATCGGGTTCCGGCGGGTGAGCAACCACTGCGCGGCAGCCGCGCCCGTGGCGATCACCGGCGGTGGGATCCGGAGGTCCAAGGGGCGGCTGCGGTAGGGGGAGTTCATTGCGCCAGCGTAGGTGACCGGCTCCCGCGACAGGTGCCCCGCACGCGAAGGGCGCGGCCCCCACCCGAAGGTGGGGAGCCGCGCCCCTCTGCATGGCCGTCAGGCCGGGACCGGGACCCTGGCCCCCGCCTTCTGGGCGCGCATCTCGGTCGCGTACTGGTCGGCGTTCAGGCCCACAATGAGGTGAACGGTGTCCTCGTCCACCCACACGTGTCCGGGCACGCCGGCCGCCTCGAGTGCCGAAGCAGTCACCTTGTCGCGGTCCTTGACGACGACGCGCAGCCGCGTCTCGGCGGCGTCCTCCACCTTGACGATGTTCTTGCCGCCGCCGAGCGCCTTGAGGTACTTCTCCGCCTTCATCGGGCCCTCGGGGTCGCGCAGCCTGGGCTGCATCGACTTCGGCTCGTAGGTGACCTCGGGGATGTCCTCGTCGGACAGTTCCGCCTCCGCCCCGGCGTGTTCCAGGTACTCCGCCATGTCGGTCTTCAGGTTCTCCGACCGGGTTCCGAAGATCGCCTGGAGGTTGTTCCCGACCGTGAGCACGCCCGCGGCACCGAGTGCCTTCAGCTTGTTCTGGTCCGCCCGGCTGATGTCCTTCACGCCCACCCGGAGCCGGGTTATGCACGCGTCGAGGTCCTTGATGTTGCTGCGCCCGCCGAAGGCGAGAACGAGTCGACGCGCGAAATCGTCCGCGGCCTCAGGTCCGGTGGAGCCCTCGGCCTGGGCGTCCTCGCGGCCGGGTGTCTTCAGGTTCAGGGCCCTGATGATCCCGTAGAACACGAAGAAGTAGATCGCGAAGTAGATCGGGCCCACCACGAGCACCAGCCAGGGCCGGATCCCGTTCTGGAAGAACAGGGCGTAGTCGATCGCGCCCTGCGAGAACGTGTAGCCGAGCCGGCCGCCCAGGAGGTACATCACCGTGAACGCGGAGCCGTAGAGCAGGGCGTGCACGCCGTACAGCAACGGGGCCACGAACAGGAAGGAGAACTCGAGCGGCTCGGTGATTCCGGTGAGGAAGGAGGTGAGGGCCGCGGCCATCATGATCGAGCCGGTGCGCGCGCGGTTCTCGGGCTTGGCGGTCCGCCAGATGGCGAGGGCCGCGCCCACGAGGCCGAACATCTTCACCAGGAAGCCGCCGCCGAAGATACCCGACTCCGGGTGGCCGCGGAAGAAGCAGGTGAGGATGCCGTTGCAGTCCTCCCAGCCGCCCACGTTGACCTGGAAGAAGAACGGGGCGTTCCAGATGTGGTGCAGGCCGAACGGCAGCAGGGCGCGTTCCACGAGGCCGTAGATGAAGACGGCCACCGGGGCGTTCGCCGTGATGACGTTGTTGGCGGTGTTCTCGATGAAGTACCCGATGGGCGGCCAGATGAACGAGAGCACGAGGCCGAGCGCGATCGCGGCGAACGCGGTGACGATCGGGACGAAGCGCTTGCCGGCGAAGAAGCCCAGGTATTGTGGCAGGTTGATGCGGTAGTACTTGTTGAACGCCCAGCCTGCGATGATGCCCACCAGGATGCCGCCGAAGACGCCGGTGTTGAGGCTCTGGATGCCGAGCACGGACTGGGTCTCGATCCCGCGGGCGCTCGCCACCACGCCCAGCGTCCCGGACATCACCAGGAAGCCGACCGTCGCGGCCAGGGCCGCGACGCCGTCGTTCCGTGCGATGCCCAGGGCCACGCCGATCGCGAAGATGAGGCCAAGGGCGGCGAAGATCGGGTCACCCGAGCCCTGCAGGATCTGCAGGAACACGTACAGGGGCTCGGCGACTATGCCCGCGGCGATCGGGTCGCCGGCGGCGCCGTCAACGGCGCACGCGGCGATGTCCCCGGCGATCGCGACGCCGTCGACGGTGCAGTAGCCCTGGGTGATCGCTTCCTGGTTGTACCCGCCGACGAACGCGCCGCCGACGCCGAGCAGGATGCCTGCGACCGGCAGCACGGCCACCGGCAGCATGAGCGACTTGCCGAGCTTCTGGGCCTGACCGAAGATCCGGCTGCCTACGCTCTGCTTCTGTTCGCTCTCAGTGGTTGTCATTGTTGTCTCCGATCAGATCTCGTCGGCCGGCACGAGGGCGCGGACAGCGGCGGCGGAATCCTGGGTGAGCGCGCTGGCCGCGAGCTCCTTGCACTGCGCGAGGGTGAGCTCGCGGATCTGTGCCTTGACGGACGGGATCGCGGGGACGGACACGGACAGCTCGTCCACACCGAGTCCCACGAGCAGGGGGACGGCCTGCGGGTCCGAGCCCATGCCGCCGCACACCCCCACCCACTTGCCGTGCTCGTGCGCGGCCCTCACCGCGTTCGCGATGAGGCCGAGGACTGCCGGGTTCAGCCCGTCCACCTGCGGCGCGAGCTTCGGGTGTCCGCGGTCCATTGCGAGGGTGTACTGGGTCAGGTCGTTGGTGCCTACCGAGAAGAAGTCCACCACCGCGGCGAACTGGTCGGCCATGACCGCGACGGACGGCACCTCCACCATGATCCCGAGCGGCACCGGGTCCACGCCCAGC
>JBNJCY010000322.1:0-2918 GCA_051744325.1 Actinomycetota bacterium
CCGTTGCGTCCTACCTGACCAATGGACCGCGTCGCAGCTATCAACTGAGCGCAGCGTTGGACACCTTCATCGACGAGAGTCATCCGCTCCACGTGCGGCATGACCGGATGTTCTACGGGGTGATTCCGGGTCCTCGGTTTGGCTGGTGGTGGGGCGGTGCTGGTTGCTGTCGACGGGGGTTCTTGGGGCTTGGTCCGACGCGTCTGGCTGTTTGGTGGGTGGTGGTCGGCTCGGGCCGGTTTCCGGTGAGGTCCTGCTCGAAGGTGAGGAGGCGACGCTTGATCGCGATCAGGTCCGCGGGGCTGATGCCGTACTCAGCGACGTCGTCGGGGACGAGTGCTTCGACGGCACGGAGCCGCGCGGCGAACAGCGTCACGTCGAATCCCGGGTCGTGCTGGGTGGCGAGGGTCAGGAGTTTGTCATCGGCGAAGCGGCCGGATTCCCGGATGGCGTCGACATCGAGGTAGTCGCGTGGTTCGCCTCGGCTGAACAGCGCGCCCACCTTGTTCGCGACGGCGTCCTCGATCGCCAGGACCGGGCCAAGCTCTAGCCAGACCGGATCGTGGGCGCGCCAATCGAGTCCCAGGTCCACCTCCGAAGAAGTAGCCGTCGCTGGTGCTGAGCAGCAGGCGAGCGAAATGGCTGCTCACCCGGCCCACCTCGCAGGTGTAGCCGTGGGCGCCCAGCGTCGCTATCGCCGTGTTGACGGCATCGCTGAACCCGGTCGCTGCCCGGGCAGGCGCGAACAGGTCGATGTCGTCGGTCGGACGGTTGATGAGCCCGTGCTCGCGGATCGCGCCCGAGCCCGCGAGAGCGAATCCTGCCGGCCCGATCGCCGCCAGGATGATGCGAGCGGCTTGCCGTTGCTGTTCTTCGCCGGTCGGCATCAGCTCAGCGGTGCCCGGCGCAACTGGGGGAACCGGGACTCCCACAGGGCCCTGCATCGTTGCGGCAGTGCCAAGTCGGGCCACACCTGAATCAGCCGAGCCGCGTTCAGCATGGTTTCCTGGAGGTCGGTGGTGCCTTCCCGGACCAGGTTGCGGTATGCCTTGTGGAGACCGCTGCGCGTGTCCAGGTCGGCAGTGGGATCAGGGCCCCAGTGCACGGTGCGAGGCAGGATCAACACGCCGGTGGCGGGGCCTCGCAACGCGTCCAGCGAACTCGGTGTTTCGTAGGGGAAGACGTCTTGGTACAGCACGTGTGCTTCCATGGCGGCAACTCCTTCCCATGTCTGGTCGTTCTCAGCGTATCGGGCGACGCCGCCACAGCCCAGAGACCCCCGCTCACCCCCGCACCGGGCGGGGCTTTGAGCGTTCCGGCTCCGTTGTCAGGTGCCAGAGGCCATGTAGGCGGCGAGGATGTAGTTGGGGTGGCGGTCCAGATTCTTGCGGGCCCGGTCGTACCGCATCGTGGTCCTGGGGTCGGCGTGGCGGGCGGCGATCTGGACGTCGCGGAGGTCGACGCCGGCGTCCAGCATGGTGGTCACGAACGTGTGTCGCAGCATGTGGGGGTGCATCCTCGGCAACCGGACACCCGCGTCAGCAGCGAGGTGCTTCAGCCGGCGGGTCGCGCGGCGTGCCGGTCCATTCGTACGCCCCGCAGGTTGCGCAGGATCGGCCCGTCAGTGCGTCCGCCGACGGCGCGTCCGATGGCGCGTTGCACCGCGGGCGGGAGAGGGGTGAGCACGACCTTGCTGCCCTTGCCCCGCACCCTCAGGATGCGATGCCCATGTTCTTCCCCAAGGTCGCCGATGTTGGCGGCGCACGCTTCGAAGATCCGCAGCCCGAGCAGGCCGAGCATGGTCACCAAGGCGAAGTCGTTGAGGTTCACCGACGTGGGCGCCGCGCTCAACAAGGCCTCGAATTGCAGGTGCGACAAGCCGAGCGTGGGTGACTCGGGAGGAACGTTCGGACGGCGGACGTAGTCCGCAGGACTCTGTGGCAGGACCTGGTCGATGACGCAGGTGCGGTAGAACCCAACCACCACCGACACTCGTCGGCTGACCGTGGACGGCTGGAAGCGGCGGACTTCCTGCATCCACCGGACGTACAACTCGATCTGGGCACGTTGCGCCTTCAACGGGTCGATACCGCGCTCCCGGCACCACACCAGATAGGCGCGCAGGTCCGACTCGGTGTGGTCGCGGGTCTGGCCCCGGTAGCGCGCCAAGTAGGCTGCGACCGCCCGCATCAGAGGATCGGTCGCAACATCGAGGAGAACAGGAAACAGGACAGGCTCAAGACTGGTCATACACGATGCTGCCGCCTGACGCTACGGCCACACCAGAGGCACGAACCACCGCGCTGTCCGCGGCAGATGAGGGCGTTCTGGGCAGGTCATCGGCCCCAGGGTGTCACGCTGGTGGCATGACGGAGCAACAACCGTACGATGTTCTGAAGCGATTCCCCCTCTTTGAGGTGCGCCGCTACCCTGCACACCTGGTCGCCGAGGTCGAGGTGGACGCCTCGTTCACCGGTGCAGGCAACCGGGCCTTCGGGGTGTTGTTGGCCTTCATCTCGGGCCGCAACAGCACCCGAGGCAAGGTCGCCATGACAGCGCCAGTGGTGCAGGAGCAGGCATCAACCAGGATCCAGATGACCTCACCCGTTGTCCAGGAGTCCGGCGCCGAGTCAGGCCGACAGGTGGTCGCTTTCGTGATGCCGGTCGAGTTCACCCTGGACACGCTGCCAACACCATCCGACCCGGGCATCACGGTACGGCAGGTCCCAATCCACGTGGCCGCGGTCACGACCTTCACCGGACGCTGGACGGAACGCAGCTACCTCGAGCGGGTGGCCGAACTCCGCACCGCTGTGAAGCGGGCCGGCCTCGAGGTCAGCGGCCCGCCCCGGTTCGCCCGCTTCGACCCCCCATGGACACCGTGGTTCCTCCGTCGCAACGAGGTAGGCAGACGGCTG
>JBNJCY010000323.1:0-2911 GCA_051744325.1 Actinomycetota bacterium
CCACGAGGGCGGCAGGTTCCGCGGGGTGCTCGAGGCTGAGGGCAATCCCGGCTACGGCACCACGGCCTGGATGGCCGCCGAGCTCGCGCTGCACATGGCTCAGGGCGTACCGGACGCCGCCCTCGGCTCCTCGACGCCGGCGCTCGCCCTGGACGGGGACCTCGAGGCCTTGATCCCGGCGCGCGTGCGCGTCAGGATGGGCGAATGATGCGTGCGGTGCAGTACTCCCGCTACGGCGGGCCCGAGGTCCTGGTGGTCGTCGACATCCCCGAGCCCCACGCCGGCCCCGGGCAGGTGCGGATCCGGGTGCGCGCCGCAGCGGTCAATCCCTACGACCACAAGGTGCGCAGCGGGATGTTCGCCGGTGGGGCTGAGCTGGCCCGCCCGGCGATCCCGGGCGCCGAGGCGGCGGGTGTCGTGGACGAGGTGGGCGACGGCGTCGCCGGCACCCGGGCGGGCGACCACGTTTTCGGCCTCGCGACCGGTGGAGCGTCAGCGGAGCTTGCTGTGCTCACCCACTGGGCGCCGAAGCCTGGGAACGTCACCTTCGAGGAAGCCGCCGGGCTCACTGTCGTCTGCGAAACGGCCGAACGCGCCCTCCGGCTCCTCGACCTGCGTGGTGGCGAGACCCTGCTCGTGCACGGCGCCGCCGGCGGGGTGGGACAGGCGGCCCTGCAACTGGCGCGCCTGCGCGGTGCGACGGTGATCGGCACCGCGAGCGAGCGCAACCACGAGCTGCTGCGTTCGCTCGGCGCGATCCCGACGAGCTACGATCCCGGGCTCCCCGCCCGCGTGGCGAGCCTCGCGCCGCAGGGTGTTGACGCCGTCCTCGATGCCGCCGGCACCGCGCTCGACGAACTCCTCGAGATCCAGCCCGCCCGCGTGGTGAGCATCGCCAACTACACTGCCGGCGACCATGGCGTGCGCCTCACCACCGGCGGCGGGGACGAGGCCGCTTTCGACGTCCTGCCGTGGATCGCGGACCTCGTGACCCGGGGCGAGTTCCGGCTGCGGGTGGCCGCGGCGTTCCCGGCCGGGGAGGCCGCCGCGGCCCACCGCCTCAGCGAGTCACGCTCCGCAGGCGGGAAGATAGTGCTGCTGTTCTGACCAACCGCGGCGGGGACCGCTACGGCGCGGGCTCGGGCCCGCAGGTGCCCGGGAGGACGGAGTTGCTCTCGGGGCCCACGATCTGGCAGACGGCGCCTTCGCCGTTGTCACCACGGACCTTGTCACCCACCGCTGAGGCTGCGAGTGGCAGGGCTACCACGAGGGCCAGCGCGAGCACCAGCATCAGGGTCATGAGCGAACTCGCGTGCCGGATTGTCGTCGTGAACATGGTTGGTACACCTCATCGTGTCTCAGGGCCGAACTGACTGCCCACCGGGCATCCCCGGCGCGACACACCGCACGGGTCGCCCTGCCCCCCGCATGGTCCATGTCCATCCAATCGGATGATCTTTCTGTCCTTCGCGCCTCCCGCGGTCCAGAAGATGCCACGGCAGGTTGTTCCGCCCGGCCCTCGTCACACGTACCGTGGGTTCATGGGCGGTTCACCGGTGGCCGGCCGGCGCGTGCTCGCGACGGTCGCGGGCGTCCTGCTGGCGGCCGGCTGCGCGTCGGGTGTCCCCTCCACAACGCCCTCTCCCACTGTGCCGTCTCCCACCAGCCAGGCGCGGCCCATCGCACCGAGTGCGGACCTGCCCGAGGGCCTTCGCGAGATCCACCTCGCCGGGGGGTGCTTCTGGGGCGTCGAGGCCTACATGGAGCGCATCGACGGGGTCGTGGACGCCGTCTCCGGGTACGCGAACGGGACAACGGAGAACCCGTCCTACGAGGACCTCCACCGCGGCTCGGGCCACGCCGAGACGGTGCGGGTCTGGTATGACCCCGGGCTCGTCGCCCTGGACGACCTGCTGCTCTACTTCGTCCGCATCATCGACCCCACCAGCCTCAACCGGCAGGGGCCCGATTCCGGCGAGCAGTACCGCACGGGCGTCTACTGGGTGGTCGAGGCGGACCGTCCGGTGATCGAGGAGCGCCTCGCCCAGGTGCAGGAGGAGTACGACGAGCCCGTCGTCGTCGAGGTCGAGCCCCTCCGGCAGTTCTTCCCGGCGGAGGACCATCACCAGGACCACCTCGCCAAGAACCCCGGCGGGTACTGCCACATCGACCTGTCACTCGCCGAGGAGCCCCTCATCCGGGCGGCGGACTTCCCGAGGCCGGACGAGGAAGGACTCCGGGAGCGCCTCACAGACCTGCAGTACCGGGTCACCCAGGAGGACCGGACCGAGCGCGCCTTCGACAACCTCTACGACGGGCTCTTCGACCCGGGGATCTACGTGGACGTCGCTACGGGCGAGCCGCTCTTCTCCTCCCGCGACAAGTTCCACTCCGGCACCGGCTGGCCGAGCTTCACCCGCCCCGTCGTCCCGTACGTGGTCACCCACCACCCGGACGGCGACCCGCCGCCCTCCGGGGCCGAGGTCCGCAGCCGCGCCGGGGACTCCCACCTCGGCCACGTCTTCGCCGACGGCCCTGAGGAGGACGGTGGCCTGCGCTACTGCATCAACTCCGCCGCGCTGCGCTTCGTCCCGCTGGCGAACCTGGAGGCGGAGGGCTACGGCGACGTCGTTGAACTCGCCAGGCTTGCCGGCTGACGGTCGGGGGAGAACCGTCAGCCGGGCAGTTCGTCCGTGGCGGTCGGGTAGGACGGCTGGGCGCCGTGCCCGGTGCACGCGAACGCTCCGACCCGCGCTGCGAACGCCGCCGCCTCCCTCAGTCCCTCGCCCCGCGAGAGCCGGAACGCGAGCGCGCCGGCGAACGCGTCGCCCGCGCCGGTGGTGTCGACGACGCGCACCGCCGGCGAGGTCACCCGTGCCACGCCGTCGCCGTCCGCGACCAGTGCCCCGTC
>JBNJCY010000324.1:0-2905 GCA_051744325.1 Actinomycetota bacterium
CCGCCCGCGAGCGCGGCGCCGCCGAGCACGCGTCGGACCAGTTCCCCGGGCGCGTCGCGGTGCACCTGCCAGAAGCCCCCGGCGTCGACGGCGTAGCGGAACTCGTCGCCCGCGTGGGACACCACCTCGCGCACCCGTCGGCCCCCGGGGCGGCCGGGCGCCTCCCACACGCCGCCCGCCGTCACGACGACCGGCGCCGAGTCGCTCGGCACGACCGCGCCGACCCGTCCACCGGGCACCCACCGCCAGTTCCCTCCGAAGAGGTCGAGCGCGGCGACCTCCGGCACGGCGAGCGGCATCGAGTCGACCGGCACGAGGTCGTGGCTCCTCGGACGCCGCATCGCGAGCCGGCCGGCGTCGTCGACGGCGAACGAGACGCGCGTACGGGTGCCCAGGGTGGACTCCCCCACCGGCGCGACCTCGACCGGATCCGGGAGCGCCCCAACCACCTCGGGGCCCCCGATGCGGGCCATGACATCAGCGATGACGTTCGCCTTCCAGCGCAGCTGGGCCGCGGGGCTGACGTGCCCGAGGTCCGCCCCGCCCACGTCCTGTCGCGCTGCGGCCTGCCACACGTGCTCGACCCGATCCGGCGAGGGCGTCAACACCTCGACGACACGGGCAGTGTCGAACCGCGCGCCCTCCGCAGTGACGACGGCGCGCACCCGCTCGCCCGGGAGCCCGCCACGCACGAAGACCACCTTGCCGTCGTGCCGGGCGACGCAGAAGCCCCCGTGCGCCTCACGGAGGAGGTCGAGTTCAAGCGTCATTCCGGAAGGGGCGCGTCGAGAGGGTCCACCTGGTCGTGCTGGAACGGCACCGACACCATGACGACGCCGGGCACGAACAGGAGGCGGGCACGCAGGCGCAGGGTGCTCTGGTTGTGGAGGAACGCCTCCCACCAGTGGGCGACCACGAACTCGGGGACGAACACCATCACGAGGTCACGCGGCGAGGAACGCCGCAGCCCGCGGACGTACTCCACGATCGGGCCGGTGATCTCGTGGTACGGCGCTGCGAGGATGGTGAGGGGGACCGGCACGGACAGCTCGTCCCACTGCCGGCGCAGCTCGGCCACCTCGGCATCGTCGACCGCGGCGTGCACGGCCTCGAGGGTGTTGGGACGGGTTGCGCGCGCGGAGCCGATCGCCCGCAACGATGGCTGGTGCAGCCGGGAGACGAGGACCACGGCGTGGGTTCGCACCGGCAGTATCCGGGCCTCCTGGGGGCCCCCCACCGCGAGCTCGCCGGCCAGGCGCTCGTAGTGCAGGTGGATGGTGAGCATGACGACATAGAGAACGGCCATCATGGCCAGGGCGATCCACGCGCCGTGCCGCGCCCGGGCCAGGAGGACCACGACCAGCACCGTGCCCGTCATGGCTAGTCCCACCGCATTGATGAGCCGTGACCGCTGCATCCGCATCCTCACCTCGCGCGTGTACTCGTGACGGAGCCGCCGCGTCCAGTGCCGGACCATGCCGAGCTGGGACAGCGTGAAGGAGATGAACACGCCCACGATGTAGAGGTGGATGAGTCGGGTCACCTCGGCATCGAACGCGACGATGAGGACGATCGCGGCGACCGTCAGGGAGAGGATCCCGTTGGAGTACACCAAGCTGTCTCCCCGGGTGTGCAGCTGCCGTGGGAGGAACCCGTCGCGCGCGAGGACGGAGCCGAACCCGGGGTAGCCGGTGAAGGCCGTGTTGGCGGCCACCGCGAGGACGAGTGCCGTCACCACCGTGATGAGGAGGGTGAGTGCGGGAAGGTCGCGGAAGACCGTGGCGGCGAGCTGGCCGATGACGGGGTCCTGGTGATAGGCCGCTCCCACTGGCTGCCCGTCGAGCAGTAGGTCCCGGGCCGGTGACTCGACGACCTTGACGCCGGTCAGCCGGGCAAGGCCCACCACCGACATCATCATGGTCGCCAGGATGACCCCGAGGAGGAGGAGCGTGGTCGCGGCGTTGCGCGACCGGGGCCTGGCGAACGAGGGAACGCCGCTGGAGACCGCTTCCACCCCCGTGAGCGCGGCACACCCGTGGGAGAAGGCCCGCATCACGAGGAACGCGCCGGCGAGACCGGTGAGGCCCTCCTCGAAGCCGGTGCGGGGAACGATCTCCAGGGCGGCGCTCTCTGCCTGGCCGAGGGTCCCGGTGAGGTGCTGGATGAAGCCGGACACCGCCAGGGTCCCGATCGCGGCCATGAAGAGGTAGGCGGGAAGCGTCAGGGCACGTCCGGTGGCACGCAGCCCCCGCAGGTTCGCGATCGTGAGGAGCAAGACGATCACCACGGCGCCCTCGGCCTCGAACCCCCGCAGCGCCGGGAACGCCGCTGCGGCGTACTGCGAAGCCGCGGAGATCGAGACCGCGACCGTCAGGACGTAGTCGACGAGAAGGGCGCTGGCCACGGCGAGCCCGGCCTTCCTGCCGAGGTTCTCGCTGGCCACCTCGTAGTCACCGGCCCCGGACGGGTAGGCATGGACGTTCTGCCGGTACGAGGCGATGACCGTGGCGAGCACCACGACCACCGCGAGAGCCACCCACGGTGAGATGGTGACGGCAGCGAGCCCGGCGAAGGCGAGGGTCAGCAGGATCTCGTCGGGCGCGTAGGCGACGGAGGAGAGCGCGTCCGAGGCGAACACGGGCAGTGCGACACGCTTGGGCAGTACCGGGCGGCCCCGAGCCTCGGTCCGCATCGGCCTCCCGCCCAGGAGACGCCTGGCTGCGTCGGCGATGTCCGTCACGAGAACTCATGCTAAGCCTTGGCCAGCGGCGTCGGGGACACATTCCTGCCGATGGAGTACCGTCGGGCCTGTGCACTTCGTGATCATGGGATGCGGCCGGGTGGGCGCGATGCTCGCCACCCAGTTGGATGAGTCCGGGCACTCGGTCGCGGTGATCGACCAGAA
>JBNJCY010000325.1:0-2884 GCA_051744325.1 Actinomycetota bacterium
CGAGGAGGGGGGCCGCGAAGGTACAGGCCGGTGCGCCGGTCCAGGCGCGTGCCGCAGGCGCAGGTTCGCGCCGGCAAGTAGGACCATTCTCCTCCCCCGATAGGACGGTGCCCGGGTCGACGATCCGGGCACCGTCCGCCCTTTGCTGCGACTAGCATCATGGCAACCCTCGCTGCGGGAGTGCCGATGAACGCCATGGTCAGTCTTGCCGTCCTTGCCGTCGCGGTGCTCGCTCTGGCGGGCTGCACGCCGTCGCCCGCTCCGAGCGGTTCCCCCACGGATGGTGCCGCCACGGCAGCCGCGACGACGCCGGCCCCGGGAGCGACGACGTCGGCGCAGCCCACCAACCCGGCCGAGACAATGACGGTGGCCATGTTCTTCGACAACACGGTCATGAATCCGAATGCGGCGAGCTGCTCGGCGGTGTTCCCCGTGGAGCGCACCGTGCCGGCCTCGGACGATGAGGCGACCGCGGCCCTTGAGCAGTTGCTGGCCGGCCCGACCCCCGACGAGGAGGCGGAGGGCTACTCGTCATGGTTCTCCGAGGACACCGCCGATGCCCTGCTCGGCGTGCGGGTCGAGGGCGACACCGCCTACGTGAATCTTGCCGACCTGCGTCAGGTGATTCCGAACGCGGGCACGTCCTGCGGCAGTGGGCAGTTCATGGCGTCGTTGAACGCGACCACCACGAACGCCACGGGCGCAGCCAAGGTGCTCTATGCCTTCGACGGCGACCCGGCCGCGTTCTGGGGCTTCGTGCAGGCGGGCTGCGGCGCGTTCAACAACGACTGCGACCCGGCACCGTTCGTGGACCTGGGGCCGTGACCGCGGGCAGTTCCTGAGAACGCTCAGTGAGCAGGGGCGAAGGCTTGCCGGACTGTGTGGTAACCGAACCTGACGATGTCGACCACAGTGCCGAGGATCCCGAGCCAGAGAGCGAAGCGGACTGCCCGCTGAATCCACATCACCACGGTGCCCGCGGTCTCGAGGTCGGTGTCTCCAACCTCGGCGACGAGTTCGGGCGTCAGTCCGATGATGTCCGGGCCGGTGACGAGGAGGACGAGGACCACCAGCTGCAGGACCTTGATGGCGATCGAGGCGAGCCGGGGGAGTGGCGTCCAGCGCCCGGTGCGCAGGAGCCACGTGTGGAGGACGATCTCCGCCGCCCACGCCAGGTTCAGCAGGGGCAGCCAGCGGAAGAAGGCGTCGGTGAGGAGCGGGGCGACGGTCCAGGCGCCGTCGGCGAAGAAGTGGAAGCCGATCACGTCCGGGAAGACGTTGAAGAGCACGAGCACGCCGACCAGCAGGACGATCGCGACGACGGACTCCCACGGCCGCACCCGGTCAGGGTCCTGTTGCGGCTTGGCGGCGAGGGTGTCAGGGTCCCAGGGCTCGTCGGCAGCACCGGCGACCTCAAGGTCGATCCTGTCAGCCGGAACCACCCGTTCGATGATCGCGAACGTCAGGGTGACGGCGCCGAACGCGCCCAGTGCGGCCGAGAGGATGCCGGCGAGGCCATTGCCCATCGCGCCGAGCACATCGATTGCGGAGGTGGGAGCGCGCAGCGCGATCGATATCCCTGTGGTGACCAGCAGCACGGTGACGAGCACGCCGATCAGGATGGTCGCGACGAACGTGAAGGTGGGGAACAGCCGCGGGCCGATCAGGTGGGGATACGGGTTCCTGGAGGCGGCGTACCGCGCGGGGGACCCGAGTTCCGCCAGGAGTTCACGCTCCATCGCCTCGTCCGGCGGTCGGCCCGCGGTGCGGGCCTGTTGTGCGAGTTTCTCGTCGAGCTCGTCCCGCAACCAGCGGGTGAAGTCCGCCTTGCCACGCATCGGTGGGATGCGGCGGGCCACCGCAGTGGCATACCTGTCGAGGAGCGTCACCCAATCATCGTGGCAGCCCGCGTGGCCCGGAAGTAGGGACCCTGGTCCGAAGCACGCCCGGAGGGTCACTTTCCGTCGTAGATTCAGAGGTGAGGAAAGGATGGATCAATGAACAGCCAGCAGTTCGAGCGGATGAAGAACGGCGCCGGTTTCATAGCAGCGCTGGACCAGAGCGGGGGCAGCACCCCGAAGGCACTCCGGCTCTACGGCATCGAGGAGGACGCCTGGTCGACCGAGGAGGAGATGTTCGACCTCGTGCACGAGATGCGCTCCCGCATCATCACGTCCCCTGTATTTACGAGCGACCGCATCCTCGCGGCCATCCTGTTCGAGATGACGATGGACCGCGAGATCGAGGGTCGTCCCACCGCGGACTACCTCTGGGACGTCAAGGGGATCGTGCCGCTCCTGAAGGTGGACAAGGGACTCGCGCGGGAGGCCGACGGCGTCAAGGTGATGAAGCCGATACCCGGCCTGGACGATCTGCTCGCCCGCGCCCGTGAGAAGCACATCTTCGGCACGAAGATGCGCTCCGTGATCAAGGAGCCCGGTTCGGGGGTGAATGTGCTCGTGGCCCAGCAGTTCGAGGTCGCGAAGCAGATCATCGAGGCGGGCCTTGTGCCCATCATCGAGCCGGAGGTCGACATCCACAGCCCGCTCAAGGCGGCGGCGGAGGAGCAGTTGAGGGCCAAGCTCAACGAGGGACTGAAGGACCTCGGGCCGGACGAGTTCGTGATGTTCAAGCTCACCCCGCCCGAGGAGGACGACTTCTACGCCGACTTCGTGGCACACCCCAACGTGGTGCGCGTGGTGTTCCTCTCCGGCGGCTACAGCCGCGACGAGGCGAACGCGCGGCTCGCCCGCAACCACGGTGTGGTGGCGAGTTTCTCCCGCGCACTCACCCAAGGACTGACTGCCCAGCAGAGCGACGAGGAGTTCAACGCGATGCTGGACGAGTCGATCGCGAGCATCGCGGCGGCGTCGGCCACCTGAGT
>JBNJCY010000326.1:0-2881 GCA_051744325.1 Actinomycetota bacterium
CTGGGGGCGGTGCTGGGCGGTGCTGGGCGGTGCTGGGGGGCCTGGAGGGCGGTCGGGGGCCGGTTGCAGTTGGCTTTCCGGAGTTTCGTGGAGGGCGTGGCTCGGTGGATCTGTACCTGACCGCGAACGTTCCGGTGTGCGGCCCGGCAGACAGGATCGCGGACGTGCGCACCGCGCGCGCCGGCGGCACCTGGGACAATGCCGACGAGGTCGCGGTCTGTACCGGGCGATCGGTGCGCCCCGAGCACCCGGACACCGCGGACGAGGCCGAGGCGGCGACGTCGTCGGACCTGCTGGGCCTGATCTCGGTGGAACGGTTGTGGGCGGCGGACCCGCACGCACGCGCCGCCGAGGTCATGGACGCGACCCGCCCGCGATCCACCTCGCGGCGTGAGCGCGCGCTCGGGGGTGCGGGCGGAGTGTGACGAAGCCGGCAGCATCGGCTGAAGGACGATCGCCCGCATTCGCCCTTGGTCCCGGCCGGAGGCGTTCAGCTGTCGAAATACTTGGCCCGACAACGAGTGACGAAGGCGTCACGATGGTTGCATCTGGGGAGCCAGGGGCGTCGCCGGAGCAGGGGGTCGGCGTCGGCGCTGGCTCCGCGGCCCTGGCGGCCCTTCCGGCCCTGGCGGCTCTCGCGGCCTTGGCGCTCCCGCCGCTTCCACGCCGTGCGATCAGGGGCAGGTGGCCTCGAAGCTGCCGGCGACGCCGTCGAAGGACTCGGTCTCGTAGTCGACGAAGTTGACCTCGCCGCTGATGTCCTTGCCGCTGATGGTGATGAACTCGCCGGCGTTGAAGTCGGACTCCCAGCTCACGGATGGGTTCTCGAAGTTCTCGATGTCCTGGACGCTTGCCGAGTGACCGAAGCTGTCGATGGAGAGGTAGAACTGCAGGCCGTCGCCGATCGAGGAGAGCACGAACTCCGCGCCCTCCTGGCCGGTCTCCTCCTCGCCGAAGGCGCACAGGGCGCCGTCGAAGGTCCAGGTCTCCTCGCCGACCGTGATCGTGGCAGATCCGCCGGACTGCTGGGCCTCGAGGTCGTCGGCCATGTCCGCTGCAGCGTCCTCGAGGTCTCCTTGTGCCTCCTCCAGTTCCGCCTCGGAGGTGGCGGACGCGAGGGCGTCGCCCGCGGCGCTGACGTCGGCGACGGCGTCGTCGACAGTGCCGTCGTCGGATGAGCCGCCGCAGGCGGTCAGGGTGAGTGCGAGAGCGGCCGCGCTGGCAGGGATGCGAGTGCGGGACAGGATGTTCACGTCGTGATCCTCCATGCTCGTGACTTTGGTCATGCTCGTGACTTTGGTCGGAATTACTCTACATGGGTTCAGGCTGACACGGGACCAAAGTCCTCCAGAAAGAGGGCAGCCGACGCGCGGAGAAATGGGGCGCTCAGTCCGCTCAGGTGGCGACATGTCGTCCGTCGAACTACGGTGAGAGCCGGGGATCGGACCAAAGTCCCAGAAGTGTCGACGCTTCGCCGGGCGGCTTGGCTGCGCGGGTTCCTGACCCCCTTGGGGAGGAGGGGGTGCGCCTCGGGAGGCGGGACTTTTGCCCGCTCCCGGGGCGCACACATGTGCAGCTTGGCGTAGGCATGTGCAGCGGGGCGTAGGCATGTGCGTGCAGCGGGCGTGGGCGACACTGCCGCTTGACGTTCGAGTTCACGGCAGGCGCGAGCCCCTCTGGCCTTGGAGCGTGCGAGGCCTACGGCAAGCGGGCGAGCGCCCCTGCCCGCGATCGTGCGAGGCCTACGGCAAGCGGGCGAGCGCCCCGATCACGAGGTCCCAGAAGCCGTCGAAGTCCAGGGACGTGGCGGTACGGTGGCGCGCCGGAACCTGCCCGACCACGCCGTGCTCGTCCCGACCGTGGAAGTCCGTGACCGTCATGCCCCGGGTGAACTCGCCGTGCAGCTCCATGCGGATCGTGGCGGGCGTGACCCCCACGAGGGCCGGCGCGACGGCGCGGACCAGCGCGACGACGTCGTGCACCGGAGGAGACGCGAAGCCCTGCTTCTCGCGGTAGGAGGCGGCGAAGAAGTCGAGCAGGTCGGTGATGAAGCGGGCGGCGGCGGAGTCGAGGGCGCGGATGCGGGCGCGGACGGCGTCCGTGGCGAGGGCCTGATGCGTGACGTCCAGGCCGACCATGGTGACGGGCCACGGCGCCGCGAGCACGATCGATGCCGCCTCCGGGTCTGACCACATGTTGAACTCCGCGGCCGGCGTGATGTTGCCCTTCGTGTACCCGCCGCCCATGAACACCACCTCGCGGGTCAGTTCGGCGATGCGCGGCTCGCGGCGAAGGGCAGTGGCGATGTTCGTGAGCGGGCCGGTGGGGACGATGGTGATGGTGCCGGGTGGGTTGGCGAGCACGGTGTCGATGATGACGTCGACGCCGTGCCTGCTGTCCTGGGCGAACGACGGCGCCGGCAGGGTTGGTCCGTCCAGGCCCGAGGCGCCGTGGGTGCGGGGGTCGGCGGAGAATTCGCCGAGGAGTGGGCCGTGGGAGCCGGCGGCGACGATCGGGTGGGCTGCCCGGGCTCGCGCGGGGGTCGTCGGGGTGGTTTCGGTGGTGGCTGGGGAGGTGTTGGCGGTGGCTGGGGCGGTTTCGGTGGTGGCTGGGGCGCCGTCGTCGTCGGCCGTGAAGCCCGCGACGGTGCAGACCGCCAGGGCGTTGCGCGTGACGCGGTCGATGGACTGGTTGCCGCCGACCGTGGTGATCGCCTCGATGGTGACGTCCGGGAGGCCCGCCGCGACGAGGATGGCGAGGGCGTCGTCGTGGCCGGGGTCGCAGTCGAGGATGAGGCGCGTGGGCGTGGGCATAATTCGAGTGTGCCACCGGGCACTGCGCCGCGGGCCGGATCCTCCACCGGCCTCCGCGCCGCCGGGCC
>JBNJCY010000327.1:0-2835 GCA_051744325.1 Actinomycetota bacterium
GACACGCTACCGCCGAGCATCCTATCGGCCCGGTTCGGCGCGGCCCAAACCAGGGCGGGTGTGGGACCGGCCACGCTGGGCTCCTCGGCCCCGGCACGGCCTGCCACCTTCCGGCACGCCCTGCCACCTGCCGGCCACGGTCTGCCACCTGCCGGTCACGGTCTCCCACCTGCCGGTCACGCCTGCCGGGCGACGAGCGGCACCGCTGACGTACCCTCGAAGCGTGAGCGGCGGACACACTTTGGAGGACTTCTTCCCCGGCGGCGTGCCCGGACAGCGCTTCCGGATCAAGAACGTCCCGCCCCCGCCCGCGACGGCGCTCATCCCCGAGCCAGCAGACCTCGATGCCGCCCTCACCCCGGTGGTGGAGGCCGTCGCCGGGCGCAAGGTGGCGGTCATCACCGGCGCCGGCATCTCCACCGACTCCGGCATCCCCGACTACCGCTCCCCCGGTTCCGTCCCACGCACCCCGATCACCCTGCAGCAGTTCATGTCCAATGAGCGGTGGCGGCAGCACTACTGGGCCCGCAACCACGTGGGCTGGCGCTACCCGGCGCGCGCCGAGCCGAACCCCGGGCACCACGCGCTGGTGGAGTTGGAGCGGGGCGGGGTGGTGGCCGGGGTCATCACCCAGAACATCGACCTGCTGCACGTGCGCGCCGGGTCCCGCCGCGTGGTCCACCTGCACGGCCGCTACGACACCGTTCGCTGCACCGCCTGCGGGGACGTCTCCCTGATCGCGCGACTCCACCAGCGGCTCGAGGCCATCAACCCGGGGTGGGTGGACCGCCATGTCGACGACGCCGAGGTCGCCCCCGACGCCGACGCCGCCCTCGCAGCCACCACCGGGTTCGTGGTCGCGGGGTGCGAGCGGTGCGGCGGGGTGCTGCGCACCGACGTCGTGTTCTTCGGGGACAGCGTGCCGCCCGAACGGGTGGAGGCTGCGCGGGAGCTGGTGGATGCGGCGGACGCGGTCCTGGTGGCCGGGTCCTCGCTGGCCGTCCGGTCGGCGCTGCGCTGGGTGCGGCGCGCACACGCCGACGGCAAGCCCGTGGTCCTCATCAACCGTGGACCCACCCGGGCGGACGAGATCGCGGCCGTGAAGGTCGAGGCCTCCACCAGCCGGGCCCTACCGTGGCTGGCGGAACGGCTGGGCTGATCCACCCGCTGCTCCGCCGGCCCGGCAAGCTGATCCACCCGCTGCTCCGCCGGCCCGGCAAGCTGATCCACCCGCTGCTCCGCGGGCCCGGCAAGTGGTTGGGCTGGTCCGCCGCCTACTCCGCCGACCCCTCGCGGCGCGCCTCGAAGAACTCGCGCAGCAAAGCCCCGCACTCCTCCTCCCGCAATCCGGCGACCACCTCGACCCGGTGGTTCAGCCGGGAGTCCCTGAGCACGTCCCGGACCGACCCGGCCGCCCCCGCCTTGGGGTCCCACGCCCCGAACACCACCCGAGGGATCCGGGCCAGCACGATCGCGCCCGCACACATCGTGCAGGGCTCCAGCGTGACCACGAGCGTGCAGTCGTCGAGGCGCCAGGTCCCCCGCGATCGCGCCGCTCCCCGCAGGGCGAGCACCTCGGCGTGGGCGGTGGGATCGCCGTCGGCCTCGCGGCGGTTGCGGCCCTCCCCGATCACCACCCCCTCCGGTGTCACGACGACGGCGCCCACCGGGACGTCGTCGGCGGCCGCGGCGTGGCGGGCGAGGGCGAGCGCGCGGATCATGGCGGCGTCGAGGCCGGGGTCGGAGCGCATGGGACCAAACTACGCCGGGCGCGGCGGGGCGCGGCGGTATCGTGTGGCCATGCGCCTGCACGTCACGGACCACCCGCTGATCGCCCACAAGCTGACCGTGCTGCGGGACAGGGACACGCCGTCGCCGGTGTTCCGGCAGTTGGTCGAGGAACTGGTGACCCTGCTGGCCTACGAGGCCACGCGCGAGGTCCGGGTGGAGGATGTGGAGATCGAGACGCCGGTGGCACCGACGATTGGGATCTCGCTGGCCAAGCCGCGGCCGATCGTGGTGCCGATCCTGCGGGCGGGCCTCGGGATGCTGGAGGGCATGACCCGGTTGCTGCCGACCGCGGAAGTCGGGTTCCTGGGGATGATCCGCGACGAGGTCACACTGGAGGCCGCGACCTACGCGAACCGGCTGCCGGACAACCTGGCCGGGCGGCAGTGCTTCGTGCTGGACCCGATGCTCGCGACCGGCGGAACCCTGGTGATGGCGATCGATTACCTGCTGGAACGCGGCGCGCACGACGTCACAGCGATCTGCCTGCTCGCGGCGCCGGAGGGGCTGCACCACCTCGCCGAGGCCGTGGGTCATCGCGCCGAGGTGAAGATCGTGACCGCTGCCGTGGACGAGCGGCTGAACGAGCACGGCTACATCGTTCCGGGGCTGGGCGACGCCGGGGACCGGTTGTACGGGGTCGTGGACTGAGGTGGCCCTCGGGTACGACACGCTGCGGGTTGAACTGGAGGAGGTCGAGCCGGTGAACCGGCGGTCGAGCATCCTCCGGACCCTGAGTGTGCCGTTCGGAGGTGCGACGATGCACTTCGTCGGGGTGGTGGACGGCGAAAGGCGTTATGAGGGGCCGACGTTCCTCTCGCCACGGAGTCCGTTGACCATGCCCCCGCGCGAGGACTGGGCCCCGGGTCTTGGTGCCGCGCTGGCGGCCCTGCGGCGGGAGATCGAGGCCGCGGGATGGCAGTACCTCGGCCAGGGCGAGCAGCCCTGGGACCTGTTCTACCGCCGTCCGCGCTGGGAGTGAAGCTCCGCGGGCGTCCCAGCCCGCTCGGTCAGCACCTCGGCACCCGCACGACCGGCCGACTCCGA
>JBNJCY010000328.1:0-2820 GCA_051744325.1 Actinomycetota bacterium
CCTTCGCCTCCGCCGACCTCGACCTGATCCTCGCGATCGCGACTCCGACCGCGCAGTCGGCGGTACAGGCCATCCCAGACACCCCGATCCTGTTCACCGCCGTCACCGACCCGGTGTCCGCGGATCTCGTGGACAGCATGGACGCCCCGGGTGGGAACGTGACCGGCACCTCCGACGCCAACCCGGTGATGGAACAGCTCGAGCTCGTCACCCGCCTTGATCCCGACGCGAAGCGCGTGGGTATCGTGTACTCCTCCGGTGAGGTGAACTCGCAGGTGCAGGTCGAGTGGGCGAAGGAGGCCGCCGCCGAGCTCGGGCTCGAGATCGTGGAGGCTGCGGTGAGCACCTCCGCCGAGGTCCAGCAGGCCACCGAGTCCCTCGACGTCGACGCGTTGTACGTGCCCACCGACAACACGGTGGTCTCCGCCCTCGAGTCGGTGATCCAGGTGGCCGAGGACAAGCAGATCCTGACCATCGCCGCCGAGGGCGACTCCGTGGCGCGCGGCACCGTGGCCACCTACGGCATCGACTACTACCAGCTGGGCTACCAGACCGGCGAGATGGCCGTGAAGATCCTGCGCGGCGAGGCCGACCCGGCCAGCATGCCGGTGGAGACGCAGTCCGAACTGCAGCTCTACCTCAACCTCGCCGCCGCCGAGCGCATGGGCGTCACGATCCCGGAGGACCTTCTCGCCGAGGCCGATCCGGAGAACATCACCGAGTGACTGAACGCGGGGCTGCCCACCACGGGCAGCCCCGCGTCATTCCCTGGATCGGAGGACCCGCATGATCACCGCCGTCGAGTTGGGCCTGATCTACGCGGTCATGGCCATCGGGGTGTACCTGACGTTCCGCATCCTCGACTTCCCGGACCTGACCGTCGACGGCAGCTTCACGACGGGGGCGGCGGTGGCCGCCGTCGGGATCATCAACGGGGTGCACCCGCTGGTGGCGACGGCGGGGGCGTTCGCGGCCGGCACGGTGGCGGGCCTCGTCACCGGGGTGCTCCACACCAAGGGCAACATCAACGGGCTGCTCGCCGGTATCCTCACGCAGATCGGGTTGTACTCGATCAACCTGCGCATCATGGGGAGGGCGAACCTGCCGCTGTTGCGGGAGACGACCCTGTTCACGCCGCTGCGGGACGCTGGGTTCACGGGCACGTGGGTGAGCGTGGCGATCCTGCTCGCGACCGCCGCGGTCATCCTGCTGGTGGTGATCTGGTTCCTGCACACGGACGTCGGGCTGGCGATGCGGGCCACCGGCGACAACCCGGACATGATCCGCTCCTTCGGGGTCAACACGGACAACCAGAAGCTCCTCGGCCTCGCACTCTCCAACGGGCTCGTGGCGCTGTCCGGCTCGCTCGTGGCCCAGTTCCAGGGCTTCGCGGACATCGGGATGGGCATCGGCCTCATCGTGGCGGGCCTCGCGTCCGTGATCATCGGGCAGGCGGTCCTCGGACGGTCCGGCATCGCGGTCGCAGCCTCGGCGGTGGTGCTCGGGTCCGTGCTCTACCGTGTGGTCATCCAGCTCGCGCTCCAGGCCGGACTGAACCCGAACGACATGAAGCTCATCTCCGCGATCCTCGTCATCCTCGCCCTGGTGCTGCCGCAGTGGAAGGGCTTCGCACGGATGGGGGGCGCGATGCGGAACCGGTTCGCCGCAGCCGCCGAAAGTGCCGCGGTGCAGAGGGAGGAGGACTGAGATGCTGCGGATAGAAGACGTCGGCAAGACGTTCGCACCTGGAACCGTGAACCAGCGCGTGGCGCTGCACGACATCGACCTGCACCTCGAGCCCGGGGAGTTCGTCACCGTGATCGGCTCGAACGGCGCGGGGAAGTCCACCCTGCTGAACGTGGTGGCCGGGACATACCGCGCGGACTCCGGGACCATCACCATCGACGGCCGCAACGTCACGAAGCTGAACGACCACCAGCGCGCCCGCTACATCGGCCGGGTCTTCCAGAACCCTGCCTCGGGTACCTCGCCGCACATGAGCATCGAGGAGAACCTCGCAATGGCGCTGGAGCGTGGGGAGCGCCGTGGGTTGAAGCTCGGGGTCACGAAGGCCAAGCGGGAGCGCTTCGCCGAGGAATTGAAGGCACTCGAGCAGGGACTGGACATGCGGCTCAAGGACTGGGTGGCCCTGTTGTCCGGGGGGCAGCGGCAGGCGCTCTCCCTGCTGATGGCCACGTTCAGCGAGCCGAAGATCCTGCTGCTGGACGAGCACACCGCGGCGCTGGACCCGCAGCGGGCGGCCCTGGTGTCCAGCCTGACCAGCGAGGTGGTGGAGCGCTTCGGTCTGACCACCCTCATGGTCACGCACAACATGGAGCAGGCCCTGCGCATGGGGACCCGGCTCATCATGATGCACGAGGGCGGGATCGTGTTGGACCTCGACCAGGGGCACAAGGACAAGATGACCGTCCAGGATCTGCTCCACGAGTTTGAGAAGGTCAAGGGCTCCGCGCTGGACGACACGCTGCTGCAGTAGCGCGGTTCCTTCCCGGTCCGCCGCCGCGAGCCAAGCCCCGTGCCGCTCGGACGATTCTGCCCACGGTATACAACCCGCTGAAACGTTCTGCGGGCGCTGTTGGGAGAGTGCCACGATCTTGCGCACGCAATTGGGGGAACACGGAACGCGGCCACCGAACCTGTGAAGCGAAACGGGGCGCATGGCAAGATCCGCAGGGCACCCACCCGCCCCCCGAGTGCAAACGGAGACTCCAGATCATCCCGGAGGCATGGTTTCAGGCCTCCCCAATCGTACGGAGACTCCAGATCATCCCGGAGGCATGGTTTCAGGCCTCCGGACAG
>JBNJCY010000329.1:0-2805 GCA_051744325.1 Actinomycetota bacterium
GCACCGTGCGCGGATGAACACGTCACAGGCTTCCATAGCCTCGGGTGGCTACGACTGGTCGTGGTCTCAGACGCTTCGATGACCTGGAACGAGGCCGATACCCGCTTCACCTGTGAGGGTATCGGGTCCTCCTTTTGGTGGCGCGATGTGTCCGAGATCCGTGGTGATTACGGGCTGTCGAAGCCGGCGCCCCGGCTTCGACATGAACCGGGCGATGCCGTCAGGCGGTCAGGGCGACGTGAGCCGCCCGGAGGTCTCCGGCGCGGGATCGTGAAAGCGCAGGGAGGGAGGGGGAGAGACCGGAACGGACCATGCACGCCAGCGCAAGAGTGTGCCCCGGTGCCCCGCGAGAATACGGATCCAAGATCGCAAGAGTACGGCTGCGGTGTGCGATTGTACGGGCCGGGGGCAAACCCATCCTACGACGGGGAAACGGGGAGTACGACAGGCTCAACGCCAGCCACATCCGGGGCAGTGACGGTGATGGGCTCAGTGCTGAGGTCTTCAGGCAGGACGAGGGTGGTCTCGAAGGGAGCCGTCCGGCTCCACGGGCACTGCACCCTGTTCCACGACTACTTCCTCGCCCTGGGTCACCACGATGGCAGCGGTGGCGTAAGCGGACATGTCACCCTGGGGGGTGCCGTTTCCTGAGGTGTCGACGCATCCATCGAAGAACCCGGTGCCGCTGATCTCCAAGCGCTCTCCTGGAGAGGCCACTGCCTGTTCAACGAAGACTCGCGGCGCCTCGCAACCGCCTGCAGAAGAGCCGTCGGACTCGCCGTCGCATCCAGCCGACGCCAACGTGGCACCCACGGCGAGGAGGCAAATGAGGCGACGGCGTCGCGCGGTCATCGTGGGACTCGGAAACGTTTCGACCAAGCCGTCATGCGACGGAGTGCAGCTCGAAGCGCAGGCCGAGCGCGTTGGTCACCTTCAGGATTGTCGACCAGGTCGGATTGCCCTCCGCGGAGAGCGCCTTGTAGAGACCGTCGCGGCTCATCCCGACCCGGCGGGCGAGTTCGCTCATGTTCTGGGAGCGAGCGATCACGCCGAGTGCGCGAGGGACCGCGGTCGGATCCTCGTCGGAGTCTTCGAGGGCGATCTCAAGGTAGGTGGCGACATCGTCGAGGTTTTTCAGGTAGTCGGCGGCGTCGAAGCGCTTGTACTTCTCACTCATGGTCATTGCTTGCCCTCCTCCTCCTTCGTCTTGTCGGCTCGCCACTCCTCGGCGAGCTCATGTGCCTTCTCGATGTCCTTCTGCTGGGTCGACTTGTCGCCGCCACATAGTAGGAGAACCAATGTGTCTCCCTCTTGCAGGTAGTAGATCCGGTATCCAGGCCCCACGTTGAGACGAAGCTCCGAAATTCCCTGACCGACCGGCCTGACATCGCCGGGGTTGCCCTCGGCGAGGCGGTCGATCCGCTGGACAATTCGGAGCTGACCTCGTCTGTCCTTCAGTTTCAGCAGCCACGTTTCGAACTCGTCGGTCTGGACGACTTCGATCATGTGTCAACTATAGCTGACACCTTCGCGGACTGCGAGCAAACCGGCTTGCGGCCTCCGTCGACGTTGACACTTGTCACGCCTGTGCGACGTCGGTGTTGTCGCGGACCCGGAGGAAGGGGTAGTCCGCGTGGCCAGCGAATGGTCAGTGGAGAGCCGCGAGCCGCCGTAGCGACCGTGCAGGGCATGAGACTGCGCGCCCGTGACCAGCGCATTTGTAACACCCGGACACGACGTAGGGGGTTCCGCCGTCCTCCTAAAGCGGGTGTCGCGCGTTCGAATCGCGCCGGGGGCACTTGTATCGCCGCAGGTCGAACCCCCCGGTTTGCTGGTTGTTACGACTGTTGGAGGCCCATCAACGGTCAGCGTGGTCAGCGTGTGGTCAGTGATGAGACCCTCTTTGGTGATGTGGGTGTCTGCAGCGTGTCGGTGGCGGCGCGACCCCGCGCCGGAAGGAGCGCGAGGTACCACGAACGTTACGAGTGGTTTGCCGGCCCTCGGCGGGAGGGACCGTGTTCGGGTCGCCGCCGGACCTCGAGGACACAGGACGACTTTCGGCACAGCGTTTCGGATGACCGTCGTCGACGGGGCGCTCGAAGGACTTTGACGTCGTCTGGACGCCCTCGGGAACACCCGCGCCGTGATGTCCTGGGTCTGGTGCAGTTGCCCGTACCACCGTATAGTTGTTTCAGATAATTCAGTTAGAGCAGATGGAGTGGGCTGTGGTGAAGACGCTGGACCGTGATGCCGAGGCGCTGCATCGTGCTTTGGCAGTTGCGGGCGACGAGGTGCGCGTGTCGCTGTCGCGGGAGACCGCCGAGCTGGTGGCTCGTGTGGTCGATGCGCGTGTGCGTGGCCAGCAGGTGCTTCTCACGCGCGGTAATGCCGAGGTCACCCCGAACGAGGCGGCGGTGCTGCTTGGGATGTCGCGCCCGCAGGTACGGAAGCTGCTCGATCAGGGACTGTTGGAGTTCCGGAAGGTGGGGGCGCACCATCGCATTCGGGTCGAGTCGATTGAGGCGTTCCTGGGTGCCGAACGTCCTCGCCGTCGTGCGGCGCTGGCCGACTTGGCCCATGTGCAAAACGAGCTGGGCCTGACGGAATGACGGATGGTCCCGCGCTTCCCGGACTTGTCAGGGTTGTGTTTGTTGACGCGAACGTGCTCTACTCCCGGGTGCTGCGTGACTATCTCCTCTACGCCGCCGATGAGGAAGTCATTGCTGTGGCGTGGAGCGCGGCAGTCCTTGAGGAGACGGTGGAACATTTGATCGAGAATGTTGCTGCCTTCATCGCCGAGTCGGG
>JBNJCY010000330.1:0-2803 GCA_051744325.1 Actinomycetota bacterium
GGTTCGACGTCTACCTCTACGACCGGGTGGGGACGGGGCGCTCGGAGCGCCTGGCGGAGGTCGAGGCATACGGGATAGAGCGGGATATCGCGGACCTCGACGCGATCCGGAGCGAGCTGGGGGTGAACGAGCTGATCCTGGTGGGACAGGGGGCAGGCGCGGAGCTGGCGGCCCGGTATCTGAGCCGCTACCCGGAACGGGTGCGGAAGGCCGTCTTCCATTCCCCGACGCCGCTCTGGGACGACGGGCAGTTCTTCCACAACTACGCCCGGACCGCCTCGCCGACGGGGCCGAACCCGGTGCTGGAGCCGAGGCTGCTCGCCGCCGCGAGCCTGGCGAGCTACGGGCCGGCGGCAGCGCAGAACCTGGCCTCACAGGAGGAGATGGGGCTGCTGCTGGAGCGCTCGTTCAACCCGCGGACGTGGGTCTGCGCGCGCCACGCGGGGCAGGCGCCGGAGGTGGATCGAGCGGGGTTCAACTTCTACGTCGAGCTGCGGATGGAGCAGACGACGGAGGCGCTGCCGGATCCGCGGCCGCGGCTGGCGGAGAACCTGACGCCCAGCCTGGTGCTGGCGGCGGAGTGCGACTACCTCCCGTGGGGCGTCATCCTTCAGTATCGGGAGGCGCTGCTGAACGAAAAGATGTTCTACTTCGAGGGCGCGGGGCACATGATCCAGCTGACCCGGGCGGAACAGATGGCGGCGGTGATGCGCGCGTTCCTGCTCGACGGTCCGTATCCGACGTTGCCGTACGCAAGCGAGGCGAACCCACGACCGGCGGTAGGACCTTAGAGAAATTCGAAATTGAATCTCCACTCCCTACTTCCACCGTGAGCAGCAAGTGTCCTTGAGGAGACAACCCTATGACCATCTACACACGCCGGGGCGACACCGGAAAGACCGACCTGTTCAGCGGCGAGCGGGTGGCGAAGACGCACCCGCGGGTCGAGGCCTGCGGCGCCGTCGACGAGCTGAACGCGGTGCTGGGGGGTCTGCACACGAATCTGCGAGAACAGGACCCGCTGGCTGAGGAGGTGGCCAGGATCCAGACGGAGCTGCTCCAATTGGGCGCGCGGCTGGGGACGCGGCCGGGCACGGCGAGGGCCGAGGGGTTGGATGCCGACGGAGTCGGGATCACGAAGGGGCAGGTCGAGACGCTGGAGTCGGCCATCGACCGCATGGAGGACGCGCTGCCGCCGCTGACGGAGTTCATCGTCCCCCGGGGTCACCCGTCGGCGGTGTGGGCGCACCTGGCGCGGACCGTCTGCCGCCGGGCCGAGAGGCGCGTGGTGCAGGTAGCGGAGGAGGAGAAGGAGGAGCGGGCCGAGGATCTGCGGCAGGCTATGGTGTACCTCAACCGTCTGTCCGACTATCTCTTCGTGCTGGCCCGGACGTGCAATCGGCCGGCGGGGGTAGCGGAGGCAGAGTGGCAGGGGTAGCTGGCTGCCACCCCACTTGACAAACCACCTGCCCTTCTATACCATCTAACGCCGACGAGGCGGCTTCGACCAGCCTGATCCACCAAGGAGACGAACCTATGGCTCGTTCTTTTCACAACACCATCTTGCGCGTCGACCTGACGTCGGGCACGACCGGGATCGAACACCCCGGTGAGGTCACCCTGCGCCGCTACCTGGGCGGCTGGAACGTCATCCTCGACGTGCTGCTCAACGAGGTTCCCGCCGGCGCCGACCCCCTGGGACCCGAGAACAAGCTCGTCTTCGCGCCCGGCGTGCTCACCGGCCTGCCCATCTCCGGGGCCTCGCGCAACGCCATCGGCGCCAGGTCCCCCCTCACCGGCGCCTTCGGAGCCGGCGAGGTCGGCGGCTTCTGGGGAGTGGAGTTGAAACAGGCGGGCTTCGACGCCGTGATCGTTGAGGGCGTCTCGGAGCACCCGGTCTATCTGTGGATCAGCGACGACGAGGTCGAGATTCGCGACGCCCGTCATCTATGGGGTCGGTCGACCAAAGAGACCCTCAACGCGGTTCACGAGGAGCTGGACGACGAGCGGATCCGCTGCGCCATGATCGGCCCGGCCGGCGAGCGCCTCGTCCGCTTCGCCTGCATCATGAACGGTCTCCACGACGCCGCCGGCCGCGCCGGCCTCGGCGCGGTCATGGGATCCAAGAAGCTCAAGACAGTTGCCGTGCGCGGCACCTCGAGGCTCGACGCTGCAGACCCCGACACGATCCGCGACATGGCTCGGCGGGCGGCCCGGGAAGTACGCGACGGGGAGCGGGCCGCCGGACTCCACCAGTTCGGCACCGGCGCCGGCCTGGAGGGCTCCGTCGAGGTCGGCAACCTCCCCATCCGCAACTTTCGGGACGGCGAGTTCCCCGGCGCCGCTGACATCAGCGCCGAGCACTTCCTCGAGGAAATCGGCGTCGGGATGGAGGCGTGCTGGGCGTGCGCCGTGCGCTGCAAGAAAGTCGTCGACGCCCGGAGCCCGTATGACCTCGACCCCGACTACGGCGGTCCGGAGTACGAGTCGGTGGCCGCCCTCGGCTCCTGCTGCGGCGTGGACGACATCCTGGCCGTGTCGAAGGCGACCGAGCTGTGCAACGCCAACGCCCTCGACTCCATCAGCACCGGCGTCATGATCGCCTTCGCCATGGAGTGCTTCGAGAACGGCTTGCTCACCCTCGACGACACGGACGGGCTCGAGCTCCGCTTCGGAAACGCCGATGCCGTGGTGCGGATGGTGGAGAAGATCGCCCATCGAGAGGGTCTCGGCGACCTGCTCGCCGAGGGCCACGCCGCCGCGGTCGAGTCGATCGGCCCGGAGGCCGCGCGCTTCGCCATGG
>JBNJCY010000331.1:0-2802 GCA_051744325.1 Actinomycetota bacterium
GTGGTATACCACCCGCAGGAACGTTCTGCGTACGCAGTTGGAGGGACGTCACGATCCTGCGTACGCAGTTGGAGGGACGCCACGACCCTGCGGGTGGTATACCACCCGCCGGAACGTTCTGCGTACGCAGTTGGGAGGGGCGCCACGATCCTGCGTACGCAGTTGGAGGAACGCCCCACTTGGATCCTCCCCCGGCCGGAAACCACCCACCGATCAGTCAGGAGAGCCTCATTTTCTGGGAGCGGGCGATCACGCCGAGTGCGCGGGGGCCGCGGTCGGGTCCTCAGCTGGAGTCTTCGAGGGCAATTTCAAGGTAGGTAGCGACATCGTCGAGGTTCTTGAGGCAGTCGGCGGCGTCGAAGCGCTTGTGCTTCTCACTCATGGTCATTGCTTGCCCTCCTCCTTCTCCTTGCTGCCGGCTCGCCACTGCTCGGCGAGCTCATGCCCCTTCTCGATGTCCTTCGGCTGGGTCGACTTGTCGCCGCCACACAGCAGGATGACCAGTGTGTCCCCGTCTTGCAGGTAGTAGATCCGGTATCCAGGCCCCACATTGAGACGAAGCTCCGAGATCCCCTTGCCGACCGGGCCGACATCGCCGGGGTTGCCCTCGGACAGGCGGTCGATCCGCTGAACGATGCGGAGCTTGCCTCGTGCGTCCTTCAGAAACGTTCAGGACCCGCCGGTTCGCCGGTTCGTTCAGCGCACGCTCTGGGGGACGAGACGATTCACAAGCGCGGGCGCAGGATCGTCCTGCGCGAAGCCTCATCAACGTGTGTTTGGCGAGGATTGGGACCCGGGGTGAGGGCTCCACACCTGACAATCAGCTCGAGATCTCCCCAAACACACGTTGGTGAGCGTTTGAACACGTCGTCCTGGCCTTCCTCTCCCTCGGGGTCACTCCCCGGACGCTCCCCGGCCAGAAATCACCTACGGATGAGTCAGGAGAGCCCAGTCACTCCAGCCACGTCTCGAACTCGTCGGTGCGGATGACTTCGATCATGTGTCGACTACACCTGACACCTTTGCGGGCAGCAAAGAAGACGGCTTGCGGACCGTCCGCGACGTCGGCTGGACGGCCGCTTGGCAGAACGCGAACCAGGGGAGAGGCGTACTGGCACGCCCCTCCCCTGCAGCACGCACCTCGGGACCGTGCCGTCGCCGTCGAGGCACGGCCCTCAGAGGCACTGAGACGGAGGATCCGAAGCAACCGGTTGAACTTTGGCAGCTTCCTGCCATGTCCTCTTGTTGCATCATGCCGGGGTGTGGTGCATGATTCTTGTTCAAGAGCGAAGTGCGACGCCTGCCCCCCTGCGTGTCGCACTTCGTTCTTCTTTTTCCGGCCATTGTGCCAGTCACTCGCACATTGCGCGCCAAGAGCGGGGGCACTGTGGGCCGAGGCGGCGTGGCCATTTCGCGCAGGGTCGTCGCGCTGGTTAGCGTGTGAGAATGGCACCGCCTCTGCACTTCCCGCGCCGTCGCAACGCCGGGGTGCCGTCCACCACCACGCCACCGGACGGGACAGCGGCAACCGAACCCGCTGTGGACCGCGACGCCGGTCCGGTTCCCGCACCCACGGGCGCAGTCCCTGCGGCCGAGCCCTCGGGCGAGGGGGCGCCCGCGGAAGATGCCAAGACCGCCGACGAAGGGACGGAGGTTGAGGGCACGCAGCCGGGTGCCCCGGTCTCGGCCGTCCAGCAGTCGCTCGCGCGATGGCGCGCGGACATCGAGGAACTGGCCGGCGCGTCGACGCTCGCGGACATCACCCAGCTCGGAGGCGCCCTCGTGGACCTCACCCAGGCACACCCGTCCGGCATCGCGCAGCTCTACGCGGGCCGGCCCACACGGCTGTCGAACCTCGTCCGAGAGACGACGGCGCTCGTGACGGCACGCCGGGCGGCGCGGGCCGTGCTCCAGCGCGCCGAGGAGTTCTCGCAGCGTTTCGCCACCGCCCCCATCTACCTCGTGATCGGCATCGGACACTGGGCGGACCTGATGGGTGACGGGCCGGAGGCGGACATCCGGCTCATCCATGCGCCGCTCATGCTTCGCCCCCTCCAGCTCGTGGAGGTGGAGGGGGCGGAGGCCGACTTCGACCTGCAGCTGGATCCCGGGATCGAGGTGAACCCCGAGTTCGTCGCCGCCCTGCACCGCGCCGGCGCCACGCCGGACCTCGACGCGCTGGTCGCCATGTCCGTCACCGAGCATGGTTTCTCGCCGCGTGCCACCCTCACCCGGCTGGCGGAACTCGGCCGGCTCCACCTGGCCGACTTCGACATGTCCGAGCGCATCCACGTGGGCCCATTCCTGCATCCGGGCCAGATCCTCCTGGACGACCTCGCCGCCATGGATCGCCTGCTGCGTGCGCATCCCGTCGTTGCCGCCCTCGCCGGGGACATCGAGGGCAAGCGCGCGCTGGCCGAACCCCTGCCGGCCACGAGTCCCTTCGACCGGGCCCCTGATGCGGAGCGCGGCGTGGGGGACCTTGACCCGGTGCAGCAGGGCGTCATCGACCAGGTCGTCACGGGCCGCAGCATCTTCGTGGACGCCCGGGCCGGATCACAGGCGCCGGAGACCATCGCCGCGATCCTCGCGGACGCCGCGGCCTCGGGCCGTTCGGTGGTGTACGTGCCGGGCAGCAGGCGCACCGGACGTGCCACGATCCGCGTTCTCACCGATGCCGGGCTCGGAGACCTTGTGCTGGACCTGCAGGAGTCGCAGTGGCGGGCGACGGCGGCGGAGCGCCTGCGCTCCGGCCTCCAGCCGTGGGAGGACCACTTGGACGACGACGCCGTCCGTCGCCTG
>JBNJCY010000332.1:0-2802 GCA_051744325.1 Actinomycetota bacterium
CAACATGAGGGTGGTGGCCCCGCGGGCGGGCTTCAACACGCGTATCCGGGAGCTCACCGCACGGCACGGGGTCCTCATGATCAGCGACGAGGTGCTCACCGGGTTCCGCGTCTCCCCTGCCGGGTGGTTCGGCCTCGAGGGCGTGGTGCCGGACCTCTTCACCTTCGGCAAGGTGGTGGGCGGCGGCATGCCGCTCGCGGCGCTCGGCGGCCGCGCCGACCTCATGACGCAGCTCGCCCCGCTCGGTCCGGTCTACCAGGCGGGCACCCTGTCCGGGAACCCGCTCTCCACCGCCGCGGGCATCGCCACGCTGCGGCTCGCGGACACGGGCGTGTACGCGCAGGTGGACCGCGTGGCCGGCGTGATCGGGGACGCCGCGAGCGCGGCCCTGGCCGATGCGGGGGTGGCACACTCGCTGCAGCGCGCCGGGAACCTCTTCTCGATCATGTTCGGGGACCTGCCCGACGGCGGCGCACCGCACGGCCCGTGGGGGGCTGGGGCGGTGGCGGACTACGCGGGTGCCAAGGCCCAGGAGGCCTGGCGCTACCCGGCCTTCTTCCACGCGATGCTGGACGCCGGGATCGCCCTGCCGCCGAGCGTGTTCGAGGCGTGGTTCGTGTCCTCCGCCCACGACGACGCCGCTGTCGGCCGGATCCTCGAGGCGCTGCCCGTGGCCGCGCGGGCTGCCGCGGAGGCCCAGGCGCCCGCCTGAGCAGGCGGCGCCCCTGCACGGTCAATCGCGGGAGCGAGGCGGTCAGCCGAGCTGCGCGAGGGCTGCCGCAGCGGCGGCCTTGCCCGAGGTGACGCAGTCCGGCAGGCCCACGCCGCGGTAGCTGGCGCCCGCGAGGTGCCAGCGCGGCCGGTCCGCGAGCGCCGCGTCGATGGCGGCGAGGCGGTTCTTGTGCCCGACCGTGTACTTGGGCATGAGGTCGTCCCAGCGGGCGATCCGCCGCAGGATGGGGGCCTCGGTGGCCCCGAAGGTCTCAGCGATGTCCCGCTCGACGGCGGCGTACACCTCGTCGTCCGGCCGGGCGGTCAGGGCGCGTGACCGCTCAGGGAGGAATGACCGGATCAGGATCGTGCCGTCCGGGGCACGGTCCGCCCACTTGGCCGAGGTGATGGTGCACCCCGAGGACGGGCTACGCGGGGTACGGCCGGTGCCGGCGTCGAGGAAGCCGTGGCCCACCGGCGGCTCGGGGAACGCCTCGGCCCGGTAGCCCACGGACACGACGGCGGTCGAGGCATGCGGGATGGACCGCAGCGCGGCGGCCGCGGCCGGCCGCTCCCCCTCGACGAGCGCCGCCGTCACGGGCGCGGGGGTGGCGAGTACCACGACGTCGGCGGTGATCACCTCACCGGTGGCGAGGCGGAGGTGGGAGGTTCCGGCGTCGTCGGTGGTGAGGGACTCGGCTGCGACGCCGAGCCGCTCCTCGTAGCCCGGCTGGGCGCGAAGGTGCGCCATGAGGGCATCGATGAGGTCACCGAGGCCGCCGCGCAGGGTGCGGAACGGGGAGCCGGCGTTCTTCGGTGCCTTCCGGCCGGAGGCGAGCGAAGCGAGGATGAGGCTGCGGGACTCCTGCTCGTAGCTGCGGAGCATGGGGAGGACGGCGTCCAGGCTGAGTTCCTCTATGGAGGTGCCGTAGATGCCGCCGATGAGGGGGTCCGCGAGGCGTTCGATGACGGCCGAGCCGAGGCGGTGGCGGAGGAACCGCCCGATCGCCATGTCCTCGTCCTCGAGGTGGCGCGGCAGGACGACGTCGAGGCCGGCGCGCAGCTTCTGTGGCCAGGTGAAGAGACGGGTGCGGACGAACGGGCCGAGCCGGGTGGGGAGGACCAGTCCCATGCCCTCCGGCAGGGGCACCATCTCGCCGTCGCGCCGGAGGTACACGATGCGTGGCTCGGTGACGGAGATGATGTCCCCACCGAGGCCGAACCGGGAGGCCAACGCGGCCGCGGCGGGCCGGTAGGAGACGAACGAGTCCGGGCCGTGCTCGACCACGAACCCGTCCACGTGCTCGGTGACGATCTTGCCGCCCGCCCGGGGGGCGGCGTCGACGAGCGTGACGTCGGCCCCGGAGTCCACGAGGTCGACGGCGGCCGCCAGGCCCGCGATGCCGGCCCCGACGACGACCGCCCTCACCCGGCCACCTCCGCGGGGGCGGTGGTGTCGGCACTGTGGGCGACGTCGTCGGCGTGGGTGGCGGCGTCGGCGTGGGTGGCGGCGTCGGCGCGGGTGGCGGCGTCGGCGTGGGACCGTACGTGGCCGGGTGGGACGTACGTGCAGAAGGGGTCCTCGGCGAGGGGGTCCCCGAAGGCGGCATGGGCCCGGGCGCGCGAGCCGCCGCAGGGCTGCTGGTACTGGCAGTGGTGGCACCGACCGCCGAACTGGCGCGGGTCGTGGAGGGAGCGGAAGAGGGGGGCGTCGCGGTAGACGTCCACGAGGCGGTCGGTGCGGATGTTGCCGGCGGTGATCGGGAGGAAGCCGGCCGGGCAGATCTCGCCGAGGTGGGAGACGAACATGATGCCGTGGCCGTCCCGGACCCCGAAGCTGCGGGCGGTGCGGGAACGGCGGATCTCCTCGGGGGAGAGGCCGTCGGCGCGCATGACCTCGGTGGCGACGCGGCGGTAGGACGGCGCCTCGGTGGTGGCGACCACGAATGGCGCCTCCTGGGAGGTGCGGTACACCCAGCGCATGAACTCCTCACCGTCCGCCGGGGAGAGCGGTTCGAGCACGGTGCCGCGGCCCACCGAGATGAGGAAGAAGAGGCTCCACCGCGCGAGGCCGAGGGGCCGCAGCAGCTC
>JBNJCY010000333.1:0-2796 GCA_051744325.1 Actinomycetota bacterium
TCCTTCGAGACTGGGGCGAGGGTTCGTGCTGAGTGTCAGGGTTCCCCAGCTCATCCCGTCGTCCACGGACCCTCGCCCCGGAGGAACACCCCGAGTGCGATCCCACCGAGGTCCCAGGCGAGGAAGAAGAGCACGCCCACGATCACGGTGACGGCCGTGGCTCAGGCGTCCCGGAACGTGGCGAGGCGCCAGCGGTGGTCGATGAGGCCCAGCAGAAGATGGAGACCAGCAGCGCGCCGAGGTGGGCGAGGCTCATGCGCCGCCCAAGGCGAGCGCGCGGGTGGCCAGCGCCGCCTTCTCCGCGGTGGGCACGCGGGCCCGGGCGGAGAACACGTCGAAGTCCGCCGCCTCGATGCGCTCCAGGATGCGGGCATAGAGCACCCGGGCGGTGTGCACGCACTTGCGCGAGGCGGTGGGCAGATGGGCGAGGCCTTCATCGGCGTGGGCGTAGAGATCCCGGTTGCGGGCGATCTCGAAGCGCATGAACTCGCGCCAGGGCCCGTCCACCCGGCGGGCCGACGGGTCCGCGCCGAAACGACGGAGGTCCTCCCGGGGCATGTAGACGCGGCCGCGGTCCAGGTCCTCCCCGATGTCGCGCAGGAAGTTGGTGAGCTGGAACGCGAGCCCCAGGGAGCGCGCCGGCTCGAAGGCGGCCCGGGAGGTGGGGTGCAGGACCGGGAGCATCATCTCGCCGATCACGGCCGCGGAGCCCTCCATGTAGCCGCAGAGGTCGTCCCAGGTCTCGTAGCTGTCCCGGGTCAGGTCCATCTCCATGGCTCGGAAGAAGCGATGGAAGCACTCCTCGTCGATGCCCGCGGTGCGCACGCTTAGCACGATGGCGGCCAGCTCTGGACTGTCCGCCGCGCGCGGGTCAGCGAGCGCCGCGAAGAACTTCTCCTCGAAGGCCCGCAGGCGTGCGGCCGTGGCGGTCACGGCTCCCTGGGTAGCGCCGGGTGCGTCGACGATGTCATCCGCGAGCCGCGCCAGGGTGTAGACGGCGTACACGTGGCGGCGGTCCGGCGGTGGGAGCAGCAGGGCACCCCAGTAGTAGGTGGTGCCGCTCCGGCGGGTGATGCGGGCGCAGGTGCGGTAGCCGCGGTTGATCGCTGTCGGGTCCGGTGGCCCGGCGGCCGCGGCCGTCACCGGCGCCGCCCGTACTCGTCCACCCGGTCCGCGGCCAGCTTGCCGCTGACCAGCACCATCGGCACGCCCACGCCGGGGACGGTGCCGGAGCCGGCGAACATCAGCCCGGGCACCTTCCTCTCCACGTTGGAGGGCCGGAACGGGCCGGTCTGGGCGAAGGTGTGCGCCAGTGCGAAGGGGGTGCCGTGGGCCATGCCCTGGGCCTGCCAGTCGAGCGGGGTCACGAGTTCCTCGGACACCACCTCGGTCGGGTAGCCGTTCGCGGCGAGGAAGCCGTGCAGCCGCTCCCGCATCGGGCCCGCCTCACGCCGCCAGTCCAGCGGACCCTGGAGGTTGGGCACCGGCTCGAGGACGTAGATGGTGGAGTGTCCCTCGGGGGCCATGCCGGGTTCGCTGATCGAGGGCACGGTGACCAGCCGGCTGGGGTCCGGCTGGAGGGTCTTGGAGCCCATGAGGGCGTCGAAGGATTCGTTCCACTGGTCCCCGAAGTGGATGTTGTGGTGCTCCACGCCCGGGGCCGGGCTGCCCTTGGCGCCCACGTGCCACACCACGGCCGACGGCGAGTACGTCCCCTTCCGCACGGCGCGCGGCGGCGCCACATCGGGGAGGAACTGGTCGTAGACGATGGGGAGGTCCGGGGTGGCGACCACGGCGTCGGCGGGAACGACGTCGTCGCCCACCACCACGCCGTCGACGGCACCACCCGGGCGGCACGTAAGCCCCGTGACGGTGACGCCGTAGCGGAACTCGACGCCGGCGCGCTTCGCGGCGCCCTCGAGCGCGGCGGGGATCGCCCCCATGCCGCCCTCGGGGAACCAGACGCCCTCGATGGAGTCCATGTAGGTGATGACGGCGTACAGGGACAGTGCGGTCTCGGGGGGCAGGCCGGCGTAGAGGGCCTGGAAGGTGAAGAGGCGGTGGAGGCGAGTGTCGTCGAAGTAGCGGCGGACCGCCGGGCCGAGCTTCCCGAACGCGCGCAGGCGAAGGAGGGTGAGGGCGGCGGTGGGCGAGGAGACGAGGCCGAGCACCGAGTCGTAGTTGGCGTCGATATAGTTGCCCATCTCGACGTCGTAGAGCTGCTTGAGCCATGCGACGAACCTGTCGAAGTTCGCGGCGTCCTTCGCGCCGGACTTCTCGCGGATCTCCTCGCGCATCGCGTCTTGGCCGTGGCGCACCCTGATCTCGCTGCCGTCGGAGAACACCCCGCGGTAGGCCGGGTCGAGGCGGCGCATCGGCAGTTCCGCGAGCGAGCTGCCAGCGGCGGTGAGCGCGGACTCCACGAGCTCCGGCATGGTCATGACCACCGGGCCGAGGTCGAAGGTGAAGCCGTCGCGGGTGACGGAACGAGCCCGGCCCCCGGGTCCGGTCTCGCGCTCCAGCACGGTGACGTCGTGGCCCCGGCCCACGAGGTGGCAGGCGGCCGTCAGACCCGCGAGGCCGGCCCCGATCACGACGACCCTGCTCATCGCGTCCTCCAACCGATGCGGTGGGCGATCTCGGCGAGGTCGCCGGCCGCCTCGGGCCGGTCCAGCGCTGCCAGCGCCGCCTCGACCTCCGCGTGGATCATGCGTTCCGCCTCGAACCGCACCCCGGCGATGTCCAGCAGGTTCTGGACAGCGGGCACATCCTCCGGATCGAGCACGCCGGCGGTGA
>JBNJCY010000334.1:0-2783 GCA_051744325.1 Actinomycetota bacterium
AGCTCGAGTATTTCCGTGATCGTGAGGCAGGAGCCGGAGGCCGGCCGATTCGCACGCATGATCGAGCTGAGCCCGTCCGTGGGGATCTCAGCTGCCTCGGTCCTCGAGGCCACGGTGGTCGTCGGTCGAGACGGGCGCGCGGACCTCGACGATCTCCTCGATGCGATCGCTCCCTAGGTGCACGCGGTTGACGGTGCTCGCCTCGAGATCGCCCGCGATGCGTGGGCGCGGTTTGGCCGGGGGAGCGGTTCCCCAGCTCGGCTGAGCTTCGGTGACTGCTTCTCGTACGCGGCGGCTGTGGCCGCCGGTGAGCCCCTGCTCTTCAAGGGCGAGGCCTTCGCGCACACCGACGCCCGTGACGCCCTGGGGGCATGACCGTCAGTCCGCTATCTCCACGATCACGGGAACGTGGTCGGAGGCGCCCTTGCCCTTGCGCTCGTTCCGGTCGATCGCGGCGCCCGTGACGGCCGGTGCGAGGGCGGGGGAGGCCTGGACGAAGTTGATCCGCATGCCCTCGTTCCGCGGGAACCGGAGCTGCTGGTAGTCCCAGTAGGTGAACTGCTGCGGCACGAACCTCCGCGTCACCTCCGTGAACCCGGCTTCCACGAACGCCGCGAACGCTGCCCGCTCGGGCGGGGAGACGTGCGTGGCACCCTCGAAGAACTCCATGGACCACACGTCCTGGTCCTCCGGCGCGATGTTCCAGTCCCCCACGAGGGCGATCCTCGCCTCCGGCTCGGCGGCCACCCACCCGCCCGCCGCCTCCTTGAGCGCGGCGAGCCAGGCCAGCTTGTACTCGTAGTGCGGGTTGGAGATCTCGCGGCCGTTCGGGACGTAGAGGCTCCACACCCGCACGCCGCCGGCCGTCGCCCCGATGGCCCGCGCCTCCGACTGTGGCGCCTCCCCCCAGGTGGGCATGCCCTCGAACTCGGTGACGACGTCGTCGAGCCCCACCCGCGAGGCGATGGCGACGCCGTTCCACTGGTTCCGTCCGTGGTGCGCCACCTCGTAGCCGATCGCCTCGAAGGGTGCGTGGGGGAACTGCTCGTCCTTGCACTTGGTCTCCTGCATGGCCAGGATGTCGACCCCGGAGCGCTCCAGGAAGGCAGTGACCCGGTCGACGCGGGTGCGGATCGAGTTGACGTTCCACGTGGCGAGCTTCATGGACCAACGCTATCCCTCTCCACCACTGTCACACCGCCGCGGCTGTCGCACCGCCTACGCTTGGGGCATGGGAACCGCACTGGTGACCGGGGCATCCTCAGGCCTCGGGCTCGAATTCGCCTGGCAGCTCGCCGCCGCGCGCCACAACCTGGTCCTCGTGGCGCGCCGCGCCCCCGAGCTCGAGGAGATCGCCGAGGACCTCCGTCAGGCCGCGGGCGTCCGGGTGGAGGTGCTGCCCGCCGACCTCGCCCGGCATGAGGGTCTCGACATCGTCGCCGAGCGCCTGCGTTCCGGGGAGGCCCCAGTCGGCCTCCTCGTCAACAACGCGGGCTTCGGGCTGGGCCAGGGGTTCGTCGGCGGCGACCTCGCTCGCGAGGAGGAGGCGCTCGCCGTCCTCGTCCGCGCCGTCCTCGTGCTGTCCCACGCGGCCGCGCCTGCGATGGTCGCTCGCGGCCACGGCGCCATTCTGAACGTGTCCTCCGTGGCCGCCCACACTGCGATGGGCACCTATGCCGCCCACAAGGCCTGGGTCCGGTCCTTCACCGAGTCCCTCGCCTCCGAACTGCGGACGACGCCGGTGACCGCCACGGCCCTCATGCCCGGCCTGGTCCGCACCGGCTTCCACGCCGCCTCCGGCATGAACGCCGATGTCTGGCCCGCCTTCGGCTGGCTGAGGGCCGAGGACGTGGTCTCGGCCGCGCTCGCCGCCGTGCGGCACGGGGACGTCCTGTGCACCCCCTCCCTGATGTACAAGTCCGCCAACGCCTTCCTGCGCCACGCCCCCCGCTGGCTCGTGCGCTCCACCACCGGGCCCGGGCTCTCCGCCCGTGCCATCCTCTAGACGCCCCCGGTGAGGACCCCTTGAGCAACGACACCCACCGCACCCGACTCGCCGCCCTGGTCCGTGATCTCGCTGTCGTCCACGGGCGCGTCACCCTCGCCTCCGGCCGGGAGGCCGACTGGTACGTGGACATGCGCCGTGCCACCCTCCACCACGAGGCCGGGCCACTCATCGGCCACGTCATGCTCGACCTGCTGGACGAGAACGGCTTCGGCCCCGGGGAGATCGACGCCGTGGGCGGACTGACGCTCGGCGCGGACCCGGTGGCCACCGCGATCCTGCACGCCGCGGCTTCCCGCGGCCTGGAGGTGGACGCGTTCGTGGTGCGCAAGGAGGCCAAGTCCCACGGGCTGCAGCGCCGGATCGAGGGCCCGGACGTCGCGGGCCGGCGCGTCGTGGCCATCGAGGACACCTCCACCACCGGTGGGTCGGTGCTCCGGGCGGTGGAGGCGCTGCGGGAGGCGGGCGCGGAGGTGGTGGCGTGCGCCGTCGTCGTCGATCGCGCGACCGGGGCGAGGGAGGCCGTGGAGGCGGCCGGGCTGCCGTACCTGGCCGCCATCGGGCTCGCGGACCTCGGGTTGTAGGCGCCCCGCCAGCCACGTGCGGGTCCCGTGTGGTTGGATTGACCCACCATTGAACTCCCGGAAGGTCTCATCATGGATGGGCTCCTGATCGCGCTGATTGTCCTCGGCGTGCTGGTGGTGGCCGTGATCCTCTGGTTCATCGCCACCTACAACGCCTTCGTCCGGCTGCGGAACCTGGTGGAGGAGGCGTGGCG
>JBNJCY010000335.1:0-2775 GCA_051744325.1 Actinomycetota bacterium
CCAAACACCGCGGTCATGCCCTGCCAGCCGTGACCCACCTGCAGGCGCGGGGACAACCACCCCCCACGCCCATTGCCCCGATACAGCCACAACAGGCCCGCCTCATCCCTGGCAAGAACGTCCACGTTCCCGTCCCCCGAGAAATCCCCCGGCCCGAAGACCGCGGTCATCCCGGTCCACCCGTGGCCCACCTGCAGCCGCGGCGAGAGCCACCCCCCACGCCCATTGCCCCGATACAGCCACAACAGGCCCGCCTCATCCCGGGCCAGGACATCCACGTTCCCGTCCCCCGAGAAGTCCCCCGGCCCGAACACCGCGGTCATGCCCTGCCAGCCGTGACCCACCTGCAGGCGCGGGTACAGCCATCCCCCACGGCCGTCCCCCCGATACAACCACAAGAGGCCCGCTTCATCCCGCGCGAGAACGTCCACCTGCCCCTCGAACGGGGTCGTCACGGCGGGGAGGGCGGCGCCCTCCACGGCACCAGCCAAGCCCCGTGGGGCCTGCACCTGGTCCACGGGCGAAGCCGCAGCGAGTGAAAGGAGTGCCGTGACGAGAAGTGCGAGGGTCCTCATGAGGTCGACACTAGGCTTCGCGCCACTCCTACGAAAGCGCAGAAGGTCCCAGGGTGATCACCCGGCCGGGCGCAAGCGCTGGAGCACTGCCTCGGCGGTCCGCCGGCCGGAGACCATCGCGCCCTGGATGGAGGCGGTGTCCCGGTGGTCGCCGGCCACGTACAACCCCTTGCCGAGGTGGACGTGCTGACGCACCTCGAGCGGCGGGGCCTGGACGGGCAGCGCACGCACGACCCGATGCACCGTGACAAGCTCCCAGCCCGCGGTGTCACGGCCGTAGATGGCGCGCAGGTGGGCGCGGACCTCGGCCTCGGTCGGTTCCGTGGCCGACATGAGGGTGGTGGCCTCCACGAGATGCCGTCCCGCCGGCGCGTACGACGGCGCCGCGTTGCTCATCACCGCGGTGTTCACCACCGGCCCGGCGCGCGTGGCGTCGAGGAGGAGGAAGGGCAGGTCGCTCGGCGGCTCGGCGGCCGCGAACCACCAGGTCACGCAACCCTTCATCGCCGGTTCCGGCATCCCGGTGAGCCGCGCCGCGGACACCGGATCGGTGGCCACGACGACGACCGGGGCGGTCAGGAGCGCGCCGTCGTCGACCTCGACGCCCCAGCCGCCCCCCACGGGCGACACACGGGTGACACGGCGCCCCAATTCGGCAGGCCGGCCGAGCCCGATGGAGAGTTGGAGCGGGAGGGCGGACATTCCCTGCGCCGGGACGCCGGGGGCGCCCAACGCGAAGGTCCGAACGAGGAGCCGGACGAACGCGGCTGAGGTGGTGCCCTCGTCCTCGAGCACCACCCCGGTGATGAACCGCTCCAGCAGGGTGCGCAGCGGCCCGTGCAGGCCCGCGGCGTCGAGGGATTCGGCGAACGTGGAATCCGGCGCGGCGAGGAGGCGCTTCACCGGGCCGAGCGCCGGTGCGGCCCACGTCGCGGCCGCCTTCAGCTCGCCGGACCGCAGGTAGGGGCTGCGCAGGGTTCGCGCCGCGAAGGCGGGGTGGTGGGTCGGGTCGGCGAGCACCGTGAGCCCGTCCGCGTCCCGCACCGCGACGCCCCGCCCGAGGGACCGCATGTCGAGCGCGCGGATGTCGACGTCCTGCCTGACGGCCGGGTAGGCGGGATTGAGCACCTGGAACCCCCGGTCGCACCGGAAACCGTCCACGAGGTCCGTGCGCACGCGTCCGCCCACGGCGTCGGAGGCCTCGAGGATCCGCACACGGAGCCCTGCGCTGGAGAGGTACCGCGCGCACTGCAGGCCGGCCAGCCCGGCGCCCACCACGATGACGTCTGCGTCCATGGGACGATTCTGCCCCGTGGACAGGGGTGCGCGCTCCAGTGCCGGGTCCAGTGCGCGCTCCAGTGCCGGGTCCAGGGTTCAGGTCTTGGGGCGCGTTCAGGTGCCGGGGCGGCGTTCAGCTGCGGCGCGGCAGGGTTGAGCTGCCGCGCGGCAGGTTTCAGCTGCGGCGGGCGCGCTCGTACCGTTCGAGGGCCTCGGTGCGTTCGGCGGCGTGGTCAACGATCCGCTCCGGGTAGCCGGAGTCGTGGCCGGCGGGGTCCTTCCAGGGCTCGTGCGCCGCCGCGCTGCGCAGGTGGTGGAGTTCGGGGATCCAGCGGCGGATGTAGTCGCCCTCCGGGTCGAACTTCAGCCCCTGTGTCACCGGGTTGAACACCCGGAAGTAGGGGGCCGCGTCCGTGCCGGTCCCGGCAACCCACTGCCAGCCGTGATTGTTGGAGGCGACGTCCCCGTCGATGAGGTGGGCCAGGAAGTGCCGCGCCCCCACCGGCCACCACACGTGCAGGTCCTTGGTCAGGAAGGACGCGGCGATCATCCGCACCCGGTTGTGCATCCACCCCTCCGCCAGGAGTTGCCGCATGCCGGCGTCCACGATCGGGTAACCCGTCTCCCCGGCCTGCCACGCGGCGACGGCATCCCCATCCGGCTCATCGTAGGCGAGGCCTTCGAGGCCCGGCTTCAGGTCCTGCCACAGGCTGCCCGGGTTGTGGAAGAGCACGTCGGCGTAGAACTCCCGCCAGGCCAGCTCCGCCTCGAACCGGGAACGGCCCTTGCCCTCCCTGCCCTCGAGGTCGGCCAGCAGGGTCCGGGGGTGCAGCACGCCCAGCTTGAGGTAGGGGGAGAGGCGGGAGACGGCGTCGAGATCGGGGCGGTCGCGCAGCGTGCCGTATTCGTCCAGCGCCTCGTC
>JBNJCY010000336.1:0-2760 GCA_051744325.1 Actinomycetota bacterium
GGCTCCGAGTGGAAGGGCGAGCGCTGCCTGGACCTGGGCGCCGACGTCGCCATCGACTACCACGACGACGTCCCCGCCGCCGTCGCCGACGCCACCAATGGGCAGGGCGTGGACGTCATCCTGGACGTGCTCGGTGCGGGCGCCCTCGCGGCCAACCTGCAGATGCTCGCCCCGCACGGGCAGCTCGCGATCATCGGGCTGCAGCAGGGCCGCCGCGCCGAACTCGATCTCGGCCAGCTCATGGCCCGGCGCGCCACGGTGCACGGCTCCACCCTCCGGGCCCGCACGCGCGAGGAGAAGGCCGCGATCGTCGCGGCGGCCACCCCCTACGCGCCGTACATCGAACCGTCGGTGCACGCGGTGCTGCCGCTGAAGCGCGCGGGCGAGGCGCACGTGCTCATGGACGAGCCCGGCAAGTTCGGGAAGGTCGTCCTCCAGGTGCGGTGACGCCAATCCGTGCGGTGACGCCAATCCGTGCGGTGACGCCAATCCGTGCGGTGACGCCAATCCGTGCGGTGACGCCAATCCGTGCGGTGACGCCAATCCGTGCGGTGACGCCGATCCGTGCGGTGACCCCGGTCAGTGCGCGAGCCGAGGCCCCGGCGCGCGTCGCAGCCCCCGCACGCCCCACACCGCAAGCCCCACCACCAAAGCGAGCGCCACGAAGTTCAACGGCGCGAAGCCGAACGACTGCAGCGCCAGCCCGGAACCGGCCGCGCCGAGCGCCGCGGCCAGGCCCATGAGGGTGTCGACGATGCCCTGGGCAGTGACGCGCCTGTCGCCCGCAACGCTCTCGCCGAGCAGTGCCGAACCCGCGATGAGGGCGGAGGACCAGCCGAGCCCGAGCAACAGCAGCCCCACGCTGACTGCGGGGACACTCCCCTGCCCGAGCCCCGCGACCACCATCGCCGTGGCGAGGAGCCCGATGGCGCCGAACAGCACCGGCACCCGGCCCACGCGGTCGGCGAGCCAGCCGATCACGGGCGAGAACGCGTACATGCCCGCGAAGTGCAGGGAGAGCGTGATCCCGATGATCGTCAAGGTGGCGCCGTGGCTGGCCCCGGCGTGCCCGGCCACCCCCTGCAGGTGGACCGGCGTGACGGACATGACCGCCACCATCACCAGGTGCGCCACCACGACCGTCACGACCGCGACCACCGCGCGCGGCGACGTCCGTATCGCGGCAAGCCCCGCCGCGAATGACGGTCGCTTCACGACGACGGCGTCCGGTCGCGGGGGCGAGGCGGCGGCGGCGTCGTCCAGCAGTCGCGCGACGAACAGTGGGTCCGGCCGGAGCCCCACAGCGAGCACGAGCGCTCCCCCTACCAGGCCGATGGCCGAGAACAGGAGCGGGCCGGCAAGCTCGGGAAGACCGAGATCGGACCCGACGGCGGCGGTCCAGCCGATCAGGTTCGGTCCTGCGACCGCACCCGGCGTGATCGCCCAGACCACGAGGCTGAGGTCGCGGCCTCGCGTGGCGGGGGTGGCGAGGTCGGTCGCGGCGAAGCGGGTCTGCAGCAGCACGGCGAAGCCGACGCCGAAGAGGGCCGCGCCGACCAGGAGGACCGCGAAGCTGCCCCAGACCGTCGCCAGCAACATCGCGACAACCCCGACGGCGGCAACCACCAGTCCCCCGGCGAGGGCGACGCGCCGCCCGCGCATGAGGGCCAGGACCGCCAGCGGGTGTGCGGCGAAGGCACCTGCCAGCGAGAGTGCCATGACCGGCCAGCCGGCGTAGGCGTCGCTGCCGGAGAATTCGACCGCCAGTAGGGGTGCCACGGGGAGTACCAGCCCCGCCGCGGTGCCGGTCAACAACTGGCCGACGATGAGTGTCGTGACCGCGCGATGCTGCAGGACCGCGCGATCCGGGGGCGCCTGCAGGTCCTCGCGGGGCTTGAACATGGGTTGAACCTAGCACTGCGAGCGGTCCGACACCAGTCTCTACAGGACCTCCGTCCCTTGTGGCCAGTCGGTCAGCGGCATATCATAGCGGCCGCGTTGTCGTGACCAGCACCTCCCGCGTGGTCCAGTCCTGCCCGCGGCCCGGCAGGTCCAACACACCCGGCTCACCCTGCACACCCGCCGCACCCGGCACCCCCGGCCCATCCCCACCCCTGGCCCGGGTGGCGCGCACCGGCCGGAGATCCTCCTGCTCGCAGGACCGGGCGTCGAAGGGCTCGGTGCTCGCCACGAGCTTCAGCAGGTCCGTGGTGCGCTCCCGGTCCGGGGGCACGAAGGTGCTCACCTGCGGGCGGCCGAACTCATCGAGCACGAACGCCTCCTCCCCCGGCTGCAGGAGCTCCGAGCCGCCGACCGTCAGGCACGCCACGCCGTGAAGCTCACTCAGCGCCAGGACCGCGCAGTGCAACGGCACCCCCGACCGGTTCGCGTACCTCACCCGCACCACCGGCGGCTCGCCCAGGCCAGGACCGCCGTACCTGAGCTCCGCGGCGCCATCCGGACACGGGACGGGCTCGTCCGCGAGGTCGAGGACGACGAGCTCCACCTGCTCCGCCGCCAACCGCGAGGTGGGATTCCGGCGCGACGCAAGCGCCAGCCACCGCCCCACGTGCTCGCACACCGCCACGATCCGCTCCACGGCGGCACCGTCGATCGGCCCCTCCACGGCGTCGAGCACGCGCCCGGACCGCACCACGGCCAGCCCCGCACCGTCGACGACGACGGCCAGCTCGCCGTCGTCGTCCACCAGCCGCACGACGGCGGAGCCCGCCAACCTCGCCCGCACCGCGTCGGGTGTCC
>JBNJCY010000337.1:0-2749 GCA_051744325.1 Actinomycetota bacterium
CCGAGGAGCCACCCACATGTCCACCGACTCCGTCACCGTCAGCCGAGGCGCAGATCGCCCGGGTCGAGTCGCACCAACCCGGGTGCCATGTCGAAGTCCCGGTCCGCGGAGACGATCGCGGTGAAGCCGGCGGCGAGCGCGGAGGCCGCGTGGACGGCGTCGCGGCCGCCGAGCTCTGAGACCGCGACGAGCTCGAGCGCCCGGCCCAGCACTGCTCCGTCGAAGGGGTGGAGCACGCAGAGGCCGGCTGCGAAGCGGGCCTGTGCGACCGCCTCCGCACGGGAGGCGCGCCGCATCCGGTGGAACAGCAGCTCCTGGACCATCTCCACGGTCGCGTGCAGCTCGACCGTCCGGGCAGCCGCGGCCGCCACCACCCGCCGGCAGTGCTCGCGCTGGGGGTGGTCGCCTCCAGCGGCGTACGCGAGGACCGAGGTGTCCACCCAGAGTTGCCGGGTCATGGCTGCCACCGGGTCAAGGGAACCAATGGAGTCACGGCAGCCGCCGCGCCAGGTCGTCCTCCATGGCGGCCTTCGCCTCTGCCCAGTCCTCGCCCGGGCCACCCGGGTCCGCGGTCGCATCGAGGAAAGCCGCAGCCGCTTTGGCGCGCAGGGCGATGTCCGTGGAGAACCGCAGGTCGATCGCCTCGCGGATCACGGCGGCCACGCTCCTCCCTGTCCTCGACGCCTCGGACTCCACCAGGGCGTAGCGCTCCCGGTCGAGGAGGATCTGCAGCCGACGTTCGAGGGCGGACATGCACATACAATAGCATGTGCATGTTTACTCCGACGGCGTCGCGGTGACAGTCTTCACGCCCCGGTGTTGCCGTCCCCACGCGACGCCACTCACCCCCGGTGTCACAATGCGAAGGTGCTCCTCGCGAACCGCTATGACCTCCTCCACCGAGTCGGGCATGGCGGGACGGGCCAGGTGTGGGAGGCCCAGGACACGCTGCTCGGCCGTCGCGTCGCGGTGAAGACCGTCCTCATCGACGACGCCACGGACGTCGAGATCTCCGCGCGCGTCTTCCGCGAGGCGAGGGCGACGGCGTCGCTCTCCCACCCGGACATCGTCACCGTCCACGACGCCGGCGTGGACGAGGACACCCCCGCGGGCCCCACCGCGTTCATCGTGATGGAGATGCTCGAGGGCCAGAACCTCCGGGACCTCGTGGCCGAGCGCGGAGAGTTTCCCCTGGGCGAGGCGCTCCGGATCGGCGCGGACGTGGCCTCGGCGCTGGCGGCGTCGCACGATATCGGAGTCGTGCACCGGGACATCAAGCCGGCCAACGTCCTCGTCGACGGCGGGCATGTCACCGTGGTCGACTTCGGCATTGCGGCGCTCACCCGGTCCGCCGACCCCACCATCAACAGGCCCGGGTCCACCATCGGCACGGCGGCCTACATGGCCCCCGAGCAGGCGGCCGGCCGGCAGGTCAGCCCTGCCTCGGACGTCTACTCCCTCGGCTGCGTCCTGTTCACCCTGCTCACCGGCGAGCCCCCGTTCACCGGCGAGCACTTCCTCGCCGTCCTGCAGCAGCACGCCTTCGGGGAACCGCCCCTTCTCACCGAGCGTCGCGATGCCCCGGCCGACGTCGCCGAATTCCTCGACCTGTTGCTCGCCAAGGACCCAGCCGCGCGCCCGACCGCCTACGAGGTCGCCGCATCCCTCGCTCAACTCGCTGCGGTCCATGACCCCGACGACGGCGCCACCCGGGCGTCCGCACCCTCGCCGGGGGAGGCACCCGCCATCGTCGCCGCGGAGGAGCGGCCCGCGCTGCCCGAGTCGACGCGGGGAATGCCGGCACTTCCCGGCGGGGAGGACGTACCCGCGCTGCCTGCCGGCACGGCATCGCCATCTGATGCACCAACCCCGGCGTTGGCGGCTCCCGGCCCCAACGCGGCCACCCCCGACGCATCACTGACCGGGTCCGCGCCGGCGTGGCACCGCCGCCCCGGGAACGGGAACTGGATCCTGCTGGCGCTTGCGATCATCGCGATCGTGGCGGTCCTGACCATCGTGTACTCGTTCGGCATGCGCCGCGGCGAGGAGATCGCCGACCCGGAGACCCGAGAGGCGACAGCCCTCTCACTCGTGCAGCGTCACGCGGGTCACGGGTAGCGGGTCACGGGTAGCGGGTCACGGGTGTCGTGCGGGCCGCGGCAACTTCCCGATCAGGAACAGGAACCCGAGCGCCATCGCCGCCCCAGCCGCGGCCACCACGCCCATCAATCCGATGAACTCGAACGACGTCGGCATCCATTCAGTGCCGACCCCGGCCTCCCAGTCCTCCGACAGGTCCCAGTCGGCCGTGAGTGCCATCCAGAAGGCAGCGGCTCCGGCGAGGACGAGCAGCGCACCGAGTGTCCGCCACTTCGTCCGCCCGGGCGTGGAATCCCGTCCGCTTGCCATCCGGTCACCTCCAACTCGGATCAACGCTAGTTCGGCGTTGTCCGGCGGGCACAGGGACGAACGTCCGGCGTCCGCCAGTCGGTGTATCGCAACCTGGTGTCTGGCTGGCACCTCTCTCAACGGGACCGAGGTCCCCTCTTTGCCGACTCCGTCCGCCGTACGATTCAATCATGCTTGAATCAATGGTGGCTGAAGTGACCACACAGGCGGCGGAGGAGCGGGCCAGCGGTCTCGAACGCGCCACAGCTTCCCGAAACGCTGACACCGAGCAGGCCGAGCAGGCCGAACAGGCCGAGTCCCTCGCAGTCCTCCATGCCGTCGCGGACCCGGTCCGCTGGGC
>JBNJCY010000338.1:0-2744 GCA_051744325.1 Actinomycetota bacterium
CCCGACTCGGCGATGAAGGCAGCAACATTCTCGATCAAATGTTCCACCGTCTCCTCAAGGACTGCCGCGCTCCACGCCACAGCAATGACTTCCTCATCGCCGGCGTAGAGGAGATAGTTGGATATTGCGCTCGGTGAGAGCCAGTGTTCCGGTGTGGGGTGAGCCAGCGTTCCGGTGACCACTGAGCCGCCGCGACGGGGCGGTGTGAGCCGTGGCGCCGTTGGGGGCGGGACGCCGGTGGCGGCCCGCCCCCGTGGTTCTCATTCGAGTTGGGTGAAGTGTTTGCGCATGGAGTCCTCGCAGGTCAGGACGGTGGCGTGCGCGTTGGTCGTGATCCGGTCCACGATCGCGTCGGCGAGGATCTTCTCCTCCATCCGGTCGTGCCATTGCCCGGCCGGCAGTTGGGTGCAGTAGATCGTCGAGGCGTTCTTGTGGCGCCGGTCGATCAGGGTGTGCAACTGCTGGACCTGTGGCCGGGTGGGTGGGGTGAGGAACCAGTCGTCGATTATCAACAACTCCACCTTCACCAGGACGTCGAGGCAGCGTCTCTTGTCCCCGGTGCGCTCCGCGATCGTGATCCGGTCGAGCAGTTCACCCGCCGACAGGTAGAGCACCTTGCGGTACTGCTGGCAGGCCTTGTTCCCCAGGGCGCACGCGACGTAGGTCTTGCCCGCCCCGGTGGGTCCTTGCAGGATGACGTCCTGACGTTTGGCCAGGTAGGAACCGATCGCGAGGCGGGCGATGAGTTCGGTGTCCATGGCCCGGCCGGGCATGGCCTTGAGGTCGGCGATGTCTGCGCCGGGCTGGGCGAGGCCGGCGTGGCGGCGCAGCCGGTGCAGCTTGGCGTCGCGCCGGCGTTCGTATTCCCAGTCCACGGCCTGCTTGACCAACTCCGGACCACTCAAGGTGGCGGCGTCCGTCACCTCGGCGAGGTTCTCGAAGTACTCGGCCATCCCGGACAGGCGCATCATCTTCAACCGGGTCAGGGTCTCGATGTCGATCATGCCCGGGCCCCGTAGTAGTCGGAGCCGCGCACGAAACCGGCATCGCCCAGTGATGGTGCCGGGGGCGGGTCGGGGGGTGTCCAGCCGGCCCACAGCTTCTTGATCAACGTGTAGGACGGTGCGGGGGTGGCCGCCAACGCCCGACCGCAGGTGTCCTCGAGCCGGGTCATGCCGCCGGACTTCTTGGCCAGCGACATCACCCCGAGACACGACCGGTAGGACTGCTCCACGATCTGGCGGGACGCCAGGATCGCCTGGATCGCGGCCACCGTGTTCGGGCCCACGGTCGCAGCCCACTGGACGAACCGCTCCGGGGTCCAGTCCACCAGGCGGCTCCGATGCGAGGCGGGCATGTGCGCGGGCAGGGTGGAATACCGCCCGAACACGCCCACGAACCGTGGATGGGACGCGACCCGCTCCACCCCGTCGAAGACCTCCACGGTCCGCGAGGTCAGGCGCACGTCCAGTGATTGCCCGATCAGCCGGGCGGGCACGGAGTAGAAGTTCCGCTCGACCTGGACGTGATAGTTCGGTCCCGCCTTGGCCTTGCGGAGATCCGCCAACTCGAACGCCACCGGCGGCAGAGGCACCAGCAACGGTTTCTCGTCGCGTTCGAACACGACCAGGCGGGAGTCCTCCCGCTTCTGGAACGGCCGCGCATTGATCCCGGCGACTTCCTCGAAGATGGCCTCGTTCAACTCCGCCAACCCCACGAACCGGCGGTTACGGAGCACCGCGGCGACCTGGCCCGCGACGAACCTGACACTGCCTTCGACGACCGCCTTATCTCTTTTATCCCGAGTTCGGGATAAAAGAGAGTATCCCGAGGATTCTGTTATCCCGAGTGCCGGCCGTTGTCCCTGCTCACTGGGGGTGGGGGCCGTGGTTTCCTCGGGATAATCATGTGAGTCCGGCGAGTTGGAGGATCAGGTCGTCGTCTCCTTTCCAGAGGGGTGCGAGGTCGGGTGTGGTGCCGGCCGCTTTCTGGATCGCTTCTCGGACCATCTGGTTGTCGGCCGAGGCGTAGACGCTGGTAGTGGTGATGTTCGCGTGGCCGAGGAATTCCTTGATGTGGGGCAGCGGCACCCCGGCGCGCAGCATCTGCATGGCGCGGGCGTGACGCAACTGGTGGGCGTGGAGCCGGTCGGGCACCTCTGGGCAGTGCTCCCGAGCGGTCGCGGCGTGCTTGTTGAGGAGGTAGGCGACGTTGTCCTGGCTCATCGGTTGCCGTTGACCCGCACGGGTCGTGTAGAACAACAGCGCCCCGGGTGCCGGTGGGCTGGCGTGGAAGACGGCGCTGTACTGGTCGAGGTGTCGGCCGGTCTTGTCCATGATGGGGATGGTTCTCGTCTTGTGGCCCTTGCCGGTGACGGTCACCCTGCCGCGTCCGGGTGTGGTGTCGATGTCGGCGAGCTTCAGGTCGAGGAGTTCTTGGATGCGGGCGGCGGTGTCGAACAGGAGCAGGATGATTGTGGTGTCGCGCAGGGCGCGGCGGGTGTGTTGTCCGGGGGCGCGGATCAGTGCGTCCACGGCGGGGAGGGTCAACCCGTCGGGGGTGGGGGCGGGCGCGCGGGCCGGTCGGACTTGTTTGACGTCGAGCCAGATCGCCACGAGGGCCGGGTCTTCGGCGGCGCAGTAGGACAGGAAGGACTTGATCGCGGCCAAGCGCTGGTTCGCCGAGGAGGGGGCCAGGTGTTTGGTGTCGGTCAGCCAGGTGGTGAACCCGGTGATGGTGGCACG
>JBNJCY010000339.1:0-2729 GCA_051744325.1 Actinomycetota bacterium
GCAAGTTCACGGTGACCGGATGGAGACACGTCACAGCGAATCGTGACGACGCGGCGGAGGGCTTCCGGACGGTCATAGGTGTAATCCGAACGCTCTTGGCCGGCGGTTCCTGAGGGAATCCGCGGATTCGCGGGGTTCACGCTCACTTGACCCGGGATCTGAAAATTGGCCGGCGTCCGCCCACCCGTAGTACGTGGTGAGCGTGTGTTCCGCCGATTCGAGATACACCGGAAAGAAATACACCGTCTCGGCCGTGTATATCAATCCGTCGTCATTCCGTTCAATCCCGTGAGAATTCCGACGGCTTCGTATACAACGTCCTATGGCAACAGTCGGAGTGTATCGGTTGCCAAGGGGAGAGGAAGGTATGAGAGCACGCGCGGGGTGTGGGGGAGACACGCGGGGGTGTGGGGGAGACACGCGGGGGGAGTGGGGGCGAGCAGGATGTGTGAGGGCGCGCGCAAGGCCGGGGTGCGCGCCCGAACGGACGCGCCCGTGCCCCGACTCTCAGATCACGCCCTCGCTTTGCCGGAAGGGGGTGCCGAACCGGTGTGCGGTGATGCTCACGGCCTGCTCGTGCAGGAACGGCAGGAGCTCCACCCGCCCGGACCCGGTCACCCGCCAGGAGTAGATCGCGATGTCCGGGAGGCCGTCGATCGCGTCCGCGAGCTTCCGGACGCCCCCGACCACGCGAATCCTCGCCCCGAGTGGCTCGGTAGCAGCCCAGTCCGTGGCCCTCTCGAGCCACTCGGCATTGGACTCGTGCCGCACGGTGAGACCGGCCGCCACGAGCCGCTGGGTGACCACCCCGGGTATCCGGATCCCGGTCGAGAGCAACAGCTCCGAACCGGCGCGCACCCCGGCCGCCACCACGCGCAGCAGGTGCACGAGATCCTCGCCCTCGTCCACCCGGATCGTCACCGGTGTGGGCAGGTAGCGCAGGATGTTGCGCTCCACCGTCAGCCCTGTCGGGTCGTGGGTCACGCCGAACTCGGACTCCCACGCGGAGGAATCGGACGCGACAGCCCGCTGCAGGCGATCGAACCCGGACCGCTCGAGCACGCCCTCGGAGGAGAGGACGATCTCCCGCAGCGCGTCCGGCAACTCCTCCAAGTGGGCGGGGGTGATGCTCGGAGGGGGTACGTCCAGGTCCACGACCTGACCGAGACGCCGCCGCGACGCCGCCGCCGCCCGGCTCTCGGCGGGCTCCCACGATCCCAGCCCGAACAGGTAGTTCGGCCCGCCCGCCTTCGCGCCGGCGCCCACCGCGGACCGCTTCCAACCGCCGAACGGCTGGCGGCGCACGATCGCCCCGGTGATGACCCGGTTGACGTACAGATTTCCGGCCTGCACCCCGGCGAGCCAAGTCTCCAACTCACGTGCGTCCAGGGACTGCAGCCCCGCGGTCAAGCCGTACTCCACGGCGTTCTGCAGCTCGATCGCTTCCTCCAGCGTCTCCGCCGTCATCACGCCCAGAATCGGCCCGAAGTATTCCGTCAGGTGGTACTCCGACCCCGGCCGCACGCCCGCGCGCACGCCGGGGGACCAGAGCGCGCCGGTCTCGTCCAGCGTCCGCGGTTTCAGCACCCAGTGCTCGCCGCGCCCGAGCATCGTCAGCCCGCGCTGCAGCTTCTCGTCCTCGGGCACGACCACCGGCCCCATCTGCGAGGACGGCTCGGACGGCCAGGCCACTTGCAGGGAGCGCACCGCGTCCACGAGCTGGTCGCGGAACCGCCGGGACGTCGCCATCGACCCCACGAGGATCACGGTCGAGCCGGCCGAGCACTTCTGCCCCGCATGCCCGAACGCGGAGTACGCCACGTCCTTGACCGCCAGGTCCGGGTCGGCCGACGGCGTCACGATGATCGAGTTCTTGCCCGACGTCTCGGCCAGCAGCGGCAGCTCCGGCCGCCACGAGCGGAACAGCTTCGCCGTGTCGTAGGAGCCGGTCAGGATCACCCGGTCCACCCGCGGGTGTGAGATCAGGTGCCTGCCCACCGCCCGGTCGGGCGTCTGCACGAGCCGCAGCACGTCCCGCGGGACGCCTGCCGCCCACATCGCCTCGGCGAGCCGGGCGCCGGACCTGCGCGCCGGCGTCGCCGGCTTGAAGACGACGGCGCTGCCCGCCGCCAACGCCGCCACCACCCCGCCGGTGGGGATCGCGAGCGGGAAGTTCCACGGCGGCGTCACCACGGTCACCTTCGACGGCACGAACCGCGCGCCGTCCACCTGCTCCAGTGCGAGCGCGCGGGAGGCGTACCAGTGGCAGAAGTCGATGGCCTCGGAGACCTCGGGGTCACCCTGGTCGAGGGTCTTGCCGCCCTCGGACGCGGCCACCTCCAGCAGCTCTCCCCGTCGCAGGCCGAGCTCCACTCCCACGCGGTGGACGATCTCGGCGCGTTCCGCCGCGGGGCGGGCCCCCCAACCCACGGCGGCGCCGGCGGTCTCCTCCAGGAGCCGGTCGATCTCCTCGACCGACCCGATCACGGCCGCGTCCGCCTCCGCGATCCCGAGGGTCGAGGTGGGGACGCGCCGCACGATCTCGCGCGCCCACGCCCGGTTGCCCGGCAGGACCGGGTCCGTGTCCGGGGTGTTCCGGAACACCCAGTTCCCCCCCGCTTCCGTGACGACGGCGGCAATCTCCTCCGCCGTCTCCCTGCCGCGGTCCTGGGTCCGCATCGGGGTGGGGACGGGCGCGTCGAGGTCAACCGCGTGGAGCGCGGCGAGGA
>JBNJCY010000340.1:0-2721 GCA_051744325.1 Actinomycetota bacterium
GCCCTTCAACAACTGTTAACCCGTTGCTGGGGAAAGAGCTTTGCCTCCCGGGTAAACGATCTTCCCCACCAATGGGTTAACGGCCGTTGAGGCCCGCTGGGCGCAGGGGAGCAGGCGTGTTCGGCATGATCGGACCCTGCTCGACCAGGAGAAGGCCATGGGGATGAGTCCGCCGTCGACGCCGAGCGCCTGCGCGCCACCTGGGGAGGCCTCGCCGACGGCGGCACCATCATCATGCCGCTGGAACAGGCCCCGTGGGGCGACAGCTTCGGCATGCTCCGCGAACGCTGGCACCGCCTGGATGGTGAACATCGTCGGATCGTGACGCCCCGCCGGGGCTTCCCCGTCCTCGCCTCCACCCGGTGAACGAGACATCCATCCGTCGCCCCGGGTGAGCGCGCGTTGCTAGGGTCGAAGGACGGAGACGGAGTGATCCACATGCCCACGAACACCACTGCGCGGTCGCCCTCAAGCGGCCGGGTCACACGGGTTCGGGGAAGCGTGGTCGACGTGCGCTTCGAGGACTTCCCACCCACGCTGCAGAACCTCCTCCACGCCGGCGAGCAACAGGTGTCGCTCGAGGTGGCCTCGCACCCGGACACCCGGACGGCCCGGTGCATCGCGCTGGAGTCGACGCGCGGGTTGATGCGCGGCGACGAGGTCGTCGACAGCGGCGGACCGATCAAGGTCCCGGTGGGCCGCGCCACTCTCGGCAGGGTGTTCGACGTCTTCGGCCGGGCGGTCGACCGCGCGGGCGAGGTGGAGGCCACGAGCATCCGCCCCATCCACCGTGCCCCCGTACCGCTGTCCCAACGCTCGACCTCCCAGGAGGTCATCGAGACGGGCATCAAGGCGATCGACCTGCTGGCGCCGCTGGAGCGGGGCGGGAAGGCCGGGTTGTTCGGCGGCGCGGGCGTGGGCAAGACGGTGCTGATCATGGAGCTGATCCACAACATCGCCGAGGGCCACCAGGGTGTCAGCGTGTTCTGCGGAATCGGTGAGCGTACCCGCGAGGCCGAGGAGCTCTACCGGGAACTGCGGGACACCGGGGTGCTGGAGAAGACGGTCCTCGTGTTCGGGCAGATGAACGAGCAGCCCGGCGCACGCCTGCGGGTGGGCCATTCGGCGCTCACCATGGCCGAGTACTTCCGTGACGACGAGAACTCCGACGTCCTCCTCCTCATCGACAACATCTTCCGCTTCGTGCAGGCCGGCTCCGAGGTCTCGGGCCTGATGGGCCGCATCCCGTCCCGCATGGGCTATCAGCCGACCCTCGGCACCGAACTCGCCGCACTCGAGGAACGGATCTCCTCCACGTCATCGGGCGCGATCACGTCCATCCAGGCGGTCTACGTGCCCGCCGACGACTTCACCGACCCGGCCGCCGTGCACACGTTCAGCCACCTCTCCGCGTCGATCGTGCTGTCCCGGACACGTGCCTCCCAGGGGTTGTACCCGGCGATCGATCCCCTTCGGTCCGCGTCCCAGATGCTCGACGAACGGGTGGTCGGCAGCCGCCATTACCGCGTTGCGCGCGAGACCCGGCGGACCCTCGCCCAGTACGAGGAACTCAAGGACGTCATCGCGATGCTGGGCCAGGAGGAGCTCTCCCGGCGGGACCGCGACACGGTGCAGCGGGCACGGCGACTCGAGCGATTCCTCACCCAGCCGTTCTTCGCGACCGAACAGTTCACGGGCCAGGAGGGCCGGAGGGTCTCGCTGGAGGACACGCTCAGCGGTTGCGAGCGAATACTCGCCGACGAGTTCGCCGACTTCTCCGAGTCCTCCCTCTACATGATCGGCGCCATCGACGAGGCGACTCCGGCCGAGGAGGAGGAATCGGGATGAGGCTCGCGGTGATCATGCCCGGCAGCACCGTCGTGGACACTCCGGCCACACGGGTCCTTGCGCCGGGATCGCACGGCCTCTTCGCGATCCTCCCCCGGCACGTCGACTACGTTGCGGTGCTGGTGGAGGGCCTGCTGACCTTCGAGGTCGCGGACGACGCCGCGGCGGCCACCGAACGCCACGTCGCCGTCGACGGCGGTGTCCTGGTCAAGCAGGGCGACGACGTCGTCGTCTCCACCCCGGACGCGGTGGTGGGCGAACGACTCGAGGACCTGGAGAACACCGTCGCCGAGTACTTCCACGCCCGGGCGGAACGGGAGCACGATGCCCGTGCCGCGCTGTTCCGCCTGGAGAGCGACATCGTGCAGCGGATGCTGGAGCTCGAGGAGAGCCATGGCTGACCCCGACCACGAGAGAGACTTCGCGCACCAGGTGGGTGGAAGCGCGCGACGGCGGATCGCCTCGCGCCGCGCCGGCCGCAGCGTGCTCTCGTGGTTCGGTGCCTTCGGGGTGATCGGCTGGTCGGTGGCCCTCCCGACGCTCGCCGGGATCGCCCTGGGTCTGTGGCTCGACGAGCGGCTGACCGGGTCGACGTCGTGGACCCTCACCCTCCTGGTGGTGGGGTTGGCGGGGGGCATCTGGATCGCGTGGGGGTGGGTGCGCCGCGAGGGCCGTGGCGACGATGACGACAGCGACGACAACGACCAGATCGACGAGGATGAGGAGGTGCACCGATGATCACGGCGATCGTGGTGGGCACGGTGGGTGGCGCGGCCCTGGCCGCCGCCTTCCTGGGCGGCCTCTGGCTGACGGTGCGGCGGGCGACGGCGGACGGCGGGCGCGCCCTCCCCCTCGCGCTGGGGTCCCTCACCC
>JBNJCY010000341.1:0-2717 GCA_051744325.1 Actinomycetota bacterium
CAACGCCAACGAACGAGCCTCGGGCGGGCTTTCAAGGGTCCGCCCCGCGGTACCCCGGCGCACCCGACAGCGTTGCGGTGGCTCACCTCAACCCGGAACACTGGCTCACCCCACGGCGGAACGGTGGCTCCCATCGGGCGCAATGTCCAGGCACGGGAGGCGATCGTCTTCTGCGACCACCGGAAAGCCGTCTCCGGGGCAGACCCGCACATACTGGTGATGGATCAGAAGGTCACCACCCAACCCGTCCTGGACGAGCTCGGCGAACGCGGCATCAAGTTCCTCACCCTGCGGATGCGCTCCCCGGCCCACACAACCGGCCCAAGGTCCCCCTCGGCGTGGATGTCGATTTGCCCCGGCACCGTCCGCCAACTCATCGTCACCGGCCTCGGCCGCGAGTCAGCCACCGTCTCAGCCAACCTCCCCGAAGAGACCAACGTCCCCTGGTGGGGAAACCGCAGACTCCGCTATGCGGGTGACCAGCGAGGGGTCCATTCATGCCGGAGGATCGCCGCGCCTCCTCACACGAGCTGAGTCGTCGCGTCAGGACGGCACACTCATCGTTCTTGCCACGCTCACCTGCCACGTCAGAACCACCCCAACCCGACCACGTGGATCGGGTTGGGGTGGCCTGGTGTCTGATTCCTAGAGCAGACCAATCTCAGTGAGGTAGTCGGCCGCGACATCCGCGGGATCCTCGTTCTCGATGTCGACGAGACCATTCAGCTCGGCCATCTTCGAGTTGTCGAGGGGCGCAAGGATTGCCTCCACGAGGCGCTGATAGGTCTCGGCGTGCTCTTGGAACTTCTCGTCCTTGAAGGTGTAGGAGATGTTGTACACGATGAAGACGCCGGGGTCCTCCACCACTTCGAGGTCCAGGGCATCGATCCGCCCGTCCGTGGTGAAGATCTCGCCGAAGTCACACGAGCCACTGGCCGTCTCGGTGTAGATCAGGCCGGTGTCGAGGATCTGGATCTGGCTCTGGGGGACCGTGTACCCCGTCGCCTCGGTGAAGAGGACCAGCCCGTCGGGGCGGTCCGGGAACTCTGTCTCCATGCACACGGTGGCGTCCGGGTTGGCGGCCAGGTAGTCCGCCATGGACTGCAGATCGAACCCTCCTTCGGCCGCCGCCAGATCCCCGTTGGCCGCGAAGCCGTAGGTGTCGTTGAACGGCGAGAGCCCGACCCACCGGATTCCGTTCTCTGCCAGGTCCATCTCGGAGGTGAGGTCGTAGAGCTCCTGGGGGTCGGAGCTCGGATCCTGCTGCCCCAGATGGACCGTCCAGGCTGTGCCGGTGTATTCGGGGTAGACGTCGATGTCGCCGGCAAGCAGTGATGCCCGGTTCACCGAGGTACCGCCGAGGTTCGTCTCGTCGGTGACGTCGGCACCCTCGGCCTCCAGAGCCTGCAAGAGCATTTGGCCGAGAAGGATGTTCTCGGTGAAATTCTTCGATCCGACGGCGACGCTGACGCCCTCAAGTTCGGATCCGACATCGCTGTCGGAGTCGGAGTCGGTCCCTCCACTGCACCCGGCAGCGAGCAGGCCGACCGAGAGCGCAAGAGTCGCGGGGCGAAGCAGGTGAGTTTTCGAATATCGCATTTGGATCTCCATGATCTGGTACGTGAACCGCACCTCGCGGTCAACAATCGAGGTGTTTACCTCTTCGATGCGTTCACGTTACCGCAGTCATGAGGGTCGAACGTCAGCGGTATCGCATATCGGAGCGAGAGCATGGCGCCATCGGCCTCGACGCACTAGTGTCGAATGATGCGAGCAGCACTTCTGATGGGGACCGGCGGCCCCGAGATGCTTCAGGTCCGGAGTGACGTTCCTGTCCCGGAGGCGGCGGCAGGGGAAGTCCTGGTCAGGGTGAGCGCCTGTGGAGTGAACAACACCGATCTGAACACCCGTATCGGTTGGTACGGCCAGCCCTCCGGATGGACCGGCGGGCTCGAGTTTCCCCGAATTCAGGGTGCGAGTGTCTGTGGCAGGGTCGCGGAGGTCGGGGACTCGGCCGACGTGAACCTCGTCGGGCGGCGGGTGCTCGTGGATCCGTGGATCCGCAAATCCCAGGGCACGGACTGGCGGGACCACCTCGCCTACCTGGGCAGCGAAATCGACGGGGGTTTCGCAGAGTACTGCGCGGTTCCCGTCGCCAACGTGGTCCCGGTCGAGTCGGCCCTCTCCGATGTCGAGCTGGCGACGTTCCCGTGCGCATGGTCCGCCGCCGAGCACATGCTCACCCGGGTGGACCTCACTGCCGGACAGCGCATCGCCGTTCCCGGTGCATCCGGTGGCGTCGGCGGCGCAGTTGTCCAGCTCGCCAAGTTGCGCGGGGCGCACGTCACCGCCATCGCAAGTTCCGCGAAGACCAGCCGCGTGAGCGCGCTTGGCGCCGACATCGTGCTCGCGCGGGAGACCCCTGATGTCCCTGCTGCTGCCGTACGCGACGGCGGGCTCTTCGACGTCGTCGCCGATGTCGTCGGTGGCCCGGACGTGCCCGGGTGGTGGCGATCACTCCGCCGAGGCGGGCGATACGTCTGCTGCGGCGCCATCGCCGGCCCGCAGGTGGAGCTGGACCTGCGCACGCTGTACCTCAACGACCTCGAGCTGATCGGGGCCACCGCGTACCAACGAGAGGTGTTCACCGCGCTCGTCGACATCATCGAGAGTGGCGGGGTGAAGCCCAGTGTTGCCGCCACCTTCCCGCTCGAGCG
>JBNJCY010000342.1:0-2715 GCA_051744325.1 Actinomycetota bacterium
GTTGGGGGTTCAGCTCCAGGCGATCCAGCAACGCCTCGGAGGTGCCCTTCTCCCGCGCCGCCTTCATGTCCTTCTCGTTCGCCTCGATGATGCCGTCCTGTCCGGCGCTCAGCCCGGCGGCCATGGACAGCAGGGCGCGGTTGCGCTGCGCCGTGGACGTGGATGCGAGGCCCCTGGCGCAATCCTGGGCCCTCTCCGCGAGTCGCTTCACTTCGGCCATCTCATGTCCTCCCCGTGTGTGGTGCGGATCGTCGATGCCTGTCCGGTATCCTCCGGGCCCTCAAAGGATAACAAGATGGTCCCGATGGACGACCTCGGCGCCCTGCCATGTGGGGAGCACCTCGCGTATCCTGTCCGTCCGCAGTCCCATCACCTCGCGCAGATCGGCGGCGGATACCTCCGTGAGTCCCCTGCCCAGGAGCTCGCCGGCGACGGTGGTGATGGTGACGGAATCACCCTCAGCGAAGTCCCCCTCCACGCCCACCACGCCCGCCGGCAGCAGCGAGCTCTGCCGCTCCACCAGCGCGGCACGAGCCCCCTCGTCGACCGTGATGACGCCCCGGGCGTGACCGCCGAACGCGATCCACAGCTTCCTCCCGGTGAGCGCGTTCTCCTTCCCGGTGAAACGCGTGCCGACTCTGCGTCCGGCCACCACGTCCTCCACCACGTGCTCTCTGCGGCCGTCGGCGACCACCATGGTGACCCCCGCCTTCATCAGCATCCGCGCGGCTTCCATCTTCGAGTACATGCCGCCGGAACCGAGCTGGGAGCCGGTGGCGCCCCCGGCTCGATCGATGAGGGCGTCGGTGATCTCGTCGACGTGCTCCATGAGGGTGGCCGCATCCGAGGAGCGCGGGTCCGCGTCGTACACGCCCTCGATGTCGGTGAGCATGACCACCAGATCCGCCTTGATCATCATGGCGACCAGCGCCGCGAGCGAGTCGTTGTCCCCGAAACGGATCTCCTCGACCGCCGTGGTGTCGTTCTCGTTCACGACGGCTACGACACCCAACTCGAGCAGTCGTTCGAGTGTCTGACACGCGAACACGTACTGGCGTCGGTGGGCCGTCTCGTGGCGCGTGAGCAGCACCTGCGCGATGGACGTGCCGTGCTGGGCGAACCCGCTCTCGTAGGCCTCGATGAGTCGCGGCTGGCCGACGGCGGCGGCGGCCTGCAGCCCCGCCATGTCGCTCGGACGCGCGTCCATCCCGAGCGCCTCCACCCCAGCGGCGATCGCTCCGGAACTCACGAGAACCACCTCGCTGCCCTGCTCCCGCACGGCCGCGATCTGCGCGACGAGACGCTCCAGGTACGCGCGGTCGATCCGCCCGCCGCGGTCGGACAACGTCGACGAGCCGACCTTCACGACCACGCGCCGCGGGATGTCCCCTTCCTCGCCCGCGTCCACGGACACACCCTCCGCGGGCCCGTCCTCGCGACTCATCGGCGTGCCTCCTCGCTCGGTTCGAACTCGAATTCCATCCCGGCGATCCTCACGGTGTCGCCCTCCCGCGCGCCGGCCTCGGCGAGGGCGCGCTCCACACCGGCGCCCGCGAGCCTGGTCTGAAGGTAGGCGACCGCCTCCTCGTTCTCCATGTCGGTCATCACGACCATACGCTCGACCCCCCTGCCGCGCACGCGGTACGTGCCGTCGGCCAGCGGGAGGACCTCGAAACCGCGTTCGTCCGGCTCGGAGCGATAGACCGCGTCCACCGTCCGGCCTTCGTCGGTCTCGGCGGAAGCGCGCAGCTTGCTCACCCGGTCACCCGCCATCCTCGCCAGACGGTCGACCCCCTCGCCCGTGGCCGCCGAGACGGCCACGTACGGCAGGTCGCGTTCTCGGGCGAGCGCCTGCAGGCGGGCCGAGGCCTCCCCCGTGTCGGGCAGATCGGACTTGTTGCCCACGAGGATCACGGGCCGGCGAGCCAGTTCGGGAGCGTGAGCGGCGAGTTCCTGCTCGATGATCGCCACGTCCTCGACCGGATCCCGACCCGCCCAGCCCCCGCTCAGGTCGACGACGTGCAGGATCAGCGCCGTACGCTCGATGTGCCGGAGGAACCCGTGTCCGAGACCATGCCCCTCGCTCGCGCCCTCGATGAGACCGGGCACGTCGGCCACCACGTAGCTGTACTCGTCGATCGCCACGACCCCGAGGTTGGGCGTGAGCGTGGTGAACTCGTAGTCCGCGATCTTGGGGCGCGCGGCGCTGAGCCGGGCGATGAGCGAGGACTTCCCCACGTTCGGCAGGCCCACGAGCGCCGCGTCCGCGAGCAGCTTGAGCTCGAGCCGGATCCAGCGCTCCTCGGGCGGTTCGCCGAGCTCGGCGAAGGCGGGCGCTCGGCGTGTCGGTGTGGTGAAGTGGGGATTCCCGCGACCGCCCCTGCCGCCGCGCGCGACGGTGACGCGGTCCCCCTCCGCCACGAGGTCCGCGATCGGCTCCCCCGACTCGTGATCGATGACCACCGTCCCCGGAGGGACCGTCAGCACGAGGTCCTCCCCGGCGGCGCCGTGCCGCTTGGAGCCCATGCCGTGCTCGCCGCGCTCCGCCTTGAAGTGATGCTTGCGATGGTAGAACGCGAGCGTCGAGACGCCCCTGTCCACCGCCAACACCACGTCGCCGCCCTCACCGCCGTCGCCGCCGTCGGGCCCGCCCTTGGGCACGTGAGCCTCTCTGCGGAACGACATGCATCCGGCGCCGCCGGGGCCGCCCTTCAC
>JBNJCY010000343.1:0-2715 GCA_051744325.1 Actinomycetota bacterium
CGCCGAGCGCCACATGTCGGGCAGTTCCCGCGTCGCTCCGGAGACGAGGGCGTGCGCGCTGGCGCGCACCGCAGCCTCCTGCACCGGCGTGGGCCCGGGCAGGGAGGTCCGGACGAGTGCCGGGCCGGCGACCGCCCGATCGAGGTGGAGCCGCTTCAGCGGATCGGGCCGGAATCGGGCCACCCACCGGATCGGGGGCCAGCCCACCGAGGCGCGCGCTTGGCGGATGTGCGAGCCCCGCACCGCGGCGGCCACCGCCGGGATTCCGGCGGCCCGGAACGCCGCCTCGAGCAGCCGGGTGTGGTTCTGCGCGGTGATCTCACCCGCGGCCGCACCACTCGCCGCGGCGTCCAGCCGTTGGGCGGCGCGCACGAGGTCCGCGTGCGCCCGGGCGAGGCGCGCCTTCTTGGACGCCGCGATCGCGTGCACGCGCGTACGAAGGTCCTCCACGCCGGCGCCGGTGAGGGCGGACACCGCGTGCAGCTCGACGTCGTTCATCCCATCCACCGCAAGGAGCCGCCGCAGGTCCCGCATGATGGAGGCCACCTCGGCCTCGGACACTCTGTCCGCCTGGTTCAGCACCACCATGGTGACCTCTGCGTGGGCCGCCATGGGCTGGAGGTACTGCTGGTGGACGACGGCGTCAGCGTACTTCTGCGGGTCAAGCACCCACACGAGCACGTCCACGACCTCCGCCATGCGGTGCGCGATCTCGCGGTGGTCCAGCTCGGTCGAGTCGATGTCGGGCAGGTCGAGCAGGACGAGCCCGCTGCCGTCGTCGGCGCGCAGGGTCCGTTCCGGGACGTCGAGCCAGTCGAGCAGTTCGCCGGCTCCCTCGCCCCAGCTCGCGGCCAGCGGCCGCCGCGTCGTCGGGCGGGTGGCGGCGGTCCGGGCGAGCTGCTCGCCGACGAGGGCGTTGAAGAGCGAGGACTTCCCGGAGCCGGTGGCCCCCATCAGCGCGACCACGGTCCGGTCCGGGGCGAGCTCGGACCGGACACCGATCTTCTCCAGGGTCTGGCGTGCGGCGGTGATCGGCGCGTCGGACAACCGCCCGTCCGCGAGGTCTATCGCGCGTGTCAGGGCCGCGGCCTCGTCGGCGAGGGTGGCCTGCTTCATGCGAGGCCGCCTTCCGTCTGGGCGGCCCGCACGCCGGCGATGGCCGCGTCCACGCGGGCCCGGACCTCCGGGTCGATGCCGAGGCCGTCGAGGGCGGCGGTGAAGGGTGCCAGGTACCAACCGAGGAGCTGCTCGCCGTGTGCATTCAGCCTCGCGCGCGCCTGCTTCGCCATCTTGCGCACCGCGTCCTCGCCGAACACGGCCTCCAGGAGCTTCTGGCCGACGACGGCGGTGCCGCCCGCCGCCGCGACCTCGGCGCCCGTGATGACGCCGCCGGTGCTCGCGAGGATCGTGATCATGAGCGCGATGCCCAGGCCGTTCACGCCGAGCGAGAGCATGCGGGCCGTGAACCGGCGGTCGGCGCCCTCCTCGCGAACCAGGGACAGCAGCCCGTCCTGCCACTCGACGACGTGGCGGGAGGCCTCGCCCCGCAGGCGCGCCTCGGAGGGAAGTTCCCGCAGCGCTTCGGCCAAGAGGTCGCGCCCGCCGCTCTCGAAGCGCCACGCGTGGTCGATGTCGGCCACGGCGCGCTGCGCCTCGGCCTCCAGCAGCGTCAGCAGTCCCTCCTCAATCGCGGCCTCGACCGGCTCGGTGGGCGGGGGTGCGCCGCGCACGAACGCCGAGAGGCGGTCACGGACCCGGCCCACCTGGGCCTCGACGCTCCGGAAGAAGTCCCCCGTGCCGACGAACTCCTGCCAGCGGGCAAGCACCTCGCCGCGGAGGAGCGAGCCGTCCGCGGTCGCGGCGGTGAGGCGCCGCAACGCCTCCTCCGCTGCCTCCACCACCCGCGCGTGCAGATTGTCCCGGGCGAACACCTGCTGCTGGGCGGCCTCTCCCACGTCCGCGGCGGTACCCAGCACGGACTCGACCGCCCCCCGCAGGGTCTGACGGGCGACCCGCGACCGGGACGCGGCATCGGCAGCAAGGGTCCCCAGCCACTGCCGGATCGGCGCGATCTGGTCCTCCGGGAGGTGGTCGCCGTCGAGGACGGACTCCTGGACGGTGAACAGCGGGGCCTCGGCGAGCCCTCGCTCCACGAGGCGCAGCCGCAGATCGGCGCGGACCTCGTCGACGACCTCGGGGGGCACCCGGTCCAGGATGATGGCGACGACGGTGTTGCGGGAGGCGGCATCGCGCAACAGGTCCCACGGGACGGCGTCGGCGTAGCGGGCGGCGGTGGTGACGAAGAGCCACAGATCCGCGGCCGCGAGGAGCTGGCCAGCCACCTGGCGGTTCTCGTTCACGATTGAGTCGATGTCCGGGGCGTCGACGATCGCCAGTCCCTGCGGCAGACCCCGGGTGGAGCGGATCTCCAGCTCGGTGTGCACCGCCGGATCCGAGGACGCCGGCGTGGGCGGGGCGTCCGGCGCCATCCGGACCCGTGCCAGGGACGGCAGGATGCGGTCGTCCTCGAACCAGGACGACTCGGCAGGGTGGTGCAGCAGGAGGGGACGGCGCGTCGTCGGCCGGATCGCGGAGGAGGCGGCGACGTCGACGCCCACGAGCGAGTTGACGAGGGTCGACTTCCCCGCGCCCGTGGAACCGCCGACCACAGCGAGGAGGGGGGCGTCGAGTCGCTCATAGCGAGGCAGGACGTAG
>JBNJCY010000344.1:0-2693 GCA_051744325.1 Actinomycetota bacterium
TCACAGTCACCGGGGCCGCCGGACAGATCGGGTACGCCCTGCTGTTCCGCACGGCGGCCGGGGACCTGCTCGGGCCGAACATTCCGGTCCGGCTCAAGCTGCTGGAGATCCCGCAGGCGCTGAAGGCCGCGGAGGGCAACGCGATGGAGCTCGACGACGGTGCCTTCGACCTCCTCGAGAGCGTCGACGTCTACGACGACCCGGCCCAGGCCTTCGACGGCACGGACGTCGCGTTGCTCGTCGGCGCCCGCCCCCGCATCGCGGGCATGGAGCGCGGCGACCTGCTGGAGGCCAACGGCGGGATCTTCGGTCCCCAGGGCAAGGCCCTGAACGACAACGCCGCCGAGGACCTGAAGGTTCTCGTGGTGGGCAACCCGGCCAACACGAACGCGCTCATCGCCTCAAGGCACGCCCCGGACATCCCCCCCGAGCGCTTCAACGCCATGATGCGGCTCGACCACAACCGGGCCATCCGGCAGCTCTCCATCAAGACCGGCGTGCATGCCAGCGAGATCAGGAAGCTGACCGTGTGGGGCAACCACTCCGCCTCGCAGGTCCCGGACCTCTCCCAGACCGAGGTGGACCACCGCCCGGCGATGGACTATGTCGACCAGGACTGGATCGACAACGAGTTCATCCCCACCGTGGCCAAGCGCGGCGCCGAGATCATCAAGGTGCGGGGCGGCTCCTCCGTGGCGTCCGCGGCGAACGCGGCCCTCGACCACATCCACGACTGGGTCAACGGCACCCCCCCGGACGACTGGGTATCCGTCGGCCTCATCTCCGACGGCTCGTACGGGGTCCCCGAGGGCATCTTCTCAGGGTTCCCGGCACGCTCCCGCTGGGGTGACTGGCACATCGTGCACGGCATCGAGATCGACGACGCCACCCGCGCCCGCATCGACAAGTCGGTGGAGGAGCTCGTCAGCGAGCGCGACATGTGCGTTCAGTTGGGTCTCATCAGCTGACACCGTCGCCCGGGGCCGCCGCGGCCCCGCGGCCGCGGGGCCGCGGGGTCGTTCGCCTCGTCGCCGGGGCATCGTCGTCCCCATTAGGGTGGTGCCAGCCAAGTCGAAGGAGTGGACATGTCCGAGACCCGATTCGACCTCGTCGGGGTGGAGCACGCCGGCGAACTGCTCACGGTGCGCCGTGCCGCGTTCGTCACAGAGGCCCAGCTCTACGGCGACCCCAACCTCCCCGCCCTGACGCAGACGCTCGAGGAGCTCATCGAGGACCTGGAGCGGCCCGACGTCGTGACAATCGGGGCCTGGTTCGGTCACCGTCTCGTCGGGTCGATCCGGGTGGAGCTGGAGGGCGAGAAGGCCAGCCTCGGCCGCCTCGCCGTCGTCCCCGACCTGCACCACAAGGGCATCGGTTCAAGGCTGCTCATGGAGGTGCTGCAGTACCTCCCCGACCAGACCAAGGAGGTCTGGGTCTTCACCGGTGCGGACAACCGCGCGGCGATGCCGCTGCCCGAGGGCCACGACGGCCTCGACGCGGGCACCCTCACCGAGGCCTACCTCCAGCGGCTGCTCGGCGAGGAGCCCGAGGGTTCACCGCTGCCCTGAGTGGCGATCGCCGCCCCGACCGCACCCCGGACGTCCGGGCCGGGCCTCCCGCGCGGTCCGGTAGCATCTGAGGGGTCGCGACTGGCGCTGCGGGTGGATCACCACCGGGGAGCGACACGTACCCGTGACGGTCGGACGCCTGGGCCGCGGGGGACCACATCCATGGAGGAAGCATGAGCCAGAACGCTCTCAACCAACCCCTGGCCGAACTCGACCCGGAGATCTCCGCGGTCCTGGACGGTGAGCTCACCCGCCAGCGGCAGACGCTCGAGATGATCGCGTCGGAGAACTTCGTGCCACGGGCAGTGCTCGAGGCCACCGGCTCGGTGCTCACGAACAAGTACGCGGAAGGCTATCCCGGCAGGCGCTACTACGGCGGCTGCGAGCAGGTGGACATCGCCGAGAACCTCGCGATCGCCCGGGCCAAGGAGCTGTTCGGCGCCGAGTACGCCAACGTGCAGCCCCACTCCGGGGCCACCGCGAACGCCGCGGTGCTGCACGCCATGGCAACCCCCGGGGACGTCATCATGGGGCTCTCGCTCGCCCACGGCGGGCACCTCACCCACGGCATGAAGATCAACTTCTCCGGCAAGCTCTACGAGGTGCACGCCTATGGGGTCGACGAGCACAGCCACCGCATCGAGATGGACCAGGTGCGCCAGCTTGCGCTCGCCGCCCGCCCCAGGGTCCTGATCGCCGGGTGGTCCGCCTACCCGCGTCACCTGGACTTCGCTGCCTTCCGCGAGATCGCCGACGACGTCGGCGCTCAGCTTTGGGTGGACATGGCCCACTTCGCGGGCCTCGTCGCCGCCGGCGTGCACCCCAGCCCTGTCCCGTATGCCGACGTGGTCTCGACGACCATCCACAAGACCCTGGGCGGCCCACGCTCCGGCATGCTCCTCGCCCGCGACGCCGAGGCCTGGGCCAAGAAGCTCAACTCTGCGGTCTTCCCAGGTCAGCAGGGTGGACCGCTCATGCACGCGATCGCGGCGAAGGCGGTGGCGCTGCGAATCGCCGGCACCGAGGACTTCCGTGACCGGCAGCGGCGCACGCTGGAGGGTGCTCGCATCCTCGCCGAGCGACTCACCGGGGCGGATGTGTCCGACGCCGGCGTCTCCGTCGTCA
>JBNJCY010000345.1:0-2652 GCA_051744325.1 Actinomycetota bacterium
GACGTCCGCGGCCGTGGGGGAGTCGTACTCCCGGGCGGCGGACGTCGCGTTGCGGGTGGCCGATTGGGTCGCGGCGAATCCGCACCTCGTTGCCAACCCCGACCTGATCCACCCCGGCGAGCTGCTCGTCGTGCCGGCGGGAGCCGACCGGTGAGCGGCCCGCCGACGCGGCGCTCCGTCCACCCACCGGCTGGACGACGGTCCGGGCACGCCACCAGGCCGCCGGACGGCCGGCCCCCGGCCGGACCGGGCCGGTCGACGCCGGCGCAGGAGTGGGATCCGGTCCGCTTCCGCGCGGTCGGCACCTCCCAGAGCAAAGCCTCCGCTTACGAGCGGCGCGCGGCCGAGGCGCGCCCCCTCGCGGGCGCCGCCACCCCGCCGCTGCCGGAGCCACGGGACTGGGCGGCCGCCGTCGCTCGCATGGCCGCCGAGGCGCTGCTCGGGATCAGGCCCGCGAACCAGCTCTCGCGGTGGCTCGCCGGCCCCGTGTTCGTCACACTGTCCCGGCGGGCAGGACTGGCCGAACGGGTGGCCGGGCCGCGCCGAGCGACTGGGGTCCAGGTGCGGTTCGTCAGTTCGGCCGCGGTGGACGAGTTCACCCACGAGGCCAGCGTCACCCTCCACGACGGCACCCGCTTCCGCGCCGCGGCGCTGCGCCTCGAGCAGTACCACGGCCGCTGGCTGGTGACCGCGCTCGAGATCGGCTAGTCCGGCTGGAACATCTCCTCGAAGGAGGGGGTCCCCGCGAACTCGTCGGGAGCCCCAGCGGGGTCCCGGCGGAGGATCGCCTCCGCCAGTCCGGTGGCCGCACGGGCGATGCGCTCGGGGAGCGGACGGACGTCGTCGCCCTGGTCACCCCAGTCTTCGGTGGCCGCGAACACCGCGGTCGTGAGCACCTCCGCGTGCAGGTACGCGAACATGGGGCGCATCGCGTAGTCGAGGGCCAGCGAGTGTCGCGGGGTCCCACCGGTCGCACCGATGAGGACGGGCCTGCCCGCGAGCACACCCTCGGGCAGGACGTCGAAGAAGGCCTTGAAGAGCCCCGAGTAGGAGGTGTTGTACAGCGGGGTGAGCGCGACGACCCCGTCCGCGGACCCGATCATCTCGAACGCCTCCCGCAGGGCAGCGGGTGCGAACGACGTCATCGCCTGCAGGATCTCGGCCCCCAGGGCCCGCACTTCGATCACCTTGACGTCGGCCTCCTCGCCCCTCTCTCCCAGAGCTGCCGCCACCGCTGCGGCGATCCGCTGCCCGAGCAACGAGGTCGAGGACGGCTCGCGGAGCCCCGCGCTCACGATGACAACGCGGCGCGTCACGGAACCACCTGCAGCCGGTTCGCGTCCTCGGCGCGGGTCCCGGTCCAGCGGTCCCCGGAGGGCGAGGCGGGCGCCGCCCCCGTCCCGGCCCGCGCGGCGACGAGGGAAGCATGGGTGGGGGCGTGAGGCACGTGGGCGGGTCGCTTGGCTTCCAGTTCGCGCCGCAGCACCGGTACCACCTCGGTGCCGAGGATCTCGAGCTGCTCCAGCACCGTGTGGAGCGGCAGGCCGGCGTGGTCGACGAGGAAGAGCTGGCGCTGGTAGTCGCCGACGGACTCCCGCATGGCGCCGTAGCGGTCGATGACCTGCTGCGGCGAGCCGACCGTCAGCGGCGTCTCGGTGGAGAAGTCCTCGAGCGACGGACCCCCGCCGTAGACCGGAGCGTTGTCGAAGTAGGGGCGGAACTCGCGCACGGCGTCCTGGGAGCGGTGGCGGATGAAGGCCTGGCCCCCGAGCCCGACGATCGCCTGGTCCGCCGTCCCGTGGCCGTGCGCCTCGAAGCGCCGGCGGTAGAACTCGACCATCCGCCTCGTGTGCGACATGGGCCAGAAGATGTTGTTGTGGAAGAACCCGTCACCGTAGTGGGCGGCCTGCTCGGCGATCTCCGGGGTGCGGATCGAGCCGTGCCAGACGAACGGTGGGACGCCGTCGAGCGGGCGCGGCGTGGAGGTGAAACCCTGGAGGGGAGTGCGGAACCTGCCCTGCCAGTCCACCACCTCCTCATCCCAGAGACGCCGGAGCAGGGCGTAGTTCTCGAAGGCGAGAGCCACACCCTCACGGATGTCCTTGCCGAACCAGGGGTAGACAGGACCGGTGTTCCCCCGGCCCATCATCAGGTCCACGCGTCCGTCGGCGAGGTGCTGCAGCATCGCATAGTCCTCGGCGATCTTCACCGGGTCGTTGGTGGTGATGAGGGTGGTCGCGGTGGACAGGATGATGCGCTGCGTCCGCGCCGCGACGTACCCCAGCATCGTCGTGGGCGACGACGGCACGAACGGGGGGTTGTGGTGCTCGCCCGTGGCGAAGACATCGAGGCCGACCTCCTCCGCCTTCTCGGCGATCGCCACCATCGCCTTGATCCGCTCCCGTTCGGTGGGCGCACGGCCGGTGGTGGGGTCTGTGGTCACGTCTCCGACGCTGAATACTCCGAACTGCATGGAACCCACAGTAGCATTGGTTGAATCTTCAATCAATGGCCACCTTCAAAAATGGGTAGCGTTCGAGTTGCAGTAACGGCAGTGGAGATTCTGCCGGCTGTCAACGGTTCTTGCCCTGCTTCTTCTGCGCCGCCCGGCGGGCCGCGACGGGCCAGAACCGCGCGGCCCGCCGGGCGGCG
>JBNJCY010000346.1:0-2629 GCA_051744325.1 Actinomycetota bacterium
CGGTGCCCAGCCCAGCGCACCGCCGCCGGACGGCTGAGGTTTTTGAGGCCGGCCAAGCCATTGCTCACCCGGGCCAGCGCTGGCCCGGGCCAGCGCCTCGGTATGCGCGGCCGCCTGGGCGAAGCGCAGGACACCGCCCCACCGCCGCTGGCGGTCACCTGATCAGCCGACGTATTCCGCCAGGTGCTCGCCCGTCAGGGTGGCCTGGCTCGCCACGAGCTCGGCCGGCGTGCCCTCGAACACCAAACGGCCGCCGTCGTGACCCGCGCCCGGGCCGAGGTCGATGATCCAGTCCGCGTGCGCCATGACCGCCTGGTGGTGCTCGATCACGATGACGGACGTCCCGGAGTCCACGATCCGGTCCAGCAACGCGAGCAACTGCGCCACGTCGGCGAGGTGCAGCCCCGCGGTGGGCTCGTCGAGGACGTACACGCGGGCCTTCGCGGCCATGCGCGCGGCGAGCTTCAGCCGCTGTCTCTCGCCCCCGGACAGCGTGGTGAGCGGCTGGCCGAGGGTCAGGTATCCCAAGCCGACGTCGTCGAGCCGCCGCAGGATGGCGTGCGCCGCGGGGGTGCGGGCGGCGCCGTCGCCGAAGAACGCGGCCGCCTCGGCCACGGGCATGGCGAGGACCTCGCTGATGTCCTTGCCCGCCAGCTTGTGCACCAGCACGGCGGCCCGGAACCGCTTGCCCTCGCACTCCTCGCACGGCGTCTCCACCGTGTCCATGAAGCCGAGTTCCGTGTAGATCACCCCGGCGCCCTTGCACACCGGGCACGCACCCTCGGAGTTCGCGCTGAACAGGGCCGGCTTCGCACCCGTGGCCTTCGCGAACGCCTTGCGGATGTGGTCCAGCAGCCCGGTGTAGGTGGCCGGGTTGCTGCGCCGCGAGCCCCGGATCACGGTCTGATCGATGACGACGACGCCGTCCTGCCCCGCCACCGACCCCTCCACCAGCGAACTCTTCCCCGACCCGGCCACCCCGGTCAGCACCACCAACGCGCCGAGCGGGATGTCGACGTCGACGTCGCGCAGGTTGTTCGTGGCCGCGCCCCGGATCTCGAGCGCGCCCGACGGCGTGCGCATCTGCCGCTTGAGGGTGGCACGATCGTCGAGGTGGTGGCCGGTGACGGTCCCGGAGCGCCGCAACCCGGCGACGTCGCCCTCGTACACCACCTCTCCGCCGGCCGTCCCGGCGCCCGGCCCGAGGTCGACGACGTGGTCCGCGATCGCGACGACCTCCGGCTTGTGCTCCACCACCAGCACCGTGTTGCCCTTGTCGCGCAGGGAGAGCAGGAGCTGGTTCATGCGTTGGATGTCGTGGGGGTGGAGGCCGATGGTCGGCTCGTCGAAGACGTAGGTGATGTCCGTGAGTGCGGAGCCGAGGTGGCGGATCATCTTCGTGCGCTGGGACTCCCCGCCGGAGAGGGTGCCGGAGGGCCGGTCCAGGGAGAGGTAGCCGAGACCGATGTCCACGAACTTGTCGAGGAGGTGCTGGAGGCTGGCGCGGAGCGGGGCCACGCTGGGTTCGTCCAGGACGCGCACCCACTCGGCGAGGTCGCTGATCTGCAGGGCGCAGACGTCGGCAATGCTCTTCCCCGCGATCCTCGAGGAGCGGGCGTGCTCGGCGAGCCGGGTGCCGCCGCACTCGGGGCAGGTGGCGAAGGTGACCGCGCGCTCGACGAACGTGCGGATGTGCGGCTGCATCGCGTCCGGGTCCTTGGAGAGAATGGACTTCTGGATCTTCGGGACCAGGCCCTCGTACGTCATGTTGATGTTCTCGAGCTTCACCTTGCGGGGCTCGCCGTACAGGAACTCGTGCCGCTGCCGCTTCGTGAAGTCCCGGACGGGAGTGTCCATGGGTACCACCGCGCCGAAGAGCCGCACGTACCACCCGTCCGGTGTGTACCCGGGGACGGTGATGGCGCCCTTCGCAAGGGACTTCTCCTCATCCACCAGTTCGGCGAGTGAGATGTCCGAGACGCTGCCCATGCCCTCACAGCGCGGGCACATTCCGCCCACCACGGTGTAGGTGGCCGCCTTCCGCTGGGTGCTCTCGCCCCGCTCCACCTTGAGCATCCCGGACCCGGTGGCCGAGGGGACGTTGAACGAGAATGCCTGCGGGCCGCCGACGTGCGGCATCCCGATCCGGCTGTACAGCAGGCGGAGCAGCGCGTTGGCGTCCGTGACGGTGCCGACCGTGGAGCGGACGTTGGCGCCCATCCTCTCCTGGTTCACGATGATCGCGGTGGTCAACCCTTCGAGCAGGTCCACGTCCGGCCGCGCGAGGGTGGGCATGAACCCCTGGACGAACGCGCTGTACGTCTCGTTGATCATCCGCTGGGACTCCGCGGCGATGGTGTCGAAGACGAGCGAGCTCTTCCCTGAGCCGGAGACCCCCGTGAACACGGTCAGCCGACGCTTCGGGATCTCGACGTCCACGTCCTTCAGGTTGTTCTCCCGCGCGCCGTGGACGCGGATCAGGTCGTGGGTGTCCGCGGGGTGCGGGGCGGGGCGTGCTGCCGTGCTCATCTGCGCGATCGTGCCACCCCGGCTCGTCCTTCTCAAGACACTTCCTCTCGAGACACTCCTGCCACAGGCTGCTCCAGACAACCCACGGCCATGGACAACT
>JBNJCY010000347.1:0-2625 GCA_051744325.1 Actinomycetota bacterium
CCGACCTCCTCGGAGATGACCTGGGCACCGGTCAGGATCGCGATGTCCTGCAGCATGGCCTTGCGGCGCTCGCCGAAGCCCGGCGCCTTGACGGCGGCCGACTGGAAGGTGCCGCGGATCTTGTTGACCACCAGCGTCGCCAGTGCCTCGCCCTCGATGTCCTCGGCGATGATCAGGAGCGGACGACCGCCCTGCATGACCTTCTCGAGGACGGGCAGCATGTCCTGGACCGCCGAGATCTTCGAGTTCACGATGAGGATGTAGGGGTCCTCGAACTCGACCTCCATGCGCTCGGGGTCGGTGACCATGTAGGGCGAGATGAAGCCCTTGTCGAACTGCATGCCCTCGACGAAGTCGAGCTCCATGCCGAAGGTCTGCGACTCCTCGACGGTGATGACGCCGTCCTTGCCGACCTTGTCCATCGCGTCGGCGAGGATGCGGCCGACCTCGTGGTCGTTGTTGGCCGAGATCGCCGCGATCTGCGCGATCTCGTCCTGGGTCTCGATCTCGCGCGCCTGCTTCGCGATCTCCTCGACCACGAACGTGACGGCCTTGTCGATGCCGCGCTTGAGCGCCAGCGGGTTCGCGCCGGCGGCGACGTTGCGCAGGCCCTCCTTGACGATGGCCTGGGCGAGCACGGTCGCGGTGGTGGTGCCGTCACCAGCGACGTCGTTGGTCTTGGTGGCCACCTCCTTCGCGAGCTGGGCACCCATGTTCTCGTAGGCGTCCTCCAGTTCGATCTCCCGAGCGACGGTCACGCCGTCCTTGGTGATCGTGGGGGCGCCCCACTTCTTGTCGATGACGACGTTGCGGCCCCTGGGGCCGAGCGTCACCTTGACGGCGTCCGCGAGCTGGTTCACGCCCTTCTCAAGGCGCTTGCGGGCGTCCTCGCTGTAGCTGAGGATCTTCGCCATGCGGTGGTTCCTCCTCGGTACGTCGTGAGACGTGTCGTTGAAGTCGTGTGGCTTCGGAAAGGTTGTGGTGGGGTCAGCCGACGATCGCGAGGATGTCGCGCGCGGACAGGATCAGGTACTCCTGGCCGCTGACCTTGACCTCGGTGCCGCCGTACTTGGAGAACAGGACGGTGTCGCCCTCGCTCACGTCCAGGGTGATCAGCTCGCCGGTGTGCTCCGAGCGCTTGCCCGGGCCCACGGCGATGACGGTGCCCTGCTGCGGCTTCTCCTTGGCGGTGTCGGGGATGACCAGGCCAGACGCGGTGGTCTGCTCCTGCTCCTCGACGGTCACGAGCACCCGGTCCTCGAGGGGCTTGACCTTGACATCGGTGGCGGCAGCCAACGTGCCCTCCCTTGTGTGGTCGCGGCCACGGGATCACCCGCGGCCTGACGGTTGACGGTTGGTGAAGAACATCTGGTGGTCGGTGCACGCCGACCCTCGTGCTCCGCTGTACCCCCGATGTGTGGCCGATGACGGGCCCCCGGCGGACCGCCCGCATCCGGTTCGCAGCGCGCCGTGGGGGCGCCTCGCGTCGGTGTGGTCGGTGCGGTCAGCGTGGGGGACGTCGAGGTGGCGACATCGAGGTGGAAGGGAGCGGACGGGGTCGGGACGCCGAGGTGGCGTCGGCACCGTGCGGCTGCGGTGACGGGCGACGACTCCGCGAGGGAGTGGTGGGCCCGTCGCGAGCGCCGGTGCGGCGGTGCGGGCCGGGTACCGGCCCTTCCGACTACACTGGCACTCCCGAAGCGTGAGTGCTAGGGCGGAAGCTAGCACTCACCTCGTGGGAGTGCAAAGGCGCCCCTGGAGGCCCTGCACCGGGGCGGCTCAGGGTCGCTGCGCACCCTGCCCGCGTCCGCCCCGCGCACAGCAACGGCGACGCTGCGTTGCGGAAGTCGGTGGCGGACTCGCCCTTGGCAACGCACCGTTAGCGCGCAACCGCAGGGCGTTGCGTGGACCGATCTGACCTGGGCATCATGCGTTGCGCGTTCACTTTCGGACGCGCAGTGACACCGGTCGGGCCCACCCGACCAACCGGGACGCAGGGATCCTCGGACCGCACGACGGTCGCCGCCCCGGCTCGAGCACGACGAGCCGGGACGGGCTCGAGGGGAGCGAGTGGCGAGACCGACCCGGACCGACGGCCAACCGTCGGCCCTCGGGTCGACCCTGCTCATGACGGACCCACCGATGCGCCCCCTCCCACCGCTCCGCCCGCGAACCGCGCGGCTGCTCGTCGGTCTCGCAGCGACCGCGGCGTTGCTGCTCCCGGCCGCGGCCGCGGCCGCAGCCACCCCGGGGACGGACGACGGCGCGGACGGCGGCGGGCCATGCCCCGATGCGCTGGTCACCTTCACCCGTGCCGCCACCGTCGGCGACGATCAGGCCGTCGCGCTCACGGCACAGTCCGTCGAACGGGACACCGAGGGCTGGGAGATGGTCGGCTGGGAGACCGCTGCGGGCACGCAGCTGTCCGCGGTGGTCGCCACCGACCGTGACGGCGCGATCCATCGCCTGGGTGTCGCGGTCACCGGCGTCGCGGAGGAGGTCGTGTCGCTGACCTTCTGTGGGACCGCGGCGGAACATGCCGAGCGAGGCGCGGACGACGCGGACCAGCCCGCCCCCAACGCGGACGACGACTCCTCGGCGGTGGAGGTCAGCGTCGAGCCGGAT
>JBNJCY010000348.1:0-2622 GCA_051744325.1 Actinomycetota bacterium
GAAACCGCCACCGCGTGCGGGGCACTCGTGGAACCCGTGGCCACCGGCCGGGTGGACCTGACGATCGCCGCGCTTCCCAAGCAGGAGGCCGCCGGCGGTCACGGGTTCGTGACCGGCCTCGCCCGCTCCGCGATCCATAGGGCCACCGGCTGGGTGCCCACCCAGCCACTCAGCGGGCAGCGCTGCATCTCCCGCGAGGCGTTCAACGCCGCCCTACCGCTCTCGCGCGGCTGGGGCGTGGAGACGGGGATGACCATCGACGTCCTCACCGCCGGCTACGCCGTGCAGGAGATCCCCGTGAACCTGCGCCACCGCGCCACCTCGAACGACTTCGCCGGCCAGGTGCACCGCGCCGGCCAGTACCGGGACGTGCTGTACGCGGTTTCGACCCGGCGCCTGCGGGGCGTCCGCGTCCCCCGCGAGGTCATCGAGAAGGCGGTGACCGGCCAACGGGCCGGCCGGCCGTACCGGGTGGACTACATGTGACCCTTCAGGTGGTCACGACTGACCCTTCAGGTGGTCACGACTGACCCTTCAGGTGGTCACGACGCCCGTCCGCAGCACCCAGGTGCACCACCCGGACCCTGACGAGCCACTCCGCCACCACCGCGATCAGCAGCGGCACCGCAAGTGACATGCCAATGGCCGGGACGACGACGCCCGAGTCGTTGACGGCGAAGCCGATCACCCACGCCGTGGTCAGCGCCGTCACGCCCGGCTTGAGCATGACGGCATCCTGGGTGAGGAGGCGGGCCGTGGTGCGGGGGCGGAGCCAGTCGTAGCCGGACAGTGCCTTCGCCCGTGTGAGCCGCTCGTCCTCACCGGTCCCGCTCCTCCCGAGCGGCCGGGCGATCACCGCCACGAGCACCACGACCCCGGCCAGGGCCATGAGGGTGAGGGTGGAACCGAAGAGGTTCGTGAGGTTCTGCCCGGCCTTGCGAGTGATGACGCTGACGAGCCCGCCGTCGAGGACGGTCTCGATGAAGTTGCCGAGGTGGCTGCGCTCGTCGGCGGGACGGAGCCAGTCCAGCACGGAGAAGCTGACCGCCAGCAGGGCGGAGACCCCGAGGATGAGGGCGAGCCGCTTCCACGTGATCCGCACCGCGAGCGTGAGCAGGACGAGGATCGTGAACGCGGGGATGAGGGCCGGGGGTCCGCCGAAGTCCGCGCCTATTGAGGGGTGCCCGTCCAGCACCGTGGTCGCGGCACCGAGGAGGGCGATGAGGCCCGCGGCGATCCACCGGTGGCCACGCTGCACCAGTGGTTCCGCAACAGTCATGGCCACGAGGATCGAGGACGAGGCGAGCAGCGCGAAGGAGGAGTTGTTGAAGCCGTAGAACCGGCCGCCCACCTGGGGTTGGACGCCCATCAGGGCCGAGAGCTGCAGGGTGGCTCCGGTCAGCACGTCCACGACGAGGACGGCGAACGTCAGGCCTGCCACGATCGCGAGCGGGGCGAGCAGGTGGCGCCGCCACGGACCGGCGAGTGCGACAACCGCGATGGCCAGGGCGATCGCCAGGAGGGCGGCCCAGAGGGTGATGCCCGGGCTGCCGGCGCGCCACCAGGGCAGCAGGTTCGCGAGGTAGCTGGAGACGGGGATCGCGGCCACGAACACCCCGACGTTCCGCAGCACCCGCAGCAGTGTCGTCGTGCCGGCCGGCCGTAGCAGTGCCCGGCCGAGCGGGGCGAGCCGCCGCGCCCCGGCCTGCAGTCGCGCCAGGAACGCCCGGTTCAGCCCGAACGCCGCCGCGCCGTAGAGCAGCAGGTTGATGAGGACCAGGAAGGAGAAGAACCCCGGCACGAGGGGCCGGATTGCGAGGGAGTGGTCCGAGATGTCGGTGAGGCGGAACAGATGGTCCGACGGCGCTGCCCCCGTCCGCTCCATCGGCACGCCCGGCGTCCCGGGGAGCGTTTCGCCGAGGACGAGCGACGCGACGGTTGGGTTGACGTCGGTGGCCTGCACCATGCCGTACTGGCGCGTGGACGCCGACCCGAGCACCCCGGCGCCGTCCCCGCTCACCGCGCCGTCCCCGCCAGCCGCGCCGCCTGTGCCCGGCAGTGCTGCGGCGTCGAGCAGCGCCGCGACCTGCATGCGCGGCACGGTGCCGGAGTCGGACAGGGACACGACGATGACGACGGCGTCTGGCGCCGCTGCCGCCACCGCGTCGAGAGCCGCACCGAGGCGGGCGTCGATCGAGGTGACCTGCTCGGCGCGCGTGGGTTCGCTCAGGATCCACGCGTCGGTCCCGGGGAGGTCGATCCCGGGGTCCGCGCCGTCGTCGTAGCGCTGGAGGCCGCCCTCGGAGACGTACACGAACGGTCGGCCCCGGTCCCGGACCCCGCCGATGTCGACGACGGTCAGGTCGTGGGTGGGCACCACCTCGGCGACCTGCTCGGCGAGCGACGACGGCGCCCGGGCCGCGACGTTGTGGTCACCGACCGGCACGCCGTCCGGGCCCGCGAGTGCGATCGCCGCGCCGGGACCGAGGGAGGCCACGCTCGCCCCGGCGTCCGCCAGCTCGCTGCCGAGGAGGCCGGGGACGGCGTCGTAGGGCCCGTCGTCGGCGGCCTCGAGGAAGTCCGACCACCCGGGGACGACCCCGCTCGGGCCAGGGGAGAGGA
>JBNJCY010000349.1:0-2594 GCA_051744325.1 Actinomycetota bacterium
CAGGTCGTACAACGGTCCGCGGGGAGTGATGTACGACCCGGCGTGGGCCGAGACGACCACAGTGCCCTCGTCATCGGACGGAGCGGCACCGAACCGGTACCAGCCGGCCCGGAGGGCGTCCTCCGGGATCTCCATCTGGCCGTCCTCCGCCACACCGACCGGGTCGATCGGCATGTTCGCACCGATCGCCTCGTAGGCCAGACGGATCGGCGGTTCGACGTCACGAGGAGCGGGCAGGTCGGCCGCACGAACCTCGATCCCCGGCAATGCCGTCCGGCCCTGCCCGCGATCCGTCGAGGGACCGGGATCAGAAGTGACGGCTGGAGCGGAGACCTCTGCGGGAGTGGTGGTTACAGGCCCTGCGGGCTGCGCCGATGAATCGGCGCAGCCCGCGAGGAGGAGTGCAGCCACCGCGGAGAATCCGAGGAGCTTGCGCATGTGGTTACCGCCGCACGGTCACCGCACGAGCCGCGGTAGCACCGAGGCCGAGCAGCAGGGCGATTCCGGCGCCGAAGAGGAGGGCGGCGTTGCGACCCTGCTCGACGACCTCAACCTGGCCGGTCGGGACGCCGTGCGGGGCGGAGCCGAGGCCCTCGATGGTCTGCGCGGCGACCGCGAGGTTGTCGGCCTCAAGGCTGCCCCACGCGTAGACGATCGTGGAGACGCCGTCCTGGATCTCGACGTCGACCGGGCCGAGCACGGGCTCGGTGGTACCGGTCGCCGCAACGGCGGCGGGAACGGTGCCGGCCGGGAGGTCAAGCATGGCCTCGTCCGGGTTGGAGAGGTTCGTGATCACGGCGTCGCTGCCGGCGAGGATGTCGACGGCGGGCGCGGCGGCCACGTGGCGAACGGTGAGGCGGCCCTCGCCGGCCTCGGTGGCGGAGATGTCGTTGTTGAACAGGGTGGCCGTGGGGTCGCCGCCCTCGGTGAGGTGGGCAACCGCGGTGTAGTTGGCGCCGCCCTCGAGGGGAAGGTCGATCGGGCCGAGAACCGGCTCGCTGTCGTCCATGGCATCCGCGGCGGTGATCGCCACGGTGTAGGTGCCGGCTTCCAGTGCGAGCGGGCCGGCCAGGTCGCCGGGCGCGAAGTCGTCGAGGGTGAGGTCACCGTTGACGTAGACGTCGACGGTGAGGTCCGGGATTCCGTGCAGTACGGAGAACTGGGCCTCGTGGCCCTCCGCCTGGGCGGGGACGGCCAAGCCGAGCAGCGCGAATCCGGAAGCCGCGATCATGATGGGGGTCTTGCGCATCGTGTGTCCTTTGTGGTCTGCCCCGGTGGGGCGGTGTGTGCTTACACTCCCTACTTCCGACGAAGGTCCCGGTTTGGATGCAGCAATCTGGGACTTTTTTCCCAGATGTCCGATTCTCGACTCCGGATCGCGCTAGGGGCGGGCGCGCCACGGGCGTGCCTGGTGGGGGCGGTCGACCCTCTCGCCAGCGGCTTTGAGGTCCGAGCGCAGGTTCTTCGGCAGCGAGAACATGATGTCCTCGGTCGCGGTGCGGACCTCCTCCACCTCCCCGAACCCGAGCTCGCCCAGCCGAGTGACGACGTCGCGCACCAGGATCTCGGGCACGGACGCACCAGAGGTCAGGCCCACGGTCATCGCATCAGCCACCCAGTCGGGGCGCACCTCCGCCGCGTTGTCCACGCGGTACGCGGCACCCGCCCCGGACTCCAGCGAGACCTCGACCAGCCGCACCGAGTTCGACGAGTTCGCCGAACCCACCACGATGACCACGTCACAGCGGGACGCGAGCTTCTTCACCGCGACCTGGCGGTTCTGGGTGGCGTAGCAGATGTCGTCCGACGGCGGGTCCTGCAGGTTCGGGAACCGCTCGCGCAGCAGGGCCACGGTCTCCATCGTCTCGTCCACGGACAGGGTGGTCTGCGAGAGCCACACCACCTTGCCGGGGTCGCGCACCGTCACCCGGTCCACCTCGTGCGGGCCGTTGACCACCTGAATGTGCTCCGGGGCCTCCCCCTGCGTACCCTCGACCTCCTCATGGCCGTCGTGACCGATCAGGAGGATGTCGTGGTCGCTCGACGCGAAGCGCACCGCCTCCTTGTGCACCTTGGTCACCAACGGGCAGGTGGCGTCGATGGTCGCGAGGTTCCGGACCGCGGCCTGCGCGTGCACCGCCGGCGAGACGCCGTGCGCGGAGAAGACGACGCGAGCCCCCTCGGGCACCTCGTCCGTCTCCTCCACGAAGATCGCGCCCCGCTGCGAGAGGGTGTCCACCACGAACCGGTTGTGCACGATCTCCTTGCGCACGTAGACGGGCGGACCGTAGTGGGCGAGCGCCTTCTCGACGGCATCCACGGCCCGGTCCACCCCGGCGCAGTACCCCCGGGGCGCCGCGAGGAGGATCTTCTTGCCGGGGACGGCGACGGCGCCGGGCGTGCGGGCGGGAACGACGTCCGGGAATGCGGACGCGCCAGCGAGCGAGGTCGGGGCCGTGGGGTTCTGGGTCACCGTCCAAGGGTACGTGGCGCGCCGCGCGGACGTCCAAGCCCTCCCGTCAGCGTCCCACCCGTCCACGCCCACCCGTCCACGGTCCGAGGCGACGGGACGTCGTGTCACACCCCTGTGTGAT
>JBNJCY010000350.1:0-2587 GCA_051744325.1 Actinomycetota bacterium
GTCGGACGCGCGCAACCGTTCTCGCACCGACGGCGGCGCCCCGGCCGCCACCACCGCCAGCCGACGCAGGGCATCCCCGACGTCGTGGTCCGACGGCGTTTCCGGGGCGAGGTCCAGGGGCTCGCCGGGCACGAGAAGTCCGCGGCGTTGCAGCATGCTGCGGGCCCAGGCCGTGTGCATCTGCATGAGCATCAGCGTCACGACGTGGTGGAAGGTCACCTCGGCGACCAAGGGACGGAGTCGGTCCATCCGCTCCAGCAACTGTGCGGCGCTCATCCGGGTGGTGTCCGTCGCGGCGGCGAAGTCATGGCTGCGCTGCCAGAGTTCCGGCAGGTGCACGTCGAGGTGCTCACTGAAGTATGAGTAGCGGACGCCGGCCCGGACGAGGCGGGGCAGGCGCCGCAGCGCCATCGGGGTGGGACGCATGGGGGGCATGGACCCGGATTCCATGCCGGCAAGCCGCTCCAGGGAGTCCTCAGGGAGGCCGAACTCGGCGAACAGGCGGGAGAGAGCCCCGATGTTGATGTAGAAGCGGTGGTGGATGAGGGCACCCAGGTCTTCCGGGGCGACGCCCAGGGGGCCGAGGACGTCCTCGAGGAACGCGAGGAAGGCACGGCTCTTCTCGGGCCCGTTCACGGACCACACGAGCGGAAGGATGACGCCCGGTAGCATGTCCCGGGCCATGCGGCTGCTGTAGACGTCGGCGCGCGTCCCGGTGGTGATCGGTCGGGCCTGGAGCCACCAGAGGGTGCCGTCCCACGCCCACTCCGCGTCCACCGCGAAGCCGAGCGCCCGCTCGATGCGTTCCACGCCGTCCGCGATCCGCATGGCGACGTCCTCGGGAAGGCTGGGTGCCCCTGGGCGTTCTCCCCAGGCCGCGTTCCGGCGGACCCAGCGCTCCGGCTGCTCCCGGCCGGCCACGAGTGCGTCCGCGGTTCCCCGCACCGCCTCGATCACGGTCTCACGGACCCCCGTCACCGGGTTGCGGGAGAACACCACCCCGGCCATCCGGGGGTGGACCATGCGCTGGACCAGGACGGCGACGGCGGGCGGGCGGCGGGATGCGTCGTCGTCGTACACCGCCGGTGCGGCGGCTTGCGCGACCTCGAGGGCGGCGGCGGGCACGCGCTGCGAGGGAACGTCGAGGACGGTGTGGAACTGGCCGGCCCAGGAGCGGGTGGAGCCGTCCTCCACCCCGGCGGAGGAGCGGACCGCCCAGGTCTCGCCGTCAGGAAGCGAACCGGCGAGCGCGCGAGCGATGCGGTCCGCGGTGGTGAGTTGCCGGGGGAGCAGGACGAGGGCCTCTGGGACGTCGAAGCCATGGGCGACGAGGCGAGCGAGGGTATGTGCCTTGGCGCCGGCACCCCGCCGGTGCCTCATGCTCCTGAGGGGCAGTGCGCGGTTCATGATGCTCCCGTTGGCGACGGCTCGTCGTGATTGGGCCGTCCGAATCAGGCTAGCGGGCGCGCATCCGCCGGACCGCGGCTATGGTGGGCCGCACCGGGCGCGCAGGAGGCTGCGTGCCCCCGGACCAGAAGAGAGGTAGGACCCAATGCCCACTCCCATCGTGAACAAGGCAAGTGCAGTCTGGAACGGAAACCTGTTCAGCGGCTCGGGGCGGACCACCCTCGAGACCTCCGGACTCGGTACCTTCGACGTGAACTGGAAGGCCCGCGCCGAGGAGTCCGGCGGCAACACCACCCCCGAGGAACTCATCGCCGCGGCGCACGCCGCCTGCTACTGCATGCAGCTGTCCAACGAACTCGCCGAGAACGACACCCCGCCCGCCCAACTCGACGCCACCGCCGAAGTCACCTTCTTGGCCGGCACCGGGATCACCGGGGTGCACCTCACCGTCAAGGCCCGGGTGGATGGCATCTCCGCGGAGGATTTCGCCCGCATCGCCGATTCCGCCAAGTCCGGCTGCCCGGTCTCCCAGGCGCTCAGCGTGGACATCACCCTCGACGCCGAGTTGGCCTGACGCCGAGTTGGCCTGGCGCCGAGTTGGCCTGACGGGTGCCGGGGCGGATCGGCCGGAGGACGTCAGCTGAAGTCGCTCGCGCTGACGAGCGGCTGGTCCGCCTCGATAGCGGCCACGATGCGCTCGGCGACGGTGTCCGGCTCGAGTCCCTGCGGCAGGCGAGGGGCGGTGCCGGCGAGGGGCCGCGTGGCGAGTCCGGTCTCCGTGTGCGGCGGCTGGACATCGCACACCAGCACCCCGGCGCGGCGGAGCTCCTTCCGAAGGGCCGCGAAACCGGCGGCGGCCGCTGCCTTCGAGGCCGAGTAGGCGGCCATCCCCGGCGTGGGGGTGGCAGCGACCATGCCCGAGATGTTCACGAGGAAGCCGCCGCTCTCCCGCAGGGCCGGTACCACCCGCTTCGCCAGCCACAGCGGGCCCATCGCGTTGGTGAGGAGCAGCTCCTCCACGACGACGTCGTCCGTGTCCGCGAGCTCGCCGAACGCGACGACGCCGGCGGCGATCACGACGCCGTCGAGGTGGCCGTGACGTGAGCGGACGTGGTCGACGAGGGCGGTGCCGGCGCCGATCCACTTCCCGTCCATCTTCGCCACGTGGTCGGGATCGGGC
>JBNJCY010000351.1:0-2579 GCA_051744325.1 Actinomycetota bacterium
CCTTCGAGGTCGACGACGCCGAGGCCGAACGCCGTGCCGCTGCCCTGCTCGCCGGCCTGACCGAGTTCGAGCTGTCCGAGGAGGACGAGGCGCTGCTCGAGGGTGGCGGCGGTGCGGGCGACGGCGTTGTCGTGCGCCCCGGCCTGCCCGTGCTGGCCCTCGTCGGCCGCCCGAACGTGGGCAAGTCCACGCTCGTGAACCGCATCCTGGGGCGCCGCGAGGCCGTCGTGCAGGACGTCCCGGGCGTCACGCGCGACCGGGTCACCTATCCCGCCGAGTGGGCGGGCCGGGAGTTCACGCTCGTGGACACCGGGGGTTGGGAGGTTGACCTGGCCGGGATGCACGCCCGCGTCGCCGAGCAGGCGGAGGTCGCCGTCGACCTGGCGGACGCCGTCATGCTGGTGGTGGACGGTACGGTGGGCGCGACCGACACGGACAACGAGCTGGTGCGCCTGTTGCGGCGGTCCGGGAAGCCGGTGGTGCTGGCCGCCAACAAGGTGGACGGCGCGGCGGGGGAGTCCGACGCCACTGAGCTGTGGTCGCTGGGGCTTGGACAGCCGTACGCGATCTCTGCGTTGCATGGCCGGGGCATCGGGGACCTGCTGGACGCCGTCCTCGAGGAGCTGCCCAAGGTCTCCGCCGTCGCGGGGCCGCGCCCGGAGGGTGGCCCGCGTCGGGTGGCCCTGGTGGGCCGGCCGAACGTGGGCAAGTCCTCGATGCTGAACGCGCTGGCCGGGTCGCAGCGCGTGGTGGTGCACGAGGATGCCGGGACCACCCGGGATCCCGTGGACGAGCTCATCGAACTCGGCGGACGGCAATGGATGTTCGTGGACACCGCGGGCATCCGGCGCCGGGTGCGGCAGGCGAAGGGCGCGGACTTCTACGCGGCGCTGCGGACCCAGGCCGCGATCGAGAAGGCCGAGGTGGGCGTGGTGCTCGTGGACGCCTCGGACGCGCTGTCCGAGCAGGACATCCGGGTGGTCCAGCAGGTCATCGACGCCGGGCGTGCCCTGGTGATCGCGTACAACAAGTGGGACCTGATGGACGATGAGCGGCGCTACTACCTGGAGAAGCAGATCGCGAAGGAACTCGTTCAGGTGCCGTGGGCGCCGCGGGTGAACGTGTCCGCGAAGACGCGCTGGCACGTGGAGAAGCTGGTCACGGCCCTGGACACCGCGCTGGAGTCCTGGGACACCCGCATCCCCACCGGCCGGCTGAACGCCTTCCTCGGCGAACTGGCGGCAGCGCACCCGCACCCCGTGCGGGGCGGCAAGCAGCCCCGGATCCTGTTCGCGACCCAGGCGTCCGCACGGCCACCGCGATTCGTGCTCTTCACGACCGGGTTCCTCGAGGCCGGGTACCGGCGGTTCATCGAGCGGCGGCTGCGCGAGACCTTCGGGTTCGAGGGCACGCCGATCGGGATCTCGGTGCGGGTGCGGGAGAAGCGCCGCCGCTGATCAGCTGGGGGAGCCGTCCTTGTGCTCGGCGTAGTGCTCGCGGAGGTACTTCGAGTCATCATTGACGTAGGCGTAGTACAGCCCGATGAGGAGCCCGCCGCCCACGTAGTTACCGAGGAGGGCTATCCCCACGTTCCCGGCGGCGAGGCCGACGTCGATGCCCTGCTGGAATCCCATGATGAGGAAGAGCACGGAGTTGGCGACGGAATGCTCGAAGCCGGCGAACGCGAAGACGAAGACGGACATGATCATCGCGAGGCTCTTGGTGAGGTCGTCCTTGATGAGGCCGTTGTAGACCAGCAGCATCGCGAGGTTGATCATCAGGTTGCAGAAGATGGCGCGGACGAAGAGGTCACCCCAGCCGGCGATGCCCTCGGAGACGTACCCCAGCTTGACGTCGACGGCGTGGTCCATCTGCTCGAGGACCGGTCCCGAGATGAGGCTGCTGAAGCGGAACAGGATCGCGACGAGAAGGCCACCGAGGATGTTGCCGACGTAGCAGAAGAAAAGCAGGCGGAGAACGCGCCACCACCGTGCCCGGTGGTAGTACGCCCCCACCGTCACGATCATCATGTTCGACGTCAGGAGTTCCGACTTCGTGTAGTAGATGAAGACGAGCGCCCACCCGAACACCAGGGCGCCGACCACCTTGCCGACTCCCTCGAGGTTCAGGCTCTCGTACTGCACCCCGGCGAAGGCCGCCACCGTGGTGTAGTACACGGAGTAGAAGACTCCAATCAGGATTCCCGCCATGCCCGCCCGCTGCAGGTACCGCTGGAGCAGGTTGCCCGACATCACGGTCTTGGTCTCCAACGCCTCGAGTGCCGTACTGATGAAGTACTTGCCGGGGAACAGGCTGGCTGATGGATCCGTCTTCACAGGTGCCAGCGTGGCATGCGTGGGCCCGGGTGTCTGCGGTTCAGGACGATCTGCGTGGCCGTGGCCACACTGCCGCGATCTGGTTTCAGTCACGGCGCGGCCGTGCCCTATAGTTGAGTGGCTCGCAGGATCGCGGTTCGGCGAGCAACGGGCTGTGGCGCAGCTTGGTAGCGCACTTGACTGGGGGTCAAGGGGTCGTGGGTTCGAATCCCGCCAGCCCGACAGGTAAACATGCAGGTGAGC
>JBNJCY010000352.1:0-2571 GCA_051744325.1 Actinomycetota bacterium
GAACCTCCGCTGCTGGGGGCGCCGGCGTCATCTCTCAAGGTCGCCTTCGTCATGGTGTGCCGGCCAGAGATGGCCGCGGCACCCATGCGGGAGATCGCGATTGCAGCCGGAACCTCACTGGGAAGCGTGCCCCGCGCGATGGAATCCCTGGAGGCCGGGGGCTTTCTGCTTCGCCGGGACCGGTCCGAGCGGAAGCTGATCCGGCGGGAGGAACTCGCCGGACTGTGGGCCGAGGTGTTCGCGACCCGGCTGCGACCGCGGTTGCGGGGTTCGTACTTCACCCCTGCCACCCCCCGGTGGTGGGAGGGCATGACCGCCGAGGAGGGACTGGTGTTCAGTGGCGAGGTGGGGGCGTGGCTGCTGGACGGCTATCTCCGGCCGGCAGGAGCTCTCGCCTACGTGACGGGCGATCCGCTTCGCGAAGCGGCGCGCCACCGGCTCCGGCCGGACCCCGCCGCCGGCACGGTGGAGATCCGGGAACAGTTCTGGCACTTCGGGTGGGAGCCCGGCCCACCTGCAGCCCCACCCCTGCTGGTGTACGCGGACCTGATCGCCAGCGCGGAGCCCCGCCTCGTCGAGGCCGCGCACCACCTGCGGGAGGAGAACGATGAGCTGCGACGCATCCTCCTCCCCTGAGCTCGACCTTCAGGGGCGCGTCCTGGCGGAACTCTCGGCCGCCGCGGCGGAGCGGGGAGTCAGCCTCCTGGTGATCGGGGCGGCCGCCCGGGACATCCTGATGACGTGCCTCGGGCTCGAGCTCGGGCGGGCCACCCGTGACCTCGACGTCGCGGTCGCGGTGACATCGATGGCCCAGTTCGAGGACCTCCTTGGCGCCTTCCCGCGCGCGGCCGGGCGTGGCTCCCACTCGATCGTGGTCCACGGACTTGAGGTTGACGTGGTTCCCTTCGGCGGCGTCGAGTCGATGACCCGTCGGATAGCCTTCCCGGACGGTTTCGAGCTGGATGTCCTCGGAGTGGCTGAGGCGCTGGGGGCGGCCATCCGGGTCACCCTGCCGCATGGCGTCACGGTCCGTGTCCCCACGTTCGCCGCCCAGGCCGTCCTCAAGCTGTTCGCGTGGCGTGATCGCAGGTACGCCACGAGCAAGGATGCGATCGACCTGCGTGCGATCCTCGGCGCCGGATGGCGCGGCGGGCAGCTCGACCGGCTCTACGCGGACGAATGGGAGACGGTCGAGAGGTGGGGTGGCGACGTCGTCGCCGCCAGCGCTGCCGTCCTCGGGAGGGAGGGTGCGGCACTCCTCGGACCAGCGGGCAGGGCGGAGGTGCTCGAGATCCTGCGGGATCCCCAACTCTTGGAGGGCCTCGCTGGAACAGCGGGGAGCATGGCGGCCGAGTTCCTGCTCCAGCTCGACGCGTTCCACGAAGCCTTCGGTGAGAGGGCTGCCTCAGCTGGTTGACTGGTGGACATGAGGATGTTCGTCGCCCTCACCCCGCCCGACAAGGCGTTGGAGCACGTCGCCGAGTTCTGGGAGCCCCGCGCCCAGGCCGATCCCGAGATGCGCTGGGTCGACCCCGACCAGTGGCACCTCACCCTCTCGTTCCTCGCTGCCGTTCCCGAGCGCGCGCTCGATGGACTTGAGGAGCGGCTGGAACGCGCCGCCCGCCGTCGTGCGCCGTTCGACTGCCAACTGCGGGGCGGGGGCGTGTTCCCGGACGTCACGCGTGCCCGCGTCCTCTGGGTCGGGGTGCGGGAGATCGACGACGGCGCCCGCCTCGCCCATCTCGCCGAGGGCGTCCGGGCGTCCTGCAACCGGGCGGGAGCCACGCCCGAAGGTGGGAGGTTCCGCGCCCACCTGACGCTCGCGCGGTTCCGGGTCCCGCAGGACGCCACGCGCTGGGTGCGGGTCGCGGAGACCTACGAGGGCCCGGAGTGGCGGGCCGAGGAGATCCACCTGCTCGAATCCCACCTCGGGCAGGGGCGTGGGGGCCGGCCGCGGCACGACGTCGTGGCGTCCTTCGTGCTCGGAGGCCGCACCTGAGGATCAGCTCCTCAGAAGGGACCCTGGTCCCCGTGCGCGACGACCGTCACCACGCCAAGCCGCCGCGATTCAGCATTTGTTCAGCCAAGGTCTTCCGCAGGTCGTCACCACGGCGTACCCTCGGCCGCAGGACGACCCGACCGGACGCCGTCGGGGCACCGGCAGGCCGCCCACCGTTCATCGAAGGAGATGGGAACGATGGCGAGGTTCGAGGACACGATCACGATCCACGCGCCGGTCGAGAAGGTGTTCGCGTTCGTGAAGGACGTCGGGAAGCTGTGGGCCTGCTTCCCGGACGTCGCGGTCCGGGATGTGGTCCTGACGCCGGAGGGCGTGGGCAGCCATGCCGAGTGGTACGTGAGGATGTTCTTCCTCCACCACCAGGGCCGCGTCGAGATCACCGAGGCGGTCCCGGACAAGCTGGTCGGCGTGAAGTCCTCGGCGGGCCCGGTGTTCACCTTCACCCTCACCCCGCAGGACGACGGCGAGACCGAGTTCGGGTCGGTCGTCGAGTGGAGCACCGGCGTGCCAATCGTCGGGCGGCCCATCGACGACATCATGGCCCGGATCAA
>JBNJCY010000353.1:0-2567 GCA_051744325.1 Actinomycetota bacterium
CGTAACGCTGGATCGGCTTGAGCCTGGTGGCTTCGCTGGTGGTGGTCGTGGTCATCGTGGCCTCATCGGGTGGGGGAAGTCGGTACCCAGCCTAGGGGCCCAAGGGCCCGGTCTGGGCGAACGGTCCCAGATGTGTCGGAAACGCCACAGCCCGGCCCATGAGGGACCGGGCTGTGAGCGGGGTGTCAGTCCCGCGGCTTCTCGCGCACTTCGAATGTCTCGATGAGGTCGCCCTCCCGGACCTCCCTGTACCCGATACCGATGCCGCACTCGAAGCCGTCCCGAACCTCGGTCACGTCGTCCTTCTCGCGACGGAGAGACTGGATCTCCAGGTTGTCGGCCACCACGACGCCGTCGCGCAGGAGGCGGGCCTTCGCACCGCGGCGAATGGTGCCCGACCGCACGAGCGAGCCGGCGATGTTGCCGAACTTGGAGGACCGGAACACCTGGCGGATCTCGGCGGTCCCGAGCTGGACCTCCTCGAAGAGCGGCTTCAGCATGCCCTTGAGGGCCGACTCGACCTCCTCGATGGCGTTGTAGATCACCGAGTAGAACTTCAGCTCGACACCCTCACGGTCGGCCAGCTCGGCCACCCGCTCGGCGGGGCGCACGTTGAACCCGATGATCACGGCGTTGTCCACCGTGGCCAGGTTGACGTCGTTCTGGGTTATCGCGCCCACACCGCGGTGGATGATCCGGAGCTGGACCTCGTCGCCGACATCGATCTTCAGGAGCGCATCCTCGAGTGCCTCGACGGCACCGGAGACGTCACCCTTGATGATGAGGTTCAGCGTCTCTACCTTGCCCTGCTTCAACGCCTCGTCGAAGGACTCGAGCGAGATGCGCTTGCGGCGCTTGGCGAGGGTCGCAGCGCGCTCGGCAGCCTCGCGCTTCGCCGCGATCTGCCGGGCCGTCCTGTCGTCGGGGGCCACGAGGAACGTGTCGCCGGCGCGCGGCACCGACGTCAGCCCCAGGACCTGCACGGGACGGGATGGCTCGGCGTGCGGCAGCGACTCGCCGTGCTCGTCGAACATGGCACGCACGCGACCGTGGGCAGTGCCGGCCACGATGGCGTCGCCGACCTCGAGGGTGCCCGACTGCACAAGCACGGTCGCGACGGGGCCGCGGCCCTTGTCGAGGTTCGCCTCGATGGCCACGCCCCGCGCGTCCTTGTTCGGGTTCGCCCGCAGGTCCAGCGCGGCGTCCGCGGTGAGCAGGACGGCCTCCAGCAGTTCGTCGATGCCGATCCGCTTCAGGGCAGAGACATCGACGAACATCGTGTCGCCGCCATACTCCTCGGCGACGAGGTTGAACTCGGTGAGCTGCTGCCGGATCTTGGCGGGGTTCGCACCCTCGCGGTCGATCTTGTTGACGGCCACCACGATCGGCACACCAGCCGCCTGGGCATGGTTGAGCGCCTCGACGGTCTGGGGCATCACGCCGTCGTCCGCCGCGACCACGAGGATCGCGATGTCGGTGACCTCGGCACCACGGGCACGCATGGCGGTGAACGCCTCGTGGCCCGGCGTGTCGATGAAGGTCAGCGGCCGGTCGACGCCCTCGTGCTCGAAGCGCACCTGGTACGCACCGATGTGCTGGGTGATGCCGCCGGCCTCGCCCGCGACGACGTCGGTGGACCGGATCGCGTCCAGCAGCTTCGTCTTGCCGTGGTCGACGTGGCCCATGACGGTGACCACGGGGGAACGAGGCTCGAGCTCCTCGTCGGTCTCCTCGGCAGCCTCGGCCTCCAGGTCGATGTCGAAGGACCCGAGCAGCTCGCGGTCCTCGTCCTCGGGGGAGACGATCACGACGTTGTAGCCGAGTTCGGCCCCCAGCGCCGCGAACGTGTCCTCGTCGAGCGACTGCGTGGCAGTCGCCATCTCTCCGAGGTGGAACAGCACAGTGACCAGCGACGCAGGGTTGACATCGATCTTGTCCGCGAAGTCGGCGAGCGAGGCGCCCGCCCGGATTCGGACCTCGGCACCGCCGCCCCGAGGGATCTGGACGCCCCCGACCATCGGTGCCTGCTGCTGCTCGAACTCCTGCCGCTTCGCGCGCTTCGACTTGCGTCCGCGCGTCGGCCTGCCATCCGAACGCCCGAAGGCGCCCTGAGTGTTGCCGCGGCCCCTGCCGGTGCCACCACGGCCGGGGAAGCCCCCGGGTGCGGCGCTCGGAGCTCCCCCGCCGGGTGCACGCCCGGGTGCGCCCGGCCGGCCACGCCCCGGCGCGCCCGCCGGACGGGCACCGGGGCGCGCAGTGGCGCTCTGGCCGGGCATCATGCCCGGATTCGGGCGAGGACCGCCACCGGGGCGCGAGGCCGGGCGGCCCTGGCCACCCGCGGCGGGAGCCCCGGGTCGTCCCGGCCGTGCTCCCGGCCGCGGCGCGGGTGTCTGCGGCCTGGGGCCACTTGTGCCACCGGGACGGGGCATCCCCTGGTTGGCGGCGTACGGGTTGTTGCCCGGCCTGGAGGCACCCCCGGGACGGGGCATCCCCTGGTTGGCGGCGTACGGGTTGTTCCCGGGCCGCGAGGGTGAGGTGCGGCCCCCGGGACGCGGTGTCGCGGCAGT
>JBNJCY010000354.1:0-2556 GCA_051744325.1 Actinomycetota bacterium
GCAACTCGATGCGAGGCCGACCACCCGGGAGGACGGCATGAGTCACGACGTCTTCATCTGCCACGCGTCGGAGGACCGGACCATCGCGAACGCGATCTGCTCCAACCTGGAGCAGAACAGGATCCGGTGCTGGGTCGCCCCGCGTGATGTCGTTCCCGGGAGCGACTACGCGCAGTCGATTGTCGAGGCCATCGCCACCACCCGGCTCACCGTGCTGGTCTTCTCGCACAGTTCGAACCGGTCCCCGCACGTCAAGAGGGAGATCGAGCGGAGCGTCAGCCACGGCATCCCGATCCTGCCGTTCAGGGTTGAGGATGTGGCGCCGTCCCCGTCGCTCGAATACTTCATCTCGGACGCACACTGGCTCGATGCCGTCACTCCACCGATGGAGCAGCACCTGAAGCACCTCGCGGGGACGGTTCGGATGCTGTTGGACCGTGAGTCCGCCTCGAGCACGGCGGTGAACGTCACCGGTGACGTGGAGGTTGCACCGGACTCCGCTGCGCTGTCGTCCGAGTCCCCGCTCGTCGGCTCCCGGGAGGGGGCCCCGCCTGCACCTGCGTCGCCTCCCGGCGTTGCCCCAGCCTCGTTGACTCCCCAACCCTCCGCAAGGCGGCCGGCCTCGCGCGCGAGGGCCGCCCTCTGGGTCTGGGCTCTGGCGGCAGGAGTACTTCTCGCCGTCCTCGTGCTGGGAGTCTGTGGCCTCACCCAAGTGACCTGCCCTTGGGAGGACGCAACCACCAGTGCCGACGGGCCGGAGGAGCTGATAGAGGTGCCTGTCCTTCTCTACCCGCCGGCAGGGACCGTCTTCCACGGGGCTCCCGAGCCGATTGCCTTGAAGTGGCGGGACGTGTACCTGGACGACTTCGGTTCCTACACGGTGGAGGTTGACTGTTTCGGCTGCTGTGTGGAAGGGGAGTGGTGCACGGACGTCAACCAGCCCTACCTCATCGAGTACTACGTGTACGACACCACCTTCACTCTCGAGTGGCCCGGGACTCGGCCGGGCCGGTGGCGCGTGTGGGCGGTCGACAACTCTGGCATCGACCACCCCAAGAGTGGCTGGTGGGAGTTCGGATTCGGCGAGACGGCGCAAGGGCCTTGAGGTCTCTGGAAGCCCCGGCAATGCCGCCGTCATCGCGGAGGAGTCCGAGGATTTCGATGGGGGGCTCGGGGATGGCTGGTCGTGTGTGGACGAGGGCCCGGATGCTTGGCACATGGCGGACGGTTGGCTGGAGATCGATGCGGCACCGGGCCCCCGATCGCCAACCTCCTGCTGAGGGAGGTCTGCCGGCGACTCGCGCCTGGCGATCGAGCTGCGGACCCGGGGTGTGCCACCGGCCGTGGCGCGGATCACGGACGCGAGCTGCGGATCGAGGACGCCGGGCGTCAGCCCGTGGACTGCCGCCTCACCGGATCCCCACAAGCACTGGCCCAGGATCCCCTCGGAGACCAGGTCTCGGTCCTCTCGACCACCAGGACGAAATCGACCCTGTGTTCCCAGAGGAAGCCAATCGTCACGTTGGGCACCACTGCGACGATGAGCTCTGGTGACCATTGAATCCGGATTGTCGGACGTGGATTCTCCGGGAGACGGTCACTCGGGCAAGTTCCACCTCGTCGACGGCCGCAGCGACGACGGCATGCCCAGTCGCTACGGAAACGTGATTCGGATGCCGGCTCCGTGCCGCCCCGACCTGTCCCGCAGGCGATACGCGAGAGCGGCCAGGGTGTACCGAACGCCGTACCGCTGCTTCACGAGTGCCGCGATGTGATCCACCCCCGCAGGGGCGACCACCAACTCCGCGGTTCCCTCGACGTCGGTCGTTCCGGGCGTGACCCCACCGCGGGCGTCACAGGGCGCGACAAGCACGCGCGTCGTGTGCCGCAGCCGCTTCACCTTGCCAGTTCCCGCACCGGTGATGACGACGATGGCGTCACCGTCCCGAGCGAGCCACACCGGCGTGGGCACCGGGGTGCCGTCCCGGCGGAACGTGGTCAGCCGGACGTAGTGCTCCCGGGCAAGCTCTTCGGCGATGCTCGACACAGCCCGCAGTGTAGGCCGTGGAGCGGCAAGGGTCATCATCCAGGACGTCGCGCTGCGGGGGTGTGAGTTCGATGTCAGTGCCCCCGGCTACCCTCGGAACCATGTCCACGATGACACTCGCACTGGCCACGCAGCGTGCGCTCACGGAGAGCGCGGCGCTCCGCCTGCTCCGTGCGCAGCACACGCCGGCAATCGCCGCGCTCCTGCAGGCCCACCTCGGTGGCTCGGACAAGCGGGTGCCGGCGCCGGTGCTCTTCGAGAACATGGACGCGGACCTCGATGACCTCCGGGATCGCGGCTTCGACCTCCCCCTGACCGCACGGGGCTACTGCGCGGAGTGGGTGCGCGCCGGCTTCCTGGTCCGCCGGGCGGCGGAGGAGTCCCGCGAGGAGACCTACGAGCTCTCCGATGGCGCCCTCACCGCGATCCGCTTCCTCGAGCAGGTCACCGCGCCGCGCGCCGTCGTCACCGAGTCCCGCCTCGCCACGATCCTGCGCCAACTGCACGAA
>JBNJCY010000355.1:0-2555 GCA_051744325.1 Actinomycetota bacterium
GCGGTTGGCGACCAGTGTTGCTGTCGTCGGTCTCCTTCACCGATTGGATGGCGGAGATCTTCGCCCGCCCCACCGAGCGCTGAGGAAGCGAGACACTCCACTCAGACAATGAGGTCTCGCGCCGTCAAGGAAGACGGCGCTTTTTCATGCCCTGGCACCGCCGGCCCCGGATACGCCGACGGGCCGCCACCTGAAGGCGGCGGCCGTGCGACGTCGTCGTCCTCAGAACTCCCAGTCCTCGTCCTCCGTGGCCTCGGCCTTCCCGATCACGTAGGAGGAGCCCGACCCGGAGAAGAAGTCGTGGTTCTCGTCCGCGTTCGGGGACAGCGCGGAGAGGATCGCCGGGTTCACCGCAGTCTGGTCCTTGGTGAAGAGCGCCTCGTAGCCCAGGTTCATCAGCGCCTTGTTGGCGTTGTACCGGAGGAACATCTTGACGTCCTCGGTCAGGCCCATGCCGTCGTAGAGGTCCTCGGTGAAGGTCTCCTCGTTGTCGTAGAGCTCGAAGAGCAGCTCGAAGGTGTAGTCCTTCAGCTCCTGCTGCCGCGCCGGGGAGGACTTCCGCACCGCCTGCTGGTACTTGTAGCCGATGTAGTAACCGTGGACGGCCTCGTCGCGGATGATCAGCCGGATCAGGTCCGCCGTATTGGTGAGCTTGGCATGGGAGGACCAGTACATCGGCGCGTAGAAGCCCGAGTAGAAGAGGAAGGACTCCAGCATCGTGGAGGCGACCTTCCGCTTCTCCGGGTCGTCACCCCGGTAGTAGTCGAGGATGATGCGGGCCTTGTTCTGGAGGGCCTCGTTCTCCTCGGACCAGAGGAACGCCTCGTCGATGTCCCGGGTGGAGATGAGGGTCGAGAAGATCGAGGAGTAGGACTTCGCGTGCACCGACTCCATGAACGCGATGTTGGTGAGCACCGCCTCCTCGTGCGGGGTGACGGCGTCCGGAATCAGCGAGACCGCACCCACCGTGCCCTGCACCGTGTCCAGCAGCGTCAGGCCGGTGAACACGCGGGTGGTCATCAGTTTCTCGTACTCGCTGAGGGTGGCCCAGGACTGGATGTCGTTCGAGAGCGGGATCTTCTCCGGCAACCAGAAGTTCCCGGTGAGGCGGTCCCAGACCTCCTCGTCCTTCGGGTCCTCCAGCCGGTTCCAGTTGATGGCCTGGACCGGTCCGGTCAGCAGCTTGATTCTCTCGCTCACGGTGCTCCTCAGCGGGCTCGGGGTGGTGGGGCGGCTCGCTCCCCCCGGGGCTGCCGCGGATGGGACCATCCTCCCATCCCACCCTGACATGTTCGACTCACGCGTCGGGTGTCGGAGCAGGGCTTCACAGCCCCCTCACAGCAAGGCAAGCGCCGACACGATCCGCCCCTGCGCGCGCCGTCACTTTCCCACCGGTACGGTCCTGAAGCATGACCATGCGCATCGGATACCTCGCCGGCTACTGGGGCTCCCACCCCCCGCAGGGCATGCCCGAGGTGTTCGCCGCTGCGGACGGCCTCGTCCTCGACTCCGTCTGGACCTCCGAGAGCTACGGCTCCGACGCCTTCACCCCGCTCGCCTGGTGGGGCGCGGCGACGTCGCGTGCCCGCCTCGGCACCGCCGTCGCCCAGATCTCGGCGCGCACCCCGACGGCGACGGCGATGGCCGCCATGACGCTGGACCACCTGACTGGGGGGCGCTTCGTCCTCGGGCTCGGGGTCTCCGGGCCGCAGGTGGTGGAGGGCTGGTACGGGCAGCGGTTCGACCGGCCGCTGGAGAGGACGCGCGAGTACATCGAGATCATCCGGCGGGTGCTGCGCCGCGAGGAGCCGCTGACGTTCGAGGGCCGCCAGTTCACCCTCCCCCTGCCGACTTCGCAGGCCAAGGCCATCAAGGCCAACCTCCGGCCGCTGCGCGCGGACCTGCCGATCCACCTCGCCGCCCAGGGTCCGAAGAACACCGCCCTGGCCGCCGAGATCGCCGACGGCTGGCTCCCCGCCTTCTTCTCCCCCCGCCTCGACGGCGAGTACCGCCGCCACCTCGCCGAGGGCTTCGCGCAGCGTCCCGACGGCGCCCGGCCGGCGGCCGAGTTCGAGGTGAACGTGTCGGTGCCGGTCGCCGTCGGACGGGACGTGGAGGACGCGGCCCGGTTGCTCGCACCGCATGTGGCCCTGTACGTGGGTGGCATGGGCTCGGCGGAGACGAACTTCCACCGCGCGGTGCTGGAACGGCTGGGGCATGAGCGGGCCTGCGCGGCGATCGCCGGGCATTGGCAGGCGGGCGACCGCGCGGCGGCGGCCGCCGCGGTTCCGGTGGACCTGGTGCTCGACGTGGCCCTCGCGGGCCGGCCCGACCAGCTCGCCGAGCAGGCTCGGCGCTTCGAGGGGACCGTGGCCACCGGGCTGCTCATCCAGACGGACCCCCGTGCGCTGCCGATGGTGGTGGAGGCGCTACGCGCAGGCCCGTCACGCTGAAGCCCCGGCCCGCCGACCGATGACTCCCTACACTGGAAGACCCACGAACCTGAGACTGGAGAAACCATGAGTTACGCCCGTGACCTGACCGGAACCGTCGTC
>JBNJCY010000356.1:0-2549 GCA_051744325.1 Actinomycetota bacterium
GGAGCGCTCAACCGCGGTCGAGGTGGAGAGCGGCTCGCTGGCGAGCTGCACGATGACCCGGCTCATGTCCACGCCTTCGGCGCTCCTCGCGGCCTTGGGACTGTCCGGGACGGCGAGTGCCGCTGCCGCGCCGGAGAGCACGAACGTGAGGGCAGCGGCGAGTCCTATGACTTGACGGATTCCGAGATTGCTAATGGGGAGTCCTCCGTCCTGACTGACCGGCGCTGCCCCCAGCCACCGAAGAATTTGGTGTCATCAACGATACCGCCCAGCGCCCACGGACGGCGCTGCCTTGACTCAGCCGGCGCGCGCCGTCGTCGTGACGCGCAACCGCACGCCGCCCGCGTCCTCGAGGAACCACGGCACGAGCGGGATGTCCGCCACGGTGACGAGCGTGACGCGGGCGGACCGGCCGTCCGGGGAGCCTGTCGGCTCGCCGACGCGGGCGCGTTCAAGGCCGAGCGCGGCCCGGTGGCTCACCACGTAGTCGCCGACGGCGGCACGCACGCTGGCGTCGCTGACCTCCACCTGACCGCTGCCGGAGGCGTAGTAGGCGGCGGCGTCGATGCGGGTGGCGGCATCGAGGGCGGCGGCGTCCGCCATCGCGAGCAGTTGCTTGCGCTCGATCTGGACTGCGGACACGGAGGCGACCACGAAGATGAGCGCCAGGACGACCATCGCGAGGCCGAGGGTGAGAATCATCACCTGCCCGGAGTCGGCGTTCCGGGCGTGCATCTCCTCGAGGCGCCTCCGCACGATCCTCACCCCTGCATCCTGAAGCGGTCCACCACGACGACGGCACGTCCCTCGATCGGCACCACCGCGCCGACGGTGTGGGCGAGACCGGTGTTGATGAGCGGGAGCGTCACCCGCGTACTCACGGTGACGTGGACGCGTGCGCCGGGAGTGCTGCACGGGTTCGCCTCACACTCGACGGCGAGCGCCGGGGGCGAGTCCAGCCCCAGGTCGAAGTCCTCGAACGCAAGGCGGGCGGCGAGCTCAGCCGCCTGTCTGCTCGAGTCGCCACCAGTCGAGATGATCCGGCCGGCGTCGCGGGCCGCACCCTCGGCGGCGAAGGCAGCCCCCTGGATCGTGAAGAACGTGAGCGTCAGGTAGACGAGCGGGACGAGGAGCAGCACCGACATCCCGATGAACTCGATGACGGCATTCCCGTCCTCCTCACGGGGCAGGCGGCGGAGGAGCTCGCGGAGCCTTGACCCACCGGGGCCGCTCACAGTCCGTCCTCCAGCACCGCCCGGCCGCTCACCACCAGCTCGCGGGCCGGGCCGATGAGCCCGAACAACGGCAGGGTCGCGGCGACGTCGACCTGGAGGAGGGCCGTCCCGTCCACCTCCAGGCGCTCCGTGGACACGTCCCGGGAGTAGCGCGGAGAGAGAGCGAGGTCGATGAGGTAGCGCGTGCGTTCGACGGCGGCGGAGTCGCTGGCGCCCGCAAGCGCGCCGGCCCGCGCACCCTCGGCCGCGGAATCGATCAGGATGTTCCGCACGTGGAGGGTGAGGGCGAGCTGCAACAGCGCCGCGAAGATGAGGATGACCAGCGTCCCGACCAGGACGAAGTCCACCACCGCGGAGCCGCGCTCGTCCCTCAGGCGCTGAGCACCCGGTCGATCGCGGTGTTGAAGACGCGCGCGAGGGCCTCGCCGGCGATCGCCCAGATCGCGATGACGAGGCCTGCGGTCATGAGCGTGACGAGGACCCAGCCGGGCACGTCGCCGCGCTCGTCGTTCTCCTCGAGCCACACGACGAGGCTCGCCACCAGGGCGTGGAAGCGGTTCATTGGGATTCCTTTCCTTCACAGGCCGACCTCAAGGACGGCCAAACCGGGGAACAGTGCGAAGACGACAGTCACGGGCAGGATCATGAACACGACGGGGACCATCATCGCGATCTCCTTGGACCCACCGACCTCCATCAGTCGCTGCCGCGAGTTCTCGCGGATGTCCTGTGCCTGCGAGCGCAGCACCTCGGCCAGGGGCGTGCCGCGATCGGTGGCCACGACGATCGAATCCGCGAAACGCGCGAGCTCCGTGGAGGCGGCGTTCGTCGAGAGTGTTGCGAGGGCGGCACCGAGGCTCGAACCGGTGCGGGTCTGCGCCACCACATCCGAGACCTCCGCGGCGAGTGCCCCGCTGGAGATCCGGGAGACGCGTTCGAGAGCGGCGATCGGATTCTCCCCGGCCGCCACGGCCAGCGCCGTCATTTCGGCAAAGTCGGGGAGCTCGGCGACGATACGCTGCTGGCGGCGCCGTGCGGCACGGGAGAGCTCGTGGTCGCGGAGGGTCGCACCGAGGACGGCACCCATCGCGACCAGCAGCAGGCCTGCCACCGGATTCGTCCCGCGGGCCATCGAGGCGAGAGCGAGGACGAGGGCGAGAGCGAGCCCGAGTGTGGCCCACGCCACCTGTTCGAGGCGGAACTGTTCCACCGCGTTGCGGCTGCCCGACTGCCGCAGTCTCTTCTCCACGGTCGCAGTGGTGGACCCGAGCTTCTCGAGGATGGCCGTGGCGTCGGTGAGAAGCGGGGCAGCGA
>JBNJCY010000357.1:0-2528 GCA_051744325.1 Actinomycetota bacterium
CGCGCCGACGTCGATGCCACGGGTCGGCTCATCGAGGATGAGGATCTCGGGGTCGACGAATATCCACTTGGACAGCACCACCTTCTGCTGGTTGCCGCCTGAGAGCTGGCCCGCCAGCACCTCGATGGACGGCGACTTGATGCGCAGTTCGTTGCGGTACGCCTCGGAGACCCGGATCTCCTCGTTGCGATCCACCACCCCCCTGGACGACAATTTGCCCAGTGCGGCGGAGACGATGTTGGTCTTGATCGGCTCGATCAGGTTGAGGCCGTAGGTCTTGCGGTCCTCGCTGACGTAGGCGAGGCCAGCGTCGATGGCCTTGCCGACGCTGGTGGGGAAGATCTCCTTGCCGTGCATGAAGACCCGCCCGGAGATGTTCGCGCCGTAGGAACGGCCGAACACGCTCATGGCGAGTTCGGTGCGTCCCGCGCCCATCAGGCCCGCGAGGCCCACGACCTCGCCCGCCCGGACGCTGAGGGAGGCGCCGTCCACGACCTTGCGCTCCGTCTGGAGGGGGTGGTGCACGGTCCAGTCCTCGATGCGGAGGACCTCCTCCCCTATCTCCGACACATGATCCGGATACCGGTTGTCCAGCGCGCGGCCGACCATGAGCGAGATGATTTCGTCCTCCGTCACTGGCGTGGCGCCGTGCATGTCGAGGGACTTGATCGTCTCGCCGTCGCGGATGACCGTGGTGGTGTCCGAGATTGCGGCGATCTCATTGAGCTTGTGGGAGATCATGATCATCGTCATGCCCTGCTCGTCGCGGAGCCGGCGCATGAGGGCGAGCAGGTTCGCGGAGTCCTCGTCGTTGAGCGCAGAAGTGGGCTCGTCGAGAATGAGGAGCGTCACGTCCTTGGACAGCGCCTTGGCGATCTCGACGAGCTGCTGCCGGCCGACGCCGAGGTCGACGACGCGGGTGAGCGGGTCGGAATCGAGGCCGACCATCTCAAGGAGCTTCGCGGCTTCGGCGTTGGTCGTGTTCCAATTGATCACGCCTCTCTTGGCCCGCTCGTTGCCCAGGAAGATGTTCTCGGCAACCGACAGATACGGCGAGAGCGCCAACTCCTGGTGGATGATCGCGATGCCCTTCTTCTCCGAGTCGCGGATGTTTCTGAACTCGCAGACCTCGCCACCGAAGCGGATCTCGCCCTCATAGGTTCCCACCGGGTGGACGCCCGAGAGCACCTGCATGAGCGTGGACTTGCCAGCGCCGTTCTCGCCGCAGATCGTGTGGATCTCGCCAGGGTAGACGGTCAGATTGACGTCAGAAAGCGCCTTAACACCAGGGAACTCCTTGGTGATCGACGTCATTTTGAGAATCGGTGTTCGTTCGGACATGCCAGTCCTTTTCGTCCGTAGGTGCGGGAGGGGGCCGATTTCTCGGCCCCCTCCCGGCGGATGACTACAGCCCGAGTTCGGCGGCCGTGTAGAAGCCCGAGTCCACGAGGTCTTCCTGGATCGTGTCCGGGGTGACGACCTGCGGGTCGAGCAGGTACGACGGCACGATCTTCACGCCGTTGTCGTAGGTCTCGGTGTCGTTGACGTCGACCTCCTCACCCTTCATGATCTGGTCGACCATCGTGGCGACCTGCTCGCCGAGCTTGCGGGTGTCCTTGAACACAGTCATGGACTGCATGCCGGCGATCATGTTCTTCACATTCGCGAGGTCGCCGTCCTGGCCGGTGAGCAGCGGCCAGTCCTCACCGGGGGTGTACCCAGCGGCGTCGAGCGACTGGGCGATGCCGAGGGCAAGCGAGTCGTTCGGGGACAGCACGGCGTCCACCTTCTTGTCCCTGTAGAACGAGTTGAGGCGGTTGTCCATCTCGGACTGCGCCCTGGCCGACTCCCAGCTCTGGATGCCGATCGTGGTCCACTCGTCGTTCGAGGCGGGAGCCTTGCCCGACGGGACCGTCAGCACGCCGGACTCCACGTAGGGGAGGAGCAGGTCCCACGCCCCGGAGAAGAAGAACCTGGCGTTGTTGTCGTCCGGGGACCCCGCGAAGGGCTCGAAGTTGAACGGGCCCGCTTCGGTCTCCAGACCGAGCGTGTCGATAATGTACTGACCCTGGAACTGGCCGACCCTGTAATTGTCGAATGTGGCGTAGTAGTCGACCGCCTCCGTGTCGTTGATGAGGCGGTCGTAGGCGATGACCGCGATACCCCGGTCCTGGGCGGTCTGGAGCACGGGGCCAAGCGCGGTGCCGTCGATGGATGCGACCACGAGGACCTCGGCGCCCTGGTTGATCACGTTCTGCAGCTGGGTGGTCTGCTGGTCCACCTCGTTGTTGGCGTACTGGAGGGACGTCTCGTAGCCCATTTCACCGAGAAGCTCCTCGAGGTTCGCACCGTCCCTGTTCCAACGCTCAAGCGAGCGGGTCGGCATGAGGATGCCGATCAGGCCACTCCCACCGCCGGCCGCCGCGGTCCCGGTGCCCGTGTCGGTGTCGGTGTCGCGCTCCGAGGAGCAAGCGGCCGTGCCGGCCAGCAGTAGTGCGGCACCCGCCAGAACGGCGGCAGCCTTTGTG
>JBNJCY010000358.1:0-2519 GCA_051744325.1 Actinomycetota bacterium
GCAGTCCGAGCCAGGCGACGAGGGCGTCGCCTTCGTCCCGAAGCCCGGCCTGGACGCCGCCGCGGCGGAGGCGGCCGTCGACGCGGACGAGGCGGCCGCCGTCGTCGTGATCCCCGCCGGGTTCGGCGCCGCCGTGCAGGGTGGCGAGGTGGCCGAGCTCCACGTGCTCGGTGACGCCGGCGATGACCTCACCGCCGGCATCGCACGGAGCGTGGCCGACGGGATCGCCCGCGAGGTCCAGACACAGCGGGCGGCCATCACGACCACCCTCACCGCGGCCGCCCAGCTCGGGCAGGACGTGCCGCCCGACGCCGTCTCGCGAGTGGCCGCGGACACGCCAGCGGCGATCGAGGTCCGGGACTCCCGCTTCGAGAACACCTTCAGCATGATGGCGTTCTTCGCACCCGGGATGGCGATGATCTTCCTGTTCTTCGTGATGGGTGCCGCAGCGCGCAGCCTCGTCACCGAGCGGCGGGAGGGCACGCTCAGTCGCATGCTGGCCGGCCCCACGAGCCCGACGGCGGTCCTTCTCGGCAAGACACTCGGGGTCCTCACCCTCGGGTTCACCAGCCTCCTCGTGGTGTGGGGCATCACGGCGGTGGGGTTCCGTGTGGACTGGGGCCATCCCCTCGGGGTGCTGATGGTGATCATCGGGGCGGTGGTGGCGATCGCCGGCATCTCGCTGGTGATCACGGGACTCGCCCGCACCGAGGCCCAGTCGGAGTCGCTCACCATCGTGTTCGCCCTCGTGCTCGGGGTGCTCGGGGGGACGTTCGTGTACACGGCGTCGGGCTTCCTCGCCGAGGTGCGGAGGTTCACCCCCAACGGACAGGCACTGATGGCCTTCGTGGACCTCGCCGCCGGGAACGCGGGGCCGGCGGACGTGCTGCCCGCGTTCCTCCTCCTGCTGGGCGGCGGCCTTGCCGTGGGCCTGATCGGCCTGCTGGCGATCCGGAGGGGGATCGACCGATGACCACCTCACTGGCCATCGCGGCCCTCGAGATCAAGCGCTTCCTGCGGGAACGCATCACGCTGTTCACCACGCTCCTCATGCCGTCCGCCCTCATGCTCATCATCGGGACCGCCTTCGCCGGCGGGACCTCCGCGCTTCCGGTCGGGCTGCTCGACGACGACGGCACGGCGGCCTCCGCCGAGTTCGCCGCCACGCTCGAGGACTCCGCCCTGTCCGTGACGGCATACACCGACCTGGACGCGATCGCCCGCGACATCCGCCTCGGTTTCCTCGCGGCCGGCGTGCATGTGCCGGCCGGATTCGCGGACGGGCTCGCCGGGGATGGCGCCGAGGTCGTCATGACACTGGACCAGACGTCGACCGACGGCGCCGCGGTCGCGGCGGCGATCACCGCCACGGCCGCCGAGCTCGGGCAGGTCCCAACGGCAACGCGGGTGGGACTGACGACACTGGGGCGCTCGGATGAGGGCACGCGCGCCGTCGTCACCGAGGTGGCCGAGGGTGTGGTGGACGCGTTGCCGCCGATCGACGTCTCCGCCGCCACCGTGGGCCCCGAGCCCATGACGGGCAGCGCGTTCGCCTCCGCGATGTACACCCAACTCACTCTCTTCATCTTCCTGAACGGCATGCTCGCCGGTATCCCCCTGGTGGAATCACGCCGGCTCGGGGTGGCACGCCGGATGCTGAGCACCCCCACCGGGGTGGGTCCGCACCTCCTCGGCGTGGGCCTCGGGCGGTGGGGTCTCGGACTGATCCAGGCCGGGATCCTGCTGGGGCTCGGGGTCGGCGTGTTCGGCGTGGGGGTGGGCCACTGGCCGACCGCCCTGACCCTCGTCCTCCTGTGGTGCGCGCTCGGCGCGGCGGTCGGCATGCTGCTCGGCGCGGTGGGCCGCACCCCGGACCAGGTGGTGGCGTGGTCCGTGCCGCTGGGGATCGGGATGGGGATGCTCGGCGGCGCGATGTGGCCGCTCTCGGTGGTGCCGCCGTTCATGCGGACCATCGGCCACCTCACGCCGCACGCCTGGGCGATCGACGCTTGGGACGCCGTCGTCAACGACGGCGCCCGCTTCGGCGAGATCGGGCTGGAACTCGGGATCCTCGCCGCCGTGACGGCCGTGCTGGGAGTGCTGTCGGTGGTGCTGCTGCGGCGTTCGCTGTCGCGGTAGCGACGCCGGCCGGCCGTTGGTGGGCGACGCCGTCGTCGGGTCGGGTCAGCCGCAGCGGACCTCCTGGGTGATGACGTTGGAGTAGACCGTGAGGCCGGGCGCGGCCACCACATGGATGACGTCCGCGAGATCCGCGCTCGTGGCCGAGACCTCGGCCAGCACGTTGGGTTCGCGGAGCACCCGCTCGGGGTTGAACACCACGTCCCTGTGGCCGTCGAAGACCGCGACGTAGAAGATCCCCGACTCCACGAGGTCCTGGAAGAAGTGCGAGCCGTAGGACAACTCCGGCATGAAGCCCTCCTCCTTGGAGGCGAACTCGCAGATCACGTCCATGGTGGCCACCTCGGCGAAGCGGACGGGCACGCCCAGCGACGGCGTCG
>JBNJCY010000359.1:0-2509 GCA_051744325.1 Actinomycetota bacterium
CGGCGTCAGGACCGTCATCGACAACTACCGCATCTCCTACCTCAACGACCACCTCGTGCAGGTGCGCGAGGCCATCGAGGACGGGGTGGAGCTGTGGGGCTACACCACCTGGGGCCCCATCGACCTCGTCTCCGCCTCCACCGCGCAGATGTCCAAGCGCTACGGCTTCATCTACGTGGACCGGAACGACGACGGCTCGGGCACCCTGGAGCGGTACCGCAAGAAGTCCTTTGACTGGTATCGCAAGGTCATCGCCACCAACGGCGCCTCGCTGGCCTGACCACACCCACCCGGCCCCGGACCGTTCGGCCCGGGGCCGGGTTTTCACACCCCAACAACCCCGAAGGGAGCGCGGCATGGAGATCCTGATGGTCTTGAACAACAACGTCGTGCTCGCGCGGGAGGAGTCCTGACGGGAGGTCGTCCTCACCGGTCGTGGCCTCGGCTTCCAGCAGAAGCCGGGTCGGCGCGTGGACCCCGCCCGCTTCATCACGCACCTGCGCTACTTCTTCATCCGCATGCACCAGGGTGGGCAGTTGGCGGGTGAGAACGAGAAGCTCGTTGAGGCGATCCGGGGCGCCTACCCGGAGGCGTTCCGCTGCGCGCTGAGGGTGCAGGAGGTCCTCGAGCTGCGGCTCGAGCAGCCCATCACCCCGGACGAGGTCGCCTACCTCACCATGCACGTCGCGCGGCTCACCACCGCGGCGTGATGGCGCCCTCAGCCGGCCACACCGCGAGACTCAGAGGTTCCGGCGCAGGAACTCGGCGAGACCGGTGCCGTCCCACTGGTGCCCGCCCGGGAAGGCGTGTGCGCTGAGCCGCTCCGGGACGCCGGCGGCCGCGTACACCTCCCGCAGCCGCCCCACCGCCGCCTCGAAGCCGGCCACCGGGAAGATCTCGTCATCCCGGCCGTTCTCCGCGAACAGCGCGCGCGGCGCGATGAGCGCGGCGACGTCCGCCATGTCGGCCACCAGCGCGAGGCCGGGAACGTGGTTGTCGACGCAGTGGTTCACGGCGAGAATCGAGTCGGCGAAGGTGTTGAGATACCCCGACACGACGGCGGCGCGCACCCGCACATCGAGGGCGGCGGTGAACAGCGCCGTCGTCCCGCCACCGGAGATGCCCGCCACGGCGAGGCGCCCAGCGTCCACGCCTGGCCGCGCCGCCAGCAGGTCGAGGGCCCGCATCGCGTCCCACACCCGCCAGCCCAGCACGGTCTCGCCGAGCATGAGGGCCGCACCCACATCCTCCTGGCAGCTCGTCGCGGCCTCACCCTCGGCGATGCGGGCGGGCGGGCGCCGCTCGCCGAAGCCCACCTGCTCGAGCGCGAGGACGCGGTGCCCGAGTTGGGCCAGCTGGAGGGGGAAGGTGCGGTGGTAGTCGGATCGCTTCGCGGGGTCGTACTCGCCGTCCGGCCCAAGACCGATGAACGAGGCCAGTGACGCCTCGTGCCCGGGCAGCGCGAGGATGGCGCCGTGGCCGAGCGGCCGTGGAGGCGTGAGGAACCACCCCGAGGCCAGCAATCCCGGCCGGGTGGCGAACTCGACGCGGTCGGCGGCCACGCCGTCGATCGTCCGGTGATCCGTCAGCCGGGCCGACGGCGCCGTCCGCTCCCAGCGGTCCAGCCCTCCGAGCAGGCGCAGGAGGTCGTCGCGCAGCTCCCCGGGTGGACGGGTGGGCCGGACCAACTGGGCCGTCCGCTCCCGGACCCACGCCTGTGGATCGAGCGTTGCCGGATCGCGCGCTGCCATGGAAGGCGAGCCTAGCGCCGGCTCGTCCATCGCTCCGGTCACCAGTAGGACCCCACCACCGAGATCGCAATGGCGTTCCAGCCGTTGTCCAGGTTGTGGTAGAGCCAGTCCGAGCTGGCCACGCTGATCCGGACGCAGCCGTGGCTGGCGGGGTAGGTCGGCACGGACATCGAGCCGTGCAGCATGATCGCGCCCGAGATCGACCGCTTGTTGTACATGTTCCCGTACTGGGAGAACTCCCCCGTCCCGTCCGGGTGGATCGCGTTCTCGCCCGCCGTGTGGTTGTAGCAGGCCTCGGGATAGATGGTGCTGCAGCTCCAGCCCGGACTCGTCCTGCCGAGCGAGAAGTCGCCGTTGGGGGTCGCGAACCCGCTCCGTCCGGTGGAGACCCGCATCACCCGGACGTAGGTGCCGCCGCGCGCGTAGAGCATGGTCTGGCAGGTCTCCTGGACCAGCAGGTAGGTGCTGCGCCCGTTGCGGGACGCCGCCGGAAGCGAGCTGAGGCGAGAGTACCAGCCGTCGTACTGCCGTAGCTTCGCGAGGTCGTCGTTCGTGATCCGTCCTCGCGAGACCGGCAGGCCCGTCATCTGCCGGAACGTGCACATCCCCTGCGCGGTCCGCGGTCCCCAGATCCCGTCGACGGGACCGGTCGGGATGGCGAACTTCTGCAGGGTCCGCTGCGCCTCCGCGACCACCTTGTCGGTCGACGACGTCGGGGCGGCTGACGGCGAGGGCTTCGGTGAGGGCGTCGGTGAGGG
>JBNJCY010000360.1:0-2507 GCA_051744325.1 Actinomycetota bacterium
AGAAGGAATAGACCAGTCACAAGGCCGGTCTGCAGTGGCAGTCGCGCTCGCTATGCCGCTGCGAGTGCCGGGTGCAGCCCGCTTCTGGGAGTCACTGGGACGCGGCGAAGGCTGCGACCACAGCGGCCGTGTCCGATCCGGTGAGCGGCGAACCGTGGCCGCCCGCCACGACGCTTGGCGCAAGGGCAGCAATCTTGGCGATCGAGGCGGTGGCCTGGGTCCGGTTCCAAGTCGTGTACCAGGGGGGGCGTGAAAGGCCCGCACGGCCCAAGAGCAGGTTGGTGATGGTGTCGATCTTCACGGTGACCAGTGCGTCGCCACTGACCAGAACACGATCGCTCGGCCGGAAGAAGGACACGTGGCCGGAGGTGTGCCCCGGGGTTGGGATGCACTCCCAGTCGGGCAGGCCAGGCGCACCGGCGCCGGGGTCGAACTCACGTGCGACGGCCGCCAGACTCGTGCGGGCGAACAGGGCCTGCCGCCTGCGGCGTCCCAGAAGCCGCATGATCGGCAGGATCATCCATCGGTCCAGCGGCATCGCGGTGGCCAGCATGGCGTCGAAGTCACGGCAGGCGATCCGGAACTCGCCGGGACTTACCCACACCGGACAATCCCACCTGCGAGCCAGCGCGAGGCAGTCGCCCTCGTGGTCCGGATGGGCGTGGGTGAGGAGGATGCCCACCGGATCCGCATCACCGATCACGCGGGCCACTGCGGCAGCGATCCGTTCGCCATCACCCACCCAGCCGGCATCGACCAGCGTCCATCCGGACGTGGAACGGATCAGGTAGACCACGGTCAAGGTGCGCCCCCAAGGCCCGATGCTCCATACGTCTGGGGCAACCTCCTGGGCGGGCAGCGGAGCCAGCCCGGTGTGCCCGGTCGCCCCGGGACGGTGTTGCTGCTCGCGCATTCGCCCTCGCATCGAGAGGTTGGCATTGAGACCAATCCTATGGTCGGATGCGATCCCTGCCCCAAGCCCAGTATTGACAAGCCGTCGGCGGCATTTGCTCTTCTGCCGCGCGGCGCGTTGCTGCACCGCCCCGATGGGATGTGCCTCTTCTTCACCGGTCCGGCGAGTCGCCTGAGTGGACTCAGGCTGCCTCGTGTGGGGGGCGCATCATGCGCCACGTCGGGATTCTCATCGGCGGGTAGTCCTCGGCGACGTGCTCGATCACGTCGAAGCCGAACTTGCGGTAGAACTCCGCGTTGCGTCGTGAGTTCGTCTCCAGGTAGCTGGGCAGACCCTCGGCGTCGGCTCGGCGTAGCCCATGCCATAGCAGTACAGCGCCGTAGCCGAGTCGCTGGTGCTCCGGGTTGACGGCCAGACCGTCCAAGGACCAGTGCGGATCTGGCATGAGCTCGCGATCACGCTGCTCGATGCGACGTCCCCACCCGAAGGCCCGCTGCCGGTCGGCACGGTCGGTGACCCGCAGCAGCGTCCACACCTGGGGCAACAGCCTCGGCAGTGCCCGCAACTGGGTGAACCGGGAGTCACGACGGCCGGGCGGGGACCAGATGGCAACCGCCCGAAGCGCTGGGGTGGTCTCGACCAGGAAGCCGCTGGACATCGCTCCTGGCACCGCAACCCGGAACCACGCGAGCAGACACACGGCCCGCGTGCCCTCCTCGGGGAACAACGCGAGGTACGGGAGTTCGTCGTGGAAGGCGCGCGCTTCGATCTCGGCCAGCGCCGGCCACGTATCCGCCGCAGCGGGAACAACCTCGGGTGTCACCACACCTCCCACCGGCCATCTTCGCCACGGTGGGCGCCTCTGGCCGCCTCAGCCCTGCAGTGAGCCACACCAGACTAGCGCTCCCACCAGAGCCGTTGACCGTGAGGCGCGAAAGGACTTCACCTCATCCGCTTTTGCCGCGTGGTGTGCGTTGGCGGCGTGGGGTGCTGGTCCAGGCGCCCTCTGGCTCTGGCTCCGCTGCCTCGTTACATGTAACATGGATGTGTGGTTGTGAGGGATCGTGTGGGCGAGTATCGGCACCGGATGAGGGCACGGGGCTATCGGCCCGTCCAGGTGTGGGTGCCGGACGTGCGCACCGAGCAGTTCGCGCGTGAGGCACGCCGCCAGGCTGCGCTCGTCGCACGGGTCGACCGCCGTGCAGATGACCAGGACTTCATCGAGGCCGTGTCGGTCGACTGGGACGAGGAGTGAGACGCGGAGAGATCTGGACCGTGGCCGGTGGGGTCTACGCGTCCAAGCCGCGACCTGCCGTCATCGTCCAGGACGACGTGTTCGACCCGACCGAATCCGTCACGGTCGCACCACTCACGACGACGTTGATCGATGCGCCTCTGCTGCGGCTGCGAGTGACCGCGGGCGGGCTGACCGGGTTGGCCCAGGACAGTGACGTGATGGTGGACAGGTTGACCACCGTGAGGCGCAGCAACGTTCAGGCCCGGGTTGGACGGCTGTCGAGCCAGCAAATGGTCGAGGTCGAGCGACTCCTGCTGACCTTCCTCGGAATGGCCCGGTAGCAACACGGCAACGCCC
>JBNJCY010000361.1:0-2504 GCA_051744325.1 Actinomycetota bacterium
CTGCGGGTCGCGCTCGTCCATGAGGACGCGGATCTCCCGGGTTCGCGCGAGGCCCTGACCGACCACCGCCTCGAACAGGCCGAGCTTGCTCCCGTAGTGGTAGGGGATGAGGGCCACGTTGCAGCCAACCTCGTCCGCCAGGTCGCGCAGCGCGGTGCCGTGGTAGCCGAGGCGAGCGAACGAGCGGCGCGCCGCGTCGAGGATGCGTATCTTCGTGGTGACGTCCTCACCGGGCGTCGCGCCCCCGATGTGGATGTCCGAGCCGATGTCGACGACGACGCCGCTCACCCCGCCTTCCAGCTCTCCCCAGCCGGCGTGCTCGCCGCGGTCGTCGACGGCGTCGATGATCTCCTGCGCCTGGACGGCGAGGACCCGGAGCAGGGTGTCGTGGTCCACCGAGACCAGCGGCTCGACCGGGATCAGGTGGCGCATCACGAAGGTGCCGGTGAGCAGTGCGCCGAAGATGTGGTTGCCGGGGTGGGAGTCGGGACCTCCGATGACGTTGCCGTACTCGGTGCGGAGCTGCTCGACGACCTGACGGTGCATGGCGTCCTCGTCGTGTTTCGGCGAGAGCACGGTCCGGAAGATCGCCTCGAGCACCTGGCGGCAGGGCTCGCTCTCCAGGATCTCACCCAGCAGGCGCGTCACCTCTGCACCGGCACCGTGGCGGGCGTTTTCCAGCGCTTCGTGCATCTGATCCCCCCGGACACACGTGCTCGCCATGACCTCCCGGAAGAGCCCCTCCTTGTTGCCGAAGTAGTACGCGACCAGCGCCACGTCAACTCCTGCCGCCTTGGTGATCGTCCGGAGGGACGCGCCGTCGTAGCCACTCGCAGCGAACGCCGCCCGCGCCTCGGCGAAGATGCGCGAGCGCGCGTCGACGTTCACGAGTCGAGCAGCGACCGCACCCAGGTGCGCGCTGCGATGAAGTCGGCGTCCGAGGTGCCCGGGCGCAACCGGGTGGTCGGGCCCTCCGCGGAGGGGTAGGACCCCATGAACCGCACCAGGGGGCAAACCCGGTGCAGGCCGATCAGTACTGCTTGCATTCGTTCCTCCGTCACGTGGCCCTCTGCATCAATGGAGAAGCCGTAGCGGCCCAGCGAGTCACCGATGGGCCGGGATTCGATCCTGGAAAGGTTGACCCCGCGGACGGCGAACTGCTCGAGCATGTCGAGCAGGCCACCGGCCTCGTTGTGGGCCAGGTGCACCATCAGCGTTGTCTTGTCGGCGCCGGTGGGCTTGGGGAGCCTCCTCGGGGTGGAGACCACCACGAACCGCGTGATCGCGTGCCAGTTGTCGGCGATGCTCTCCGCGAGGACCTCAAGTTGATAGCGCTCCGCGGAGATCCGCGAGCACAACCCCGCGTCGTACTCGGCCTCGCCGGTGGCGAGTTCTGCAGCGCTGGCAGCTGTGGAGGTGGTGGGCACGTGCACGGCGTCCGGGAGGTTGTCGTGCATCCAGCGGCGGCACTGCGCCCAGCCGTGGGGGTGCGTCCCCACGGTGCGCACGTCCTCGAGCGCAGTCCCGGGGCGCGCGACCAGGGAGAAGGTGATCGGCACGAGCACCTCGCCCACGATCATGAGCGGAGAACCGTGCGCGAGGGTGTCGAGGGTGGCGTTGACGCCGCCCTCGACCGAGTTCTCGATCGGGACCACCGCGTGGGCGACCTCGCCCATCCGGACCAGGTCCAGCGCGGAGGGCACGTCCACGCACGGCACACCCTCGGCCTCCGGGGCATGGCGGAGCATCGCCTCTTCCGTGAAGGTGCCCTCAGGGCCGAGATAGGCGACGCGCATAGTGGGAAAAGGGTACCCCGTCCTGCTTCATCACCCATGCAGGCAAACACATGCTGAACACGCGTGTTCGCTTCACTGGGCGCGCTACCACCACCACGCGCTCCCTCCCCCCGTCCGAGGGCACCAAGTAGGCTCTGGAACGTGAGGACCTCCCGCTGGGCCGCCCCGCGCCTGCGTCACGCGCTGGTGGCTGTTCTCCTGCTCGTCCTCGTCCTCCCAGCGGTCCCCGCCGTCGCGTCTCCGCTCCCATCCCTCACCACGGTCCCTGCCGTCGCGGCTCCGCTCCCATCCCTCACCACGGTCCCCGCCGTCGCGACTCCGCTCCCATCCCTCACCACGGACGGCGACCGCCCCGTGGTGCTCGTCGGCATGACGGGCGTGCGCTGGGACGACGCCTCTGCCGCCGCCACCCCCAACCTTTTCGCCCTGCTCGAGCACGGCGCCACCGGCAACCTCATCTCCCGCTCGGTCCGCTCCACCTCCTGCCCCGTCGACGGCTGGCTCGCGGTCTCCGCCGGCCGCCGGGCCGGCGACCTGCCGATGGAGCGCTACGGCACCTGCCGCGCGCTCCTCTCCCCTGGCCCGAGCGGGGTCGTCCCCGGGTGGTCGGACTTCCTCGAGGCCGCCGACGACGGGCCCTACGACGCCGTCCCCGGCCTCCTCGGCGGCGAATTGGCGGACGCCGGGGCGAGCGTGGCCTCCCTCGGT